>QHZW01000281.1 GCA_003224815.1 Acidobacteriota bacterium | reverse complement strand
CATTGAAAGCGAAGGCCTGATACAGCGTGCTTTCCGGATTGCCGGAAGGGGCTCGTTTCGAAAGACAGCTGGTGGAAAGCGTGGGCGGTTGGTTCGGCAACTTGCTGATAACAACGCTGGTGACGTGCTGATGAACGTAAACCGTTACCGGCGCGCTCGGAACTCCCCGGGCTACTGCGGTAATTTGGGCCACGCCAGTTGAACCCGGAGTGCAGACGCTTGGGGCTGTCAGCGAATCCCATGTGCCGGCACACGCGATCCCGCCGCTCGAAACCGTCACAATGTTGGGCGCGCTTGATTGATAGGAAAACGTCTCCCGGATAGCGTTCCCTGCAGAATTCTGTGCAGCTGCGGTAAACGTCAGGGTCTTGCCGACCTCCAAAGACGCATCAGGTCTCGGCGCGAGATTTACGACGGCTGGGACCTCGTTCGTGACCACCTGGGTGGAGCTGCCGCCTCCGCAACCGACTAGGAGAATACATCCTGCAATCCCAAGGATTGTAAGACTCAGAGATCTGCCGAACGCGAACCGACCCATGAATACCTTTCGAGAGGAGATGAAAACAGACGTGTTCCGGAAAACTCTCAGTGTAGAGGCAGAGGATTTTTTCGGCAACTTCGTCCGCCTGTGTAACTGGAGTTGTTCGCCTTGAAGGTGAGATGCACGCAACTGGAAATCTTGAAGAGATTAGGGTATCAACTCAGCAATTCTGACATCTCCAAGTTCTGAAAAGTCGAGGCGCGAGTCTGCGCGGTGACGGTTTAGCTCCTGCCGAGCGCCAGAATTCGAATGTCGGGTTGACGTTCTCGTTCGCGGGTTGCTATATTTGAACAGTTCCGCGAGTTACCCTGGCTGGTCTACCCCTGTGTCCATGTTTGCCTTGCGCGTGGCGGACACCGGAAAGCGCAGTTAAGGTTGAAAAGAAACAACGTCTTCTGACGTTTGAAGACGCCCTCGCTGAAAACGTTCCGCGAACCGCTCCCGTCAAGGGAGACTATGCGGAGCAAGCTGACGAAACGGAGCTTCTCCTTATGTATTAAGGCTTGCAGCCACCGTCGTCAGACCTGTCAAAGGGCAAATTAATTCTCCGGTATTGTTCGCAGCCGGAAGTATGGATGGCGCAAGTCATCCAGCGATCCTGAGATAGATCCAGGAATTTGGACATCGTGCCCGTCCGGCGCGTTTTTCTGCGCTGGCGGGGATAGCAGTGTCGAGGAGTCGAAAGCGTGCCTACTTTTAATCAGTTGGTGAAGGCGGGAAGGAAGCGTCCGCGGTATAAAACCGCGAGCCCCGCGTTGCAGTCGTGCCCGCAAAAACGCGGCGTCTGCACCCGCGTTTACACGCAAACCCCGAAGAAGCCGAACTCTGCGCTTCGCAAAGTTGCTCGCGTCCGTTTGACAAATGGCATTGAGGTGACGACTTACATCCCGGGCGTCGGCCACAATCTGCAGGAGCACTCGATTGTGCTGATCCGCGGTGGCCGCGTGAAAGACCTGCCGGGCGTGCGTTATCACGTGATTCGCGGAACGCTGGACGCCGTGGGCGTCGCGAACCGCATGCAAGGTCGCTCGAAATACGGAGCGAAACGGCCGAAGAAGGGATAAGAGCTGAATGCCTCGCAAAGGACATATCGCCAAGCGTACGGTCGAGCCCGATCCGGTTTACGGCTCTGACCTGGTGACGAAGTTCGTTAATTCAATGATGTACCAGGGGAAGAAGAGCACTGCCGAGAAGATCGTTTACGAATCTATGAGCCGACTCCAGCAGAAGGGCGGTGACGAGGCCCTGAAGCTTTTCAAAAAGGCCGTCGAGAACGCCAAGCCGCTGCTCGAAGTGAAGACCCGCCGCGTGGGTGGTGCGAACTATCAGGTGCCGGTTGAGGTCAATCCCGATCGCCGCACTTCGCTTGCGATTCGCTGGCTGGTGACTTACTCCCGCGGACGCGCTGAGAAGGGCATGATCGATAAATTGAGTAACGAATTGCTCGACGCCGCTAATGGCAAGGGCGCGGCAATCAAAAAGAAAGAAGACGTACACCGCATGGCCGAAGCGAACAAGGCCTTTGCGCATTACAGGTGGTAGGAAGCGATTGAGTAATTTGGTAATTTTCGGATCGTTCGAATTTTCAATTGCCAAATTACCCGATTACACAATTACCAAATTTAGGTGCAATTTTGAGCAGTCCAGCTAACACGATCGGCGAACAGGAAGTCCGCAAGGACGAGAAGAAGAAATCTGTGTCCAGAACAGTTCCATTAGATCGCTGCAGAAATATCGGCATCATGGCCCACATCGATGCCGGCAAGACCACTACGACTGAGCGCATCCTTTTTTATACCGGAAGGACGCACCGCATCGGAGAGGTCCACGAAGGCACTGCGACCATGGACTGGATGGAGCAGGAGCAGGAGCGCGGCATCACTATTACATCTGCTGCCACCACCTGCACCTGGCGCGACATTCGCATTAACATCATTGACACTCCCGGCCACGTGGATTTCACCGCCGAAGTTGAGCGCTCATTACGCGTGCTCGACGGAGCAGTCGCTGTGTTTGACGCTGTTCATGGCGTGCAGCCGCAATCGGAAAAAGTTTGGCGGCAGGCCGATAAATACGGTGTCCCGCGAATTTGTTTCATCAACAAGATCGACAAGATGGGTGCTGATTTCGAGCATGCCGTCGATACTCTCCGCAAGCGCCTCAACGCCAAGCCGGTAGCGATTCAAATTCCAATCGGACAAGAAGACAAGTTTAAGGGCGTAGTTGATCTCCTCACCATGAAGGCCATCGTGTGGAAAGACGAGACTATGGGAGCGGAGTATGTCACCGAAGAGGTTCCCGCCGAACTGAAGAAGAAAGCCGAAGCATTCCACGCCGCGCTGGTTGAAACCGTCGCTGAAAATGACGACGACATGCTGCACAAGTTTCTGGAAGGCGAAGAAATTTCTGCAGCTGAACTAAAAGCTTCGCTGCGGAAATCAACTATCGCGCTGAAAGTATTCCCGGTTGTAGTCGGAACCGCATTCAAGAACAAAGGCGTGCAGCCGCTGCTCGACGCCGTGGTTGATTATCTGCCTTCGCCGCTCGACGTTCCAGAAACTCACGGAACCGAGCCTGAGTCGGGCAAGCAGATCACGCGCAAAGCTTCAGACGACGAGCCGTTCTCGGCGCTGGCGTTCAAGATCATGGCCGATCTTTACGTTGGCCAGTTGACCTTTATTCGCGTTTACTCGGGGATTCTGAAGTCCGGCGATTCTGTTCTTAACTCGCGTACACAAAGAAATGAGCGCATTGGCCGCCTGCTCAAGATGCACGCCAACAAGCGCGAAGATATCCAGGAAATTCTGGCTGGCGACATCTGCGCGGCCGTTGGCCTGAAGAACGTCTCGACCGGCGATACGATCAGTGATGCCAAGCACCCGGTTGCGCTGGAATCAATCGAGTTTGCGGTCCCGGTGATTCACGTTGCGGTCGAGCCGAAGACCAAGGCCGATCAGGAAAAAATGGGCGTGGCGCTAAGCAAGCTGGCCCAGGAAGATCCCACTTTTAAAGTTCACACCGACCCCGACAGCGGACAAACCATCATCAGCGGCATGGGCGAGTTGCACCTCGAGATCATCATCGACCGCATGATGCGCGAGTACAAAGTCGAGGCCAACGTCGGCAAGCCGCAGGTGGCGTATCGCGAAACGATTCGCAAGCACGCTGAAGCCGAAGGCAAATACATCCGTCAGACCGGCGGACGCGGCCAGTACGGTCATGTCAAGATCAAGCTCGATCCGCAAGAGCCGGGCAAGGGCTACGAGTTCATCAACGATATCGTCGGCGGGACAGTCCCGAAGGAATACATCAAGCCGGTGGACCAGGGAATTCAGGAAGCGCTCGAAGGCGGAGTGCTGGCGGGCTATCCGGTCGTCGATGTGAAAGTCACGCTGTACGACGGCAGCTATCACGAAGTTGACTCGAACGAGATGGCGTTTAAGATCGCCGGTTCGATGGCGTTCAAAGAAGCGGCTCGCAAAGCTTCGCCGGTCCTGCTTGAGCCGGTGATGGCGGTCGAAGTGGTCACGCCGGAAGATTTCGCCGGCACGATCATGGGCGATTTGAGTTCGCGCCGCGGCCGCATCGAGGGCATGGAACACCGTGCCGGTTCACAAGTGATCAAGTCGATTGTGCCGCTGGCGGAAATGTTCGGTTACGCCACGCACATGCGTTCTTCGACCCAGGGCCGCGCTGAGTACTCGATGCACTTCGGGCGTTACGAAGAAGTGCCCCGCTCGGTCGCAGACGAAATCATCGGCAAGGCGCAAGGCGGGAAGTGATCGCGGTTTTTTCGGGAAAGCAGGTTCCTCGACTGCGTTTCTGATCCGCAAAGGGAATCAGAATGCTCGCTCGGAATGACAGGGTTTTAAGTTTTGAGCTA
>QHZW01000280.1 GCA_003224815.1 Acidobacteriota bacterium | reverse complement strand
AACAGCGGTTTGCATCAGGCTGTCGTTGGGATAGTAGTGCTCAACTGTGGTTGGAGTCACGAGTTTGTGTTCCACGAAAACCGCCGGTGGAACCGGTCTCTTATTAAGGATATCCAGGCTGACCTTGATGAGGTCCGTGCCGTATCGCTCAGGGAAAAATGCCACCGATCCTACCAGCCTAGTATTCGGCTCACGTAATTCGGCACGCCCTTCAGGCGATGCATTCTGTCCCATAACGGCGCATGTATCGGCGCGGCCAGCCTCTTCAAAGGCCCGTAAGGCACCGATGGCACTGACGTCATTAATAGCGCCGACGACCTGGCGCCGCGAGCGCGACCCACGAATGTATTTACGCACGACTTCGAAACTCGGACCCAGGTCGCCATCTCCGTTCAGGTGAGTTACCCGGCAATTCTTAGCGGTAGGAAGCACCAGATTGATTCCGACCAGCATTCCTGTGAGCCGCATCTGCGGCAGGTTTCCGGCGCGAGGCAGTTCCAGCAGGATGATTTCATCCAGTTCAGAATGCCAGTGTTCTTTGACCCAGCGCCCAAGATAACGTCCGCCGATCAAGCCAGCTTCGTAGTTGTTCGCCCCATAATAAGTCGCGCCGGGATGCGGGATATCGATCGCGATCATGGGAATTCCGGCCTCGCGATACTTTGCCGCCACGATCGGCGCAACTGTTTCATCCGTCTGAAACTCGATCGCGAGATCAACTTTCTCGCGGACCAGCAGATCGGCGTTGCGTTGCGCGATTTTCGCGCTGTAACGATTGTCGAGAGAAATGAGCTCAATTCCTTCAGCTTGGGCAGCTCGCTCCAGGCCGCTGGTGACGTCGCGGGAAAACTGATAGTCGGTGCCCTGCGCCGCGTAACCCAAACGGCAGAGCCGCTGCTTCAGCGGGCGAAAGCTCGACTGATAAAGGTTGGCGCCGAGCTTTTCGATCATGCCGCATTTTTCCAGCGTATACAGGAGCCGGAAAGCCATCGTCTTCGGAAGTCCGCTACGGATTGCGATTTCACGAAGCGGGAGTGCCTCTCCTGCTGACCGGAACGCCGAAAGTATTTTCGAGCTGTGTACGACCGATTTGACCAGGTACGGGTCGCGGCTTGGCTGGGTCGGGTTCATAACAGCGCAGCCAATATAGCAGAATCCATTCTGCAACACGAAACTACCATTTACTGGAGGGCTGGGTTACATTAACTCTGACAGCCATTGCGCGTCAATGTTTATTGAGTTTGTCTGTCGATAGCACTCGCGCAGACAAGGCGTTAGTATTCTGCACTGCGAAACGCTAGGTTTCCTGTAGAAAGGGCGTGACCGCGATTGCTACAGGTGTGTAGTCTCCCTGCGAAAGGTTGGACGGAAAATGGCCGGGCGCGATGCAGAGAAAATTTTCCTATCCCTGGAGGAGTTTCGAATTGAAATTCCATCTTGGGGGTTTGCCAATACGGGGACCCGATTTGGCAAGTTCCTCCAGCCGGCAGCGGCCGCGACCACTGAGGAAAAATTCAGCGATGCGGGGCAAGTACATCGCGTAACCGGTGTATGCCCGACGATCGCCCTGCACGTGCTATGGGATTGTCCGGAAGGTATCAATTCCGCCAAGACGATTGCCGCACTTGAGACGAAATATGGTGTACAGGCAGGTTCCATTAATACCAATCTGTTCCAAGATCAGATCTACAAATACGGATCGTTTGGCAATCCCGATCCCGAAATCCGGCAGCACGCCCTGCAGCACACGATTGACAGCATCGAGATCGCCCGCAAGTTGCACAGTCGCGATATTACGATGTGGTTCGCAGATGGGTCGAACTATCCTGGGACAGCAAATATCCGGCAGCGAAAAAAATGGTTCGAAGAAGCGTTGAAAGAGAGTCACAATCGGCTCTATCCCGAACAGCGGTTGCTGGTGGAGTACAAACCCTTCGAGCCTGCCTTTTACCACACTGATATCGCTGATTGGGGCATGTCCATGCATTTGTCGAAGACAGCCGGTCCACAGGCGAAGGTGCTGGTCGATACCGGGCATCATTATCAATCGCAGAACATCGAACAGATCGTGGCATGGTTGCTCTCCGAGAAGATGCTCGGCGGTTTTCACTTCAACGACCGACGGTACGCCGATGATGACCTCACGCTTGGCTCAATTGATCCTTACCAGGTGTTCCGAATTTTTCACGAGATCCTGTCGTACGAGTGGGAAACTGGTGCCCGGGCGGACATCGCGTACATGATTGACCAGAGCCATAACCTCAAAGGGAAAATCGAAGAGACCATTCAGACCGTCACCATGGCGCAACAGTTATTTGCAAAAGCGGCCCTGGTTGACCATGCCGCACTCGCCGATGCACAGACGAGGTGTGATCTTATTCGCGCCGAGTCTTTGCTGCAGGATGCCTTCAACACCGACGTTCGTCCGCAAATTCAAGAGTGGCGCACCTCCAAGGGCCTGCCGCAGGATCCGCTGAAAACGTTTCAGGAGAGCGGCTATCTCGAACGCATCACCAAAGAACGTGCCGAAAGAAATTCACACAGCGTTTCATCTTATGCCTGATGTAACCAAGCCATATCTTGCGTTCGATCTCGGCGCGGAGAGTGGCCGGGCAGTCCTCGCGCATCTGCATTCTGGGGTGATCACGACAGAGGAGGTATATCGCTTTCCTAACGAGCCGGTTGAGTATTCAGGTTCGTTGCATTGGGACGCGCCTAAACTTTGGCTTGAAATCCGAAAGGCGCTGACGCGTCTAGAGGAATTTGAACTGAGTGGGATCGGCGTGGACGCCTGGGGTGTGGATTATGCGCTTCTCGGCGAACGGGGCGAGCTGTTGCTGAATCCTTATCACTACCGCGACAAGCGCACAGATGGCGTGATGGACTTGGTTTTCGAGAGACTTTCAAAATCCGACATCTACCAGGAAACCGGCATTCAGTTCATGCCAATTAACAGCTTGTATCAACTGTTTGCGGCAAAACGAAACACGCCCAAATTGTTAAAAGCAGCACGAACCTTCTTGACGATCCCCGATCTGTTTCACTACTGGCTCACCGGAAACGCGGTGTGTGAGTTCACAAATGCGACCACAACTCAGATGGTGAATGCAGAGAAGCGCGCGTGGTCGCGCAGTCTACTGGAGAAGCTGGATCTCCCATCCGACCTGCCCGCCAAAATTATCGAGCCAGGAACCCTCGTAGGCAAGTTGTCCAAAAAACTGTCACCGCACACCGCACTCGAGAGCACGCCTGTGATTGCACCGGCTTCACATGATACGGGATCAGCGGTAGCTGCGGTGATTGCGCGGGATGGCACTGCATTCTTGAGCTCCGGTACCTGGTCGTTGGTTGGAACCGAGCTTGATGCCCCGCTCATCACGAACGAAGCTCTGCGTTTGAATTTTACAAATGAAGGCGGTGTATGCGGCACAACGCGATTCCTGAAGAACGTAATGGGATTGTGGATGCTGCAGTGCTGTCGGTCTTCATGGACATCACGCGGGGAGGTTTATGATTACCGCGAATTGATGGAACTAGCCTCGCGTGAGGCTGAGTTTGGACATCTGGTTGACCCGGACGACGAGTCCTTTTTACATCCGGCTGACATGCCCAAAGCGATTGATGACTTCTGCGCGAGAACGCAGCAGCCGAGCCCTAAAACGCCGGGTGCTTACGCAAGGACCGTTCTCGAGAGCCTTGCATTCAAATATCGCCAGGTGATCGGCGACCTGGAGAGACTGACTCGAGAACCTATCCGAGAGATACGGGTTATCGGCGGCGGCTCGAAGAACCGCCTTCTGAATCAGGCAGCCAGTTCTCTCAGCGAGGTTCGCAACATGATCGAGCGCTCGTTTCCGATCGAAACTTTTGAGCCACGAGAAACCGACAAATGGGAGCGACAAATTGCTCGCTTCCTGCACTACACGGAGATGATCTATGCCTGAAGTTCAGGAGGCAGTTCACCTCAAAGATCTATGGGACGAGCAGAAGGCGCGCAGCCTCGATGATGATCAGCTTGCGCTTTTGCGCTATCGCTCCAACCTGCTCGGCGCGGATCTGCGCATCACGAACTTTGGCGGGGGCAATACCAGCTCAAAATTTGAACTCACGGACCCCTTTACTGGTTCGCCCACACGCGTGCTGGCCGTCAAAGGCAGCGGCGGAGATATCGGCTCGATCACGGAGTCAGGTTTCGCAATTCTTTATCTCGACCGTCTGGAGCAATTGAAGAAGATCTATCGCGGCGAGAAATTCGAAGATGAGATGGTGAGCTACTATCCGATCTCCGCGTTTGGGCAGAATCGTGTAGCGGCGTCCATTGATACAGCTCTGCACGCTTTTCTGCATTTTGATCATGTGGACCATCTGCACCCCGATTGGGCGATTGCACTCGCTGCCAGCGCCAATGGAAAACAGAAGCTCGCGGAATTTAACCGACAGTTTGGACGAAAGATCGCCTGGTTGCCGTGGCAGCGTCCCGGATTTGAACTTGCCTTGATGATCGAACAGGCGGTCGAGCAGAATCCCGGAGCTGAGGGCCTCATCCTCGGGGGGCACGGGCTGTTCACGTGGGGCAACACGCAGCGGGAGTGTTACCTGAACAGCGTTCGCACGATCGACGAGATGGGAGAGTTTGTCCTCGAGCATCAGAAAAAGAAGGGCTCATTATTTGGAGGAGTCGCGATTTCTGCAGCTCCAGATCGCGGTGAAATCGCGGTGAGCATTCTGCCTGCGCTGCGCGGAGCTGTCTCATCGAATCGGCGCGTGATTGCTCATTACGCCGATCATGAAGACGCGCTTGTATTCGCGAATTCAAAGTGGGCACGCGAATTGGGCGCCCTCGGTACCAGTTGTCCAGATCACTTCCTTCGGACCCGCATCTCTCCGATGTTCATCCCCTGGAACCCGCAGACAGAAGATGTGAATGCTCTGAAGTCACAGATTCAAGAGCAGGTGGTGCAGTATCGCGGCGATTACAAGAAATACTACGAAGCCCATGCAGACAAGGACTCTCCCAAGCTGCGTGACACCAATCCATCAGTTGTGATCATTCCTGGTGTTGGTCTGTTCGGTTTTGGAAAAAACAAGAGAGAAGCGCGGATTAGTACCGAGTTCTTCATTAACGCCATTCACGTGATGGCAGGTGCGAATGCTCTAGAAGATGGCGCTGCGCCGAGTCCCTTACCGCAGGCGAAGACTCCTGAGCAATCAAAAGAGTTCACGCACTTTCACAACTACGTCGCGCTGCCGCGCTTAGAGGCGTTTCGAATTGAATATTGGGCCTTAGAGGAAGCCAAGCTACAGCGCATGCCACCTGAGGCCGAATTTAGCCGCAAAATTGTTCTGGTGATCGGAGGCGCAAGCGGGATCGGACGCGCAGCGACGTTGCTTCTAGCGCGCAAGGGCGCACATATCGTGGTTGCTGATTTTGAGGAGGCCGGCGCAACCAAAGTCGCCGAAGAAGCTGGAGCAATTTCCGCCCGAGATCAAGTCGCACACACGAGAGTGAATCTTGGGTCCGCAGAGAGCCTGGCCCAAACTGTGAAGTTCACCATCGCCCAATTCGGCGGAATCGACGGTGTGGTGAACACTGCTGCTATTTATCCCGTACCGGGGCCAGACGGCGAGTTGAGCGACTCCCAATGGGGGAGCACGTTTTTGGTCAATGTAACCGGCAACTACTTGGTCGCACGCGAGTCTGATTGGGTGTTCAAAGACCAAAACCTGCCGTCATCCATGGTGTTAACAACTTCGGCCAACGCAGCTGTCCCGAAGAAGGGAAGTGAAGCTTATGACACCAGCAAGGCCGCTCTGAGCCATCTCGTACGTGAATTGGCGATCAAGCTTAGTCCGCTGGTGCGCGTGAACGGAATTGCTCCTGCTACCGTGGTGGCAGGCTCGACCATGTTTCCCCGCGACCGCGTGATGCAATCACTGGAGAAATACAAGATCAGTTTTTCAGAATCCGAAAGCACTGAGGAACTGCGCAACAAGCTCGCAGACTTCTACGCGCAGCGCACGTTAACCAAGCGTCCGATCATGCCTCAGGATTGCGCCAACGCAATCGTGTGGTTGTTAAGCGATCAGAGCGCAAAAACAACCGGCCACATTATTCCTGTGGATGGCGGGCTGCCGGAGGCTTTTCTCCGCTGACAATTCTATGAAGCGAGTTTGCTTTGTCCTGCAAGTGAAGCCGGATCGTTTGGACGAATACAAGCGGCGGCATCGCGCCGTCTGGCCGGAGATGCTCGACGCTCTTCGGGAGACCGGATGGAACAACTATTCATTGTTTCTTCGCGAGGACGGTCTGCTAGTGGGATATCTTGAAACCGAAGATTTTGATCGCGCCCGCGCGGGCATGGCTGGACGCGAGGTCAACGAAAGATGGCAGCGGGAAATGAAAGACTTCTTCATCATGGCGGCAAACCCGGTTGTAGGAGTTGTCTATCACTGGCTTGGTGGTCTGGCGTCAGGCAGCTTCTACGTGCCCTACCGTGGCGTCAAACGCTGGGCATGGGAAACTTATTGGCTGGCCGGCGGCTTCTTCAGTTGGATCATCGCTCCCTGGATTCTCGCATCGTTACTCACCAAGGACTTGTTGGCTGTATTAGGAGAAGCGCCTGCTTCCGCGTTGTTCTGGGCGTTTTGTTTCGGCTTACTGTGGGGAGTGGGCGGACTCACATTCGGCTTGACCATGCGCTATCTCGGATTATCTCTGGGCATGGCTGTGGTCCTTGGGCTGTGTGCCGCCTTCGGCACTCTGATGCCGCCGATCTTCCGCGGCGAGTTCATGATCCAAGTCGTTGGAACGACCTCAGGCCGCGTTATCCTCTTCGGAATTTTCGTGTGTCTGCTAGGGATCGGGGCGGCAGGACTGGCGGGCATTTCAAAAGAGCGCGTGATGTCGCCGGAACAACAGAGGGCCGCCATCCAGGAATTTGATCTGCGAAAGGGGGTCGGTGTCGCCGTGCTCTCTGGTGTGATGAGCGCCTGCTTCGCTTATGGCCTGGCTGCGGGAGACCCGATCAAAACACTCACATTGCAACACGGCACTGCGGAGTTGTGGCAAGGACTGCCAGTTCTTGTAATCGTGCTTGTCGGCGGGTTTCTTACGAATTTCGTTTGGTGCCTCATCTTGCTGACCCGCAACAAGACTGGTTATCAATATTTCACTTCGCGAATTCGACAAGGTGGTAAAAAACCGGAAACGATCATCGAAACCGCCGTAGACGCACCCAGCCGCGAGGTGGTTGAGCACGCTGCTTCATCGCGGTCTGGCGGCGCACCAGTGGCTGTGATGGTGGAATCGCGGCATGTGACAGAAGTCCACGCCCCGATGTTGCGCAACTATCTCCTATGCGCCTTGGCCGGCACGACTTGGTATCTCCAGTTTTTCTTTTACACCATGGGCGAAAGCCAGATGGGCCGCTATAAGTTCTCGAGTTGGACGCTGCACATGGCCAGCATCATTATCTTTAGCAGCCTGTGGGGCATCGGCTTCAAGGAATGGAAAGGTGCTGGAACTCGCGCGGGACAGTTGCTTACGTTGGCGCTGCTTCTACTGGTCGGATCGACAGTAATTGTGGGTTACGGGAACTATCTCGGACTCTCTCGCTGACGTGGAAACTGGAATTTGAACCGGGCTAAATCCGCTTATTCTTCGTCTTCACGCCGCTGTTTGCGGATATCGATACCGAGTTGTTCTGCTTTCTTGTAAAGATGGCTGCGTTCGAGTCCGAGCCTCTTCGCCGCGTTGGTCATGTGAAACCCGCTCTGTTTCAGCTCCAAAAGAATTACCTCACGCTCGAAATCTTCCACCTGTTCCGCAAGGGTCCCTGATGCGCGTATTTTCGCGGAGATGTCAGTTTGTCCGAGTACCAGCCTCACCGTTTCCATCCCAACCTCATCGCCGGTGTTGAGCAGCATTAATCGCTCAACCATATTTCTCAGTTCGCGAATATTGCCAGGCCACGAGTACTCTTTCAAAGCCAAAACTGCCTCGTCACTAAACCCCACTGGCCGCCAGTTGTTCTGCGCACAGACTTGGTTTGCGAAATGCGCGATCAGCGCCGGGATATCCTCGCGGCGTTCGCGCAATGGCGGAAGCGTAATTGGAAAAACGACAACGCGATGGAACAGGTCCTGCCGAAACTTGCCTTCGCGCACCAGTGCGTCTAAATTGCGGTGCGTTGCCACGACTACGCGGACATCTATGCGGGTCGGCTTCGTCGTGCCGATGCGCTCAACTTCCCCTTCCTCAAGCACCCGCAGAAGCTTGGCCTGCATGGCGACCGGCATGTCCCCGATCTCGTCAAGGAGCAGAGTGCCGTGGTCGGCCTGCTCGAACTTGCCGATATGACGCATCGCCGCACCGGTGAATGAGCCCTTCTCGTGTCCGAATAGCTCGGATTCAATCAGTTCGGCTGGTATCGCCGCGCAATTTAAAGCTACAAATGGCCCACCCGCGCGCGGGCCTTTTTCATGCAGTGTGCGAGCGATGAGTTCCTTCCCCGTGCCGGTTTCGCCGAGAATGCAAACGCGAGTTTCTGTCGGTGCGACGCGGTCAACCTGGGCCATAACAGTTTTCATCGCCTCGCCGGTCCAGACGATTTCGTGATCACCGAGTCGTTGGCGAAGCTGGCGGTTTTCTGCCTCAAGCCGCTGCAGCTTCAGGGCATTTCCAACTGTGAGCAAGAGCTTGTCGGTCGAGATCGGCTTCTCAAGAAAATCGATTGCACCCAGCTTGGTTGCGCGTACCGCCATTTCGATCTGCGCCTGACCGGACATCATCACTACGGGAGTGGTAACGCCTTGAGTTCGAAGCTCTTCAAGCAGCGCTAGCCCATCTTTGCCAGGCATCACTACATCAGAGAAAATCAGATCGTAACTCTCTGACTGTGCCAGCTCCACTGCCTTGGACGCGTTGTCACAAACAGCGGCTTCGTGGCCGGCGAGGCGGAACGCGCGCGCGAGCGACGCCAGCGTATTCGCTTCGTCATCCACGATCAGCAAGTTGGCTTTCCGCGGCAATTTCTGTCCCTTACGCCTTCTCCGCTTTCGCACCGTGAAGCTTGTCAGCGTTTCGCGGCAGCTCGATGATAAATGTTGCGCCTCGCCCAAGCTCGCTGTTCACCGTAATTTTCCCACCGTGGTCACTGATAATCCCTTGCACAATCGCCAGTCCAAGCCCGGTACCATGAGGCTTGCTGGTGTGATATGGCGTGAAAAGATGCTCAGCGGCTTCACGCGATAGTCCCGATCCTGTATCGGCAATTTCAATGCAAGCAGATGTATCGTCAATGCCCGTACGCGCGGTCAGTGTGCCGCCGTTCGGCATGGCTTCAATGGCATTTGAAATGAGATTCGATACCGCGCGATGCAGCAGGTCGGTATCGGCAGCTATCGGCTCGGCGGCTGAGAGTTCTCGTTTACACACGACCCCGCAGCTCTCCATTTGTGCCTGGAATGTCTTCAATGTTTTATCGACCACGTCGTTCACATTCACCGACTGAAATTGCGGTTGTGGCATCTTGGAAAAATCGCTAAAGCGGCTGATGATGTGTTTCAGATTCCCAACTTCTGCAAGCAGCGTCGCCGCGCTTTCGCGAAAAATGTCGTCGAACTGCCCGTGAGACTGTTCGCGGGCCCGCAAAAGATTTTCCACCGTGAGTTGGAGAGGGAATAACGGATTCTTCAGCTCGTGCGCGAGCCGCCGCGCAAGTTCGCGCCACGCGGCCACGCGTTCAGCTTGTATCAGGCGTTCCCTCTGATCGAGCAGGTCGCGGGTCATGCGATTGAAAGAATCCGCAAGTTGCCCGATCTCATCTGCGGAATGGACTGCCACGTTCGTGCTCCAGTCGCCTTCGGCAACCTGACGTGCCGCGGTTGCGAGCTGCACGACGGGGCGGGTCACTCGTGCCGCTGCCCAGCTGCTGAGAACTATGGCGAATAGCAAACCTGCTCCGCCAGCAAGCAGCGCAGCGGAACGAATCTGGCTGCGAAATTCAACATAGTTGTGCCGTGAGTTGCCCACGAGCAAGATACCGAGTAATTGCCCGTGCTCGCCGGGAAGCGGAAACGCATGAAAGAGTTCGTTCTCCCCTGAGTTCCACGTGATGGCGGAACTCTGTTCGTGTCCGCCTTGTTGCATGCTGTGGATAAAGGCTTCAAGTCTTCGCGGATCGGCCACCGGGGCACCGGCCGTAGTAAAGTGAGCCGGGTCGAACGTGCTGCCATGTTCTACATTTTCGTAAAGCATGACTCGCATTCCCGAGGGCAGCTTCAGTGACGACAAAAAGTTCTGGTCCAGGCGGATTCCACCAATGACGTAGAGCTTGCGATCTCCAGCGGGGACAATGCGGATCGACAACAATCCCAGCGCGTGACCCGAGGGTGTTTCTTCATCCTTTAAGAACGGCGCTGTTGGAGGGCTGCCTGCCGCCAGCGCTTCCTGATATCCAAATTTGGCAGGCCACTGCGCGGAAGAAATGATTGTGCCGTGATCGTCGGCGAATTCGAGGAAATCGAGCTGCTCAATTTGAGCAATCGCTCGCGCGTCATCTACAAACACGTTATATCTGGGCGGGATTTGAGCCGCTGCAAGCGCGATCCGCGCGGCTTCTGACGTGGAG
>QHZW01000279.1 GCA_003224815.1 Acidobacteriota bacterium | reverse complement strand
CGTTTTTACCAAGTCTCCTGCTCGCCGGGATCGGGCGCCCGACCCTAAAAAGCTCGGAAGCAGATTATGCGATTGAAACACGTGCATGCACGTGGTAGCCTTCGGTCGCGGCGGTGCAGGAAGGTTTTGTTGAGCCGACACCAAATCGTTCGGCACCTTCCGGTCGCAGTCATAGTCTTGCTCGCTTTAACGTTCCCACCTACTCGGTCGTTCGCACAGGGTTGAATGCCGATACGCTTCAACCTGCCCGGTCTGGGCAGGAATATCGGTCCTCTCAGAGCACATCAATGGCAGCTCGACGTGGCCTACCGTTACTTACATACTGACCAGTTCTATGTCGGTTCGGAGATCAATGACAGGGCCGGTCCCTTTGGGACGGGTCCGGATATCACAATTCATTCTTGGGAATTTACGCTGAACTATGGTCTTACCAATCGCATCAATCTGGCGTTAAGGTTTCCTTTTGCCGCGGGCACAGTATCACGGTTGTATGCCGATTTAAATCGTCATCGCACCTCGGCCATTGGGTTGGGTGACATCAGTGCGATCGGAACAATATGGGTGTGGGATCCCAGTAAGCACCCTAGAGGGAATCTGGCTCTCGGATTCGGTGTGAAAACGCCAAGCGGAGACAACGCGGCCAGCGCTAGTTTTTTCCCGGCTAACGGCCCACCGACTCGGGCACCTGTGGACCAACCCATCCAGCTCGGCGATGGCGGATGGGGACTTATTTTCCAGACGCAGGCGTATCGCACGATTTCCCGCAGAACCTCAGGATATGTGAATGCATCGTACCTGCTGAGCCCAAAGGATACGACCGATATGCTCTCACCCATTCCTGGTCGGAGGTGGGGCGCGCCCGATGTCTATTCTGCCCGGCTCGGAGTTGCCTATGCTCTGCTTCCGGAGAAGGCGCTCTCGTTAAGCCTGGGACCCCGGATTGACGGCATTCCCCTGCGGGATTTGATCGGCGGTAACGATGGTGACATTCGCAGACCGGGTTACACGCTGTTTATCGATCCGGGCGTGACATTTACCCATGGCCGCCACACTTTTTGGGTAAATACCCCGGTTCGTATCCATCAGGACTTCAAGCGCAGCGTGGCCGACATCGAAGACAACCGGCTGGGTGGTGGAGACTTGGCGAAGTACCTGGTTCTTACCGGCTACAGCATTCGATTTTGAAGTTAGTCTCAGACGGCGACGTCGGTCCGGATTGCAGGAGGATTCAGCCAAAGGGTTTTTCTGCAAAATTGAGTTTGGCTAAAATCTCCTGAAACCGAGGGTCTTTCCGCAGTGGGTCCAGGCGCGGTTCCACGGCAAGAACCAACATCGCCCAATCGCGGTTCTCATACGCCTGTTGCATGTACCTCATAGCTGTTTCTTCGTCGTTGAGTGCGATGTGAATTACCGCAAAGTTGTACGCTGGCACAAAAGCACTCGTTGATCTCCCCTCCAAACGCCGTAGAATCTGGCGGGCCTCTTTTCGCCGGCCCGCGACTGCCAGGCTATATGCCATTTCGGTCAGCCCAAGCGTACTGTCGGGCATTGATTCAAGAATTTTCTCCGCGGCCGCAATGGCTTCCCGGTGCATCCCCTTCTGCGAATAGACTCGCCCCAGCCAAAAATGAGTCCTGACATAGTTGGGATCTAACTGCATCGCTTTTTGACCCTGCTCGATCGCTTGATCATAGTTCCGGGCGTAGTACAAAGTTCGAACTACTTCCGCATTGTTAGGCAAAGATAGGGGATCCAGCCGCATGGCCTCGTTTATTTGTTGCCATGCTTCGTGGTGACGTCGGGTCGCAGCAAGAATAGATGCATAGAGGCGGTGCACCATCGCGTAACTCGGATTCAATGTGATGGCCCGTTTGAACTCATTCTCGGCGCCAGGCCAGTTCCATTCCGATCGAGCCATCGCCACCGCGAGCGAAGCGTGTGGCTCCGCCAGATCGACACCCAAGGATACAGCCCGGCGCGCCGCCTCCAGTGCCTTAGGATGCCCTTCACTCGCTGGGATGGAATCCGTTACTACGAGGAAATTATAAGAGTCCGCTAGTCCAGAATAGGCTTCCGCAAAACTTGAGTCTCGCTCGATGGCTTGCTGGAAGTAGCTAATCGCTTTCCGGTATCCTTCCGGCGTAAATTGGTTCCAGAAGTACCGCCCCCGCAGATAGGCTTCGTTTGCCTCTGCATCGAGATGATGCGGGTTCGTGCGGCCTCTGTAACTCGGGCTCAGTTTTACTTCAATCTGTTCCGCGACCGCCTTTGCCACCTCTTCCTGCAATTCAATGGAATGGCTGATGTGCCGGTCGTAGCTCCGTGCCCACACGTGCACTTGGTCATGCACCCGGATAAGCTGCACGCTGATCCGTACCTGGTTCCCATCGCGCCGAACGCTGCTTTCGAGAACATAGCCGACGCCCAATTCGCTTCCAATCTGTTCCACGCTCTTCGAGGTATGCTTGTAGGCCATCGTTGTGGTGCGCGCGATAACGCCGAGCTGGTCGGGGCTTAATGCTCCTAGTTGAGCAATCATCTCTTCGGTCAGCCCGTCACTGAAATAGTCCTGACTTGGGTCCCCGCTAAGGTTTTGAAAAGGGAGCACGGCCAACATCACGTATCCCGAACTAGGAAACGGACCAGCGCGCATTCGCCGCCAGCCGAGATAGACGATCACAGCAAGTGTTATTGCAAAGCAGGAGACGAGAACTGTGACGAGAAATCGCGGCCGGGCACTCAATCTTTGCTCAATAGGGCCAGTCTCAACTAGCGGCGTGGCGGCCGGCGCCGGATATTCAGCCTCGGCCAGCTGCCCGTCCGCAGAAACCAGACTAATACCGTGGTCGAAGTCAACGAACGTATCGGCTGGCCAAAGCTTCTGATGAATCTCCTGGCGCGTGACCAATTCTCCAGGTCGTTCCAAAAGCATGACAAGAATCTGAAAGGGCTGATCTTGAAGCCTCACCTTGATGCCGCGCTTACGCAACTCACCCGCTCGCATATTCGCTTCGAAGGACCCGAATCGCAAAATCCGCGCTACGGAAGTACCCATGCCCAGCTCCATCTGATGATCGAGTGTACTCCCTGAGGAAGTGAGTAAGAGTTCAAACTGCGGGAGAACGGCCGACAACTCCCTCTGCTCGAGCGACTTAGCCGGTGACATCCGATGGACAAAGGCGTGGGTGCTACGGGATTGCGTGTTCTACCGCAATAGCGCAAAACAGTCTCTATGAATCGCAAGTGTGAGTAAAAACAAACACATTAAAGCCAGAATTTCGCACTGCGACTTGGCATTCCCACGCCGCTGCCAGAAATGCGAAGAACTAGCTTGGGACAAGAAACTCGGTGACACAAATCTACTTAGGAGTTACACATGAAAGCAATCTCGCTCCGTTTATCCACTCTGATCGCGGCTTTGGCAATCGGCTTAACGCAGTCAGCCTCGGCTTCGAACCCGATTATCGATTGGAATCAAATCGCCCTGAGTACAGCGCTAACGACTCCCGGGACGCAGATATATCTCACTTACGTTAATCTCGCCATGTACGACGCGGTGAATGCAATTGACCGGCGATATCAGCAGTACGGACCCGAATTCCACGGCCCTGGAGATGCTTCAAAGGAGGCAGCCGCGATTTCGGCAGCTTACCAAACCTTGCTGAACTACTTTCCCGGCCAAGCGGCGGCACTGCAAGCCCAATACGAGGCTGCGATTGCCGGCATCCCCGGTGGTCAAGCGAAGGCGAGCGGCATTGCGGTCGGTCAAATTGCAGCCGCGAGAATCGTGGCCTTGCGGACCGGTGATGGAAGGGGTGCGAACGTTCCCTATACGTACCCTACCTCTCCTGAACCTGGAGTCTGGATCCCCACTCCACCAGCTTTTGTACCGCCAGCGACGCCATGGGTAGGGCAGATGGTTCCTTTCACCATGCAGAGCGCTTCCCAGTTCCTGCCGGTGAACGGTCCGCCAGATTTGGGAAGCGGGCAATGGGCCCGCGAGTATAATGAGGTCAAACTACTCGGAGCGGCAAACAGCAGCGTACGGACAGCTGCGCAAACAGAAATCGCCTTGTTCTGGACGGCGAACCCAGTGGCCACCTATTTTGGCGCCTTCGGTCAGCTGGCGATCGATCGCCATCTCAGCCTCTCAAAATCCGCTAGATTGCTTGCTATGCTATCGGTCGCTTTCACGGATGGAGGCATCGGTTGTTTTAACGCCAAGTATCACTTCAGCTTCTGGCGTCCGGTAACTGCAATTCAAAACGGCGATATAGATGGGAATCCGGAGACCGAAGCTGATCCCGCTTGGCTCCCCCTCGCACCAACCCCGCCCCATCCGGAATTTCCCGCTGCTCATGGGTGTGCCACCGGCGCGATAGCGAAGACATTGGAGAATTTCTTTGGCACCCCTAATGTGAAATTCTCTGTAAACAGCGCTGCCACCCACACGACTCACACGTATTACAATGTCGGCCAACTGGAAGCGGAAGCCTACTGGGCGCGCATTTACGCCGGGTTTCACTATCGACATTCGCTAGACGAGGGATTCAAGCTCGGGCACCGGGTGGCGAAACAACTCAATCAAAACTTTTTCCTACCTCGCCACACAGATGAACACTGAGGTCTTCTGACTTACAGTGTCTGGTACACTCCGCTCAATCTCATTTGAATCGGCGAGGTTTGCAAAGCTTCGCCGATTCTCCTCGATCGCCGATGCGATCAGTACCGAGAAACGCTCTTATCGCCATCAACTCCCGAATTGTCGCTAGCCTTGATCGGAAACGCCTCGGCATGACACTTCGGGTTGGAAGAAGAGGTCGTTCCGAGGTGTTTTCGACAGGAGACTAGGAGGAAGCCGCTGGCGTTTGCGGCGGACGCGGTGCGCTATGGGATTTGAACGGCAGTTTGGGGCGCAACAGGTCGATAGGTGGGCACCGGAGGAGCCGATCGAGACTGTGTGCGGTGGTACAGAGAGCTGCCGGAATGTTGGTGGAGGGTGGTGAGAGGGGT
Organism: Acidobacteriota bacterium; assembly: GCA_003224815.1. GTDB lineage: Bacteria > Acidobacteriota > Terriglobia > Terriglobales > Acidobacteriaceae > Gp1-AA145. The sequence continues at coordinate 4,305 of QHZW01000279.1, read as the reverse complement.
TGTGGACATCGGGTGAGCACACGGATGTATCGGCGAGCCGGAGCACGTCCTCGAGTCGTCGGTGATGAAGGCATCAGGAAGAATCGAAGTACATGCATGCTGATAGTTCCGAAGCAGTAAATCTCTGAATCACCATCATCGATGCGCCGCAGCGTGGGCAGTGCCATAGAGAAGAGCTTTCAGATCGGAACTCGTGTGCTGTAACTTCCTGTGGCGTCGACCCATTGGAAGCCAGCAGCTGTCGACCCAACGCCAAACGAGAAGCCCGAAAACGATTGGCGAGAAAGCCGAAGTGACGGATGCGGACAAAGCCTTTGGGCAGCACGTGCAGAAAGAAGCGACGTAAAAACTCGGTCGCGCCCAAAGTCATCTTGCCTTGCTTGCTGCCGTGGGCGTAATCCTTCCAGCGGAAAGTCACGTGTTCTTGATCAAAGGCTAACAATCGATGATTGGAAATCGCTACGCGATGGGTGTAGCGACCTAAATAGCGCAACACCTGCATGGGACCGCCGAAGGCAGGCTTGGCATAGACCACCCAATCGTGGCGATGCAGTTGGCGGAGAAACTTTGCGAACTGCTGTCGATCCGCAATGGCAGCTGCCGGACCCGCGCACTGCAGCTTCTTGCTGCGGTGGAGGCGTTTCAGGCCGGCGAGGAACTTGCCACGAAAGATACGACTCAGAACTCTGACGGGTAAGAAGAAAGGATAGCGGGGACGAACCCATCGACGATGATCTGGTGAGAGCCCGCCCGCAGGAATGACACAGTGAATGTGGGGATGCAGGAGCAGGTTCTGCCCCCAGGTGTGCAGGATGGCGATGACACCGATCTCGGCTCCGAGGTGCTTGGGATCGAATGCGATTTCCAGCAACGTTTGTGCGCTGGCTGTGAACAATAGATCGTAGAACAGGCGCGGGTTCTCCAAAGCCAAGACATTCAGCTCGTGAGGTACGGTGAAGACCACGTGGAAATAGCTGGTGTCGAAGAGTTCGCGTTCCCGTGCCGCCAACCAACGCTCACGCGCTTGTGCCTGACACTTGGGGCAGTGCCGATTGCGACACGAATTATAGGAGATGGCCTGATACCCGCAACGCGGGCAAGCATCGCGATGCCCGCCGAGGGCGGCAGTGCGGCAGCGTTGAATGGCACGAAAGGCTTTGAGCTGCTGATAATCAAAGCTCGATCGATACCGATCCAAGAAGCGATCGCCCTGCACCCGTAGAATGTCGGCCACCTCGAGGGTGGGCCGAGTCATTCGTTGTCTTTTCGTCTAAAGCGTCGGCTGACGTTCTCACTGCTGGACAGCGTGAGCGTGTCCAGCGGATTGGTGACCGTCTGCAAATGCCGTTGCGACAAGTGCAAGTACTGAGCGGTGGTCTCCAGATCTCCGTGTCCAAGCAGAACTTGGATCGTGCGCAAGTCGGTGCCCGCTTCCAACAAATGGGTGGCCCAGCTGTGGCGCAGCGTATGCGGCGTAACCCGCTTGCGGATGCCGGCGCGACGTGCAGCTTCGCTACATGCGATCCAGACGGTCTTGTCGCAAATCGGCTGATCGAGCCTGCGGCCAAGAGTGCGTGTGGGAAACAGGTAGAGCTTCGGCTTGCGCCAGCGCCAGTACTCCCGCAGGGTTTCGAGTAAGGCCGGACTCAGGGGCAAATCGCGATCCTTGCTGCGCTTGCCTGCTACGACGCGGATAATCATCCGTTGGCTATCAATGTCGCCCACCTTCAGATGGGCCAGTTCGGAGCGTCGCATGCCGGTGCCATAGAGCGTCATCAACAGCGTGCGTCGAAACAGCGTACCGGCCGCGTTGATGAGCCGCGATACTTCCTCCCGGCTCAACACGGTTGGTAGTCGACGCCCATCCTGTGGGTAAGGCAAGAAATCGCGGAACTGATGGCGCTTGAGTGTCTTGACGAAAAAGAAACGCAGTGCCGCTACTTGGTTGATTACAGTGCCCGGCGTCAGCTTGCGCTCTCGCAGTAGATAGGCTTGGTAGGTTCGAAGTTCGTTCAGGCCGAGTTTGTCGGGTGACTTGCCGAAATGCTTGGCGAAGTCAGTCACGACCCGCAGGTAATTGCGCGTGGTGATCGCAGAGTAGTTGCGGCGCTGGAGTTCTTCCAGCATGATTTTTCGTAAATGAGTCACGGGCGTCTCCTTTCTCCGTGACCCAAACTACGTCAGCCGTACCGGAAGTGTCAGGGCTCACCACGCGGTAGCGTCCGCCGCGCCAGCGGCTTAGTCCTTGTCGGCCATCCGGAGATTTGGATTATTTCCGGTCTGCCCGTGATCCGCTAGTCAAGACTCATCGGGAAACGTGGCGGGTTACCACGTCATTTCCGGGCAGCGGGGCGAGCGCATTCTGCGCCTCNNAAGTTCTTCTCTAGTCGGCTGGCATTGGGAGTTTCTGCCGACATTTGCTGCCGAGCTCGCGTCTGGAGTCGAGGATAGCAGTCCGTGCGGAGATTTAGCGGCTCTATTCGGGCAATCGGAGTACGGGAGCCTCAGGTCGGCAGCAGACGCCGTAATGCTGCCATAGCCGGAACCATGGGCTATGACTATGGATTTCATCATGTCTTCGATTCGCAGCCGAGATATCCCTTTGATTTAGCGGTCTCGTGTCGGGCACCGAGAAGATGCGCTCTAGCCGCTCGATTTCGTCAATGATGTGCTCAACATCCATTCGCCAACAGTATAGCTGACGAGTCTGCAGCGTGAGTTCATATTTGCGCGAAAGGGGTACAAAGAACCTCCTCGGTTCAGCCACCCTGCTTCCGTATCAGCGTAACTTCGCGACAAAAAATCCTCACAACACTGAAGCGGTTTCCAAGAACTACGCACTATCTCAGCAGTTGACGAGAACGATTACATAGGATGTTTCAGTCCTTGCTGGTAATAAGGAGCTGTTATGGCTTACGATCCCGCAGTAATTTATTCATTTTGTCTATACGTGCTATATGTCCTGTTGCCACTGATTCCCGCGGTGCTCATATTCCGATTATTTCCCGAAGCTAAGGTTACGGTTTCGGGTCCATTGCAAAACTTTACGATCAATGCAACTGGAGCTTTTGCCGCATATATCGTGACGGTTGCGCTTGGATTTTTTCTCGTACGAAACGCCGAGCTACAAATCAACTCAACCAGGCACTACGCAGTCGAGGGGGTTATCACCGACGTCGGGGAGAACCAAGGCATTGACTCGGACGGATTCTATTCGCGATACACCAGTGACGCTTCCAATGGGGCAATTCGGAATCGCAATATTTACTTCGTGGTTGTGCTCGATCACCCCGTAGTACATTCCGAAATAGTCGAGCTCAAGTATTGGGGATTCAGCGAGACAGGGGGAGTCGGGGCTCTGCCCAATCCGAATACGTGGATCCAGATGCAACTCTTACCCACATCGTCTCTACAACGGTTCAGACTACAGATTGAAAACGGGAAACCCGTAATCGAGCCTGAAATCAGTGCTAGCGCCGCCCTGCCGCGAAGCTAAGACCGCAAATATAAGGAGAGGCATCATGCAAATCACAAGGACTATCGCCACCTTGGTAATAATGGCCGGAATCATGCATTTCGGCTCAACTTCACGCACGCAAGATCTTAAGCATCTTGTCGGTAGTACGATAGTTCGAAACTCTAGCGAGCGTGGCGGTCAACTGGGTACTTTTCAGCTCTCGCAAGAGATGTCGAATCGGTGCGTGACACCGTATTCTTGGTGCTCCTTACCGCAATCTGTTCCTGTGAATACGCCGTGCTGGTGTGCAACTCCTAACGGGCCGGTTGGCGGCTTTGTGAAATAGTTGGGTGCCCAGTTTCACCTCAGGGCTGGTGGCCGGCCCACCCCTTTGCATCATCACTACTAAGGCTGCGGTGCCGTTCCCGTTTTTCGAGTGGGTATTCCTGACACGGGAGCCGGGCGGTATCGAAGGACTCGCTCACACGCCGTCACGCAGCGAAGCTGCTCCCTGAGGGTGCTGGCTCACCGAACGTCTGACCGCACTCCTGACCGCGTTTTTTCTGCGTCACCTTTTTCTTGCCGGCTGCATCCACTTGATGTCATAAAGATGAGGTTCGTTTATGGACCGCAGAAATTTCCTCAAGAAAGCAGCCGCCGTGACTGTCATTACTTCTCTGGATCGCAAAGCTTCCCATGCCGCCGAAACCGCAATTGCTCATCGCACGCTCGGGCGCAGCGGCGAGAAAGTCTCAATGATCGGCATCGGCGGATATCACATTGGCACTCCCTCTGAACAGGAGGCAATCCGCATCGTCCGCACCGCGGTCGACAATGGCGTCAACTTT
>QHZW01000278.1 GCA_003224815.1 Acidobacteriota bacterium | reverse complement strand
GTCATACTTGCGCTGCGTGGTGTAGGCCCATCCCAGCGAGTCATACGCGTATTCGTCGTACGGATCGAGCTCGGCTTGTTTTTTGAAAGCATCGATGGCGTTGTCAGTCTGGCGTAACACCATGTAGGCGCGCCCAAGATCCATCCAGGCTGTCTTGTGCTTGGGTTCGTCCGCGACCACTTTCTTCATTAGCTCGATCGATGTCTGGAAATTCCCGCGCTCGAATGCAGCCTTGGCGGCGTCATAAAGTTCGTCGCCCTTCAGATCTGCGGACAACGTTGGCGAACCGGCCGCGCTGCTGTCGATGAAAAGATGCTGCTCGGCATCGGACATCACCGCACGTCGGAATGCAATGTAATCATTCGCCCGCGCCGACGGCAAAAAGACAGTGGCGCCGTCTCGCTGTACTTCGCCGGAAATTCCAGGCGCAGCTTGTAAACGTAATTGACTGGCGAACCGACCTGCACCGGATCGGTGTCATCCGGGTCGGCATCGGCCATTTGCATCTGTGAAAACGGCAGCGCCAGATCAAATTTCTTCTTCGACCAGTCGAGATAATTTGCCGCGTCGATTTTGTATGAGATCGTGAACGGCTGGTGCGTGGCCACCGGATCGGAAACATTCAGCTCGGAGACGTCGCCTGTGACTCCGCTGTACGCGCTCAGTTCCTTAACGAAGTCCTGCCACTTGTTGCGCGGAATACGGCGAAACAGCATGCGCATGTAGAGTTCGGTGTCGCCGCGAATCTCATAACTCACGTGCGCCTGCAGCTTGCCTACTTCGCTTACTTTTCCGTCGATATTTGAAATTTGCTCGTTCAACATCGGCGGATCGGCAGGCGTTTCCTCGAGGTGCGGAGTTCCATCCGCCGGAATGATCAGCGCCTGTTTCTTGCGCAACACAGACGCGAGAAGACGAAACGGCGCAACCTCCGTGGTCGAGTCCATCCACACTTCATCTTTACCTTTGCCCAGTGGCAGCATGGTAAAGACGTGATCAAACTGCGACGGCGAGGGCACATCCGGATCAAGTTTGCGTCCCGAATTAATCAGAACTGAAGACGCATGATACCCCAACGCTTCGAGCAGCGAAGCCAGCAGCGTGTGCTTGTCCTTGCAATCTCCATATTCATTGTGCAGAACGTCGGCAGCCGCATGCGGCTGAAATCGCCCCACGCCGAATGAAAGACTGATGTAACGGAAGTTCGGCGCAACATAGTCATACAGCGCCTCGACTTTTTCAATTTCGGTGCTCTTCCCTTTTGTAAGCTCGGCGGCCTTGGCACGAATCTCGGCATTCGGCTGACGACGGTCCTTCTCCAAGCTCGCGTACCAGCGGCCCATCTGTTCCCAGCTTTCAAACGTGGTCATCTGCACTGCTGGAGCATCGGGTTCCTTTTTCCTTGGCTTCTTGTTTTTGTCCTTTTTCTTGTCGTCTTCGTCCTTATCTACGTGCGAACTGCTCCAACGATAGATGCGCCGGTCTTTCTCTTCCGTGATTTTCGGGTCCGTGCCGGGCTTCGTCTTGAGCTTGATCTTGCGGTCCTTGGGAACATCGAGTTCGAGCTGCTCGTCTAGCACGGTTCCGCTCTGCGCGAAATAGTGCTCCATCCAGAATTGTCTCGGGGCCAATGGCGTGTGCGTGGTAGTGACGAACTCGTATTCAAGTTCATCGCCTGGGCGTAGACCTGGCACGGTGATGTGCTTTTGCCGGTAATCGGTGTAAACCGGCGCTTCTTTTTCGAGCGGGATGCTGAGGTCCTGAATAGCATCCGGTTGCGCGGTGACGGTTGAGCCGTTCGCCTTCAAGACGCGAACGTAAGGGATGTCCACCCGCTCATTGGCGGAGCTATAGCCAGTCACGAGTTGCCCCCATTGCCCGACCCCGGACTCGCTCTGGATCTTGATGCGGGCTGAAACTTCCTTGCGCCCTGTTCCATCGTTCTCGAAGCGGTACACGGTGCGAAGTTTTTCTACGACAAATGACTCCTGCGAGTGGTCGGGCACCTTCTCCGGAATCGGAGGCGAAGGCGGGGCTGGGACCTGGGCAAAAGTTGCAAGACAAGTGAACAGTAACGGGGCGAAAATTACGAAACGGCGCAACATAGGCATTGCGCCGTTTGTATCGTATTCACGCCTGCGAATCAAGTTACCCGGGAACCGAACAGGGGTGCCTTCGGCACCGCTGCTGGTCTCAGAAGCTGTATTTCAGCCCGAACTGGATCTGACGCATCGGTATTGCAATTGATGTGATCGCGCCTGCGACGTCGGGGTCATCGTCGACGAAATTGTCCGGCTGAGCGAAATTTGGATGGTTGAAAGTATTGAAGAATTCCGCGCGGAACTCTAGGCGCTGCATTTCCGTCAACCTGAACTCCTTGCTCAGTAACCAATCGAAAACGTTCTGCCCAGGACCGGTCAGCACGTTGCGTCCAGCGTTTCCGAAAGCGAATCCCGACGGGGCGACAAAAGCATTCACGTCGAACCAGTGGGCGGGCGTGCGCTGGCTCCGAGGCAGGTTTCCATCACGAAGCTGATTGGGACGGGGAATGCCCTGCGTGCCGGTATTGGACGTGTCGTCGTTCAAGTAGGGAGAAAACGGAAAGCCGCTGGCCAGCGTATAAATGCCGCCAAGGTGCCATCCACCGAACGCCGCATCTATCCCGCTGTTGCTCAAATGCGAACCGGCCCGGCCAAACGGCAGCTCGTAATCGAAGCTCAGGACCCAACGCAGCTTCTGATCAAAATCTGCCCTGCCGCGCTCCGCCGCCAAGTCGTAACTGTTCTGCGCAAAGGGCGCTGCACAGCAGATTTCCGGAAGATCGTTGATCGCTTTGCTGTAAGTGAACGCGCTCAGGAAGTATAGGCCGTGAGTTGCGCGCTTCTCCGCCTTGACCTGCAGTGAATTGTAGTTGGAACTGGCAATGTTGGTGATCGCAGTGAACCCGCCGAACTGTGGCAATGGCCTGCGCGCCTGCGGGTCCCCTGGACCAGGCACTGGGTCTTGATTGGGGTCAACCACGCCTTGCAAGTGCGTTCCCTTTGAGCCTGCGTAAGCCACTTCCAAGCTGATGGCTGCCGGCAATGACCGCTGCAACGCCAGATTCCAGGTCTGGTAATAAGGTGTATGCAGCTGCGAATCGACGCTAGTAACTCCCGGATCAACGGCCTGGCTTGGGTCGAGGCTAGGAAATCCTTGCGATACCGTGACGACCGGAGTCACACCATCGCTGATAAAAGTCGGCTCATAGAAAAACGGCAGGTTATAGGCCAACTGTAATGGAGCAGCAGTGCGAATTTCCTGGCCGCTGAAGAAAATTCCGTAAGCTCCGCGAATTACCGTATTCCCGCTTGTACTTGGAGTCCATGCGAAGCCAACGCGCGGCGCAAAGTTTGCTTTGTCGGCTTGAACCAGGCTTCGCGAAGCGCCGTTCTGACCAGCAACCACAATGGTTCCGGTTGCGTAGTCGAAGTTCGCCTGATGATTGTCTTGTTCAACCGTGGGAGAGAAGTAGTCATAGCGCAGTCCCAGGTTGAGCGTGAGACGCGGCGTAACCTTCCAGTCATCCTGCACAAACAGAGAAGGCACATGCTGTCGGTTGTGCAATCCAATTACCGTCGAAATTCTCGCGTTGATAGGAAGTCCCAGCAACATATCAGCCAGCGGACTGCCACCTGTTCCATTTACCGGATTTTTGGTGAAATCACCATTGAACGAGAACTGGCCCCGTGGCGCAGCCTCTTGCGAAATGTTGAACTGGCTCCAGCGAATTTCACCGCCCACTTTGATCGTGTGCCCGCCTTTGATCAGCGTGAACACGTCCGTGATTTGTCGTTCCTGACTTCCGAGGAGCGTCGGCGCGAATCTGGGATCGCCAACCCTGCGATATCCACCGCCGGGGGTAAACAAGGTCAGCCCATTCACACGGGGATCATTCGGCGCTCCAGGTACCTGCAGTTCCGATGCGGGAAGGACCGTGCCACCGACGGGCAATCCCCGACGGACATGCACGTGATTGAACCCGATACGGATTTCGTTTACGGATGTTGTAGAGATTGTGCGTGTGTATCCGAGTGATGCGCCTTCGGTGTCCTCGTAACCAATGCCGGTGCTGGAGTCGCCGCCATTCGCCAAGCCAGGCAGTGGCGCGGGCCGAATGTCTGTTCTTCCGCTCTGGGAATAGCGCAGGAAGACGCGGTCCTTTTCCGACGGCACGTAGTCAATCCGGCCGTCGCCCTGATCGATAGTGTCGCTTTCAATCGGCGAAATGATGAAGTTGTTCCCTGCGTTTGGGGGATTTGGTACCTGCACCGCCTGATTAGCATTTGGGTATAGATTCATGAACGCCTGGCTGATTGGATCAATGCGGTTCGCGGGGATCACGTTTCCTGGAAACGGCAAACCGGTATTCGGGTCGAAGATAATCGGCTCGTAGGAAGCGGAAAAGTCTCCAGTGCGTTCTGGGAGCAGAGGAACTTTGGAGACCCAGTTTAGAGGATTGCGAATGCGCGTAGCCTGATAATCTCCAAACACAAAGAGCTTGTTGTGGATAACCGGTCCGCCGAAGGTGCCGCCGAACTGGTTCTGTTTAAATGACGCCTTCTTTTGAGTCGGGTCTTCAAAGTAGTCTCGCGCATCGAGCGCCGAGTTCCGGAAAAACTCAAAGACTCCACCGTGGAAATTGTTGGTCCCTGGTTTAACGATTGCATTGACCACCGCTCCTCCGCTGCGTCCGAACTCGGCGGAGTAGCCGTTGGTCTGAATCTTGAATTCCTGGATAGCGTCAACGTTGGTGCGTAATACCAGGCCACCGTTGTCGTTGGAGTTGTTGTCGATACCATCGAGAAGGAAGTTATTCAGAGTTCCACGCGTGCCATTGGCCACGAAGCTGTTCTGGCCGCCGGTGCTGCTTCCGCCGGAGTTTCCGTTTGTGCCGGAACTGGTGCGCACCACGCCGGTGCTCAAGGTCGCGAGTTGGGTGTAGTCTCGACCGTTGAGCGGCAACTCAGTAATTTGCCTGCTCATGATCACTTGCCCGAGCGATGAGGTTTCACTCTGGATGACCGGTGCTTCCGAGGTCACTTCAACACTTTCTGATACCGCCCCCAGCGACATTGTGAAATCGATACGCAGCCGGTCCTGAACTCTCAGACTGAGTCCGGCGCGCGATTCTGTCTTGAAGCCCTGCGCTTCTGCAGTCACTTTGTAGTCGCCAGGACGCAACGGCGGTGATGCATATTCGCCCGACGACTGGGTTTGCGCTCTGGTGGTGACGCCGGTCGCGACCTCGAGGAAGATGATGGTCGCCGAACCAACTCGCGCGCCTTGGCTGTCGCTGATTGTCCCGGTAATCGTGCCAGTATCGACCTGGCTCCATGCCGCTACTGCCGTCAACAACACCAGCAGAATCTGTCCTGTGGTGCGCATAATGAACCCCCTCGATTTCAGTTTCTCAGAGAAATGAGGATCATTAGAACACAACTCGAAAATAATAGAAAGCAAACACAGGTGAACGAAAGTAAAAGACATAGACCAAAAATTGTGGATATCGCGAATACTCGGTCGCGGCGAGAGGATTTGAACTTGAGCCGGTTTTCGGGCGTCAGCGGAGCGGGAGCCCGCAGGCGAAACCCCAAGCGAGGTCGAGGGACCTTAATATTTGGCCGGCCCTAGCAGACGATTTTCGAACATTTCTGTTCAATGGCTGTGGAGAATCCATTTTCAAGAAACCGTGGTTCGAAGCGTCGCGTGGATCATGAGTCAACAAGAGAGGTTATTCAACAAGGCGCCATCACGATCTCCTCAGTGCCGGCCTGCTTGATATAGCACAGCCACGCCAAGGTTGAAGCAAGTCCCATTACAGGCAAGAATACAATGGCTCTGTCGTAACCTGAAAAGACAAAGTATGTTCCAAATTGTCTTAGCCAAAGGACGTAATGGCTCATAGCGATCACTGCGGTAATCCACCATGGCAGCGACAGCTGCGGGTAATGCGTGTAAAGGGTGAGCGTCATGACTAGCAGGATCAGCACTACTTCTGAGGCGCACAACAACCAACCGTATGTGCCCTGCCGCGAGTAAGTCCCCAGTAGCCGATATGAAGGAGCTAAGGCTAGTGCTGCCAAACCAGCATATGACCTAAGAAGCTCACTTAGAACCTTCCTGGACACAAGCAAGTGCAAGCCCACCCAAATGACGACTGAGATCACGACTGCCGGCACAAAAAGCGCGACGTACCCTTTGTACACGTCTGTTTGATTTAGCTTTAACCATGTCTGAGTAACGTCTTCTATCCTATACAAATTGGACACAAAAGCCCTCGATCCATAGAGAAGCCCGATTGCGGCTATGAACGACCCTGCATTGAGGCAAAACAATAGCTTATGAGCCGCAAGTGTTTTTCCGCGATGGAACAATACTCTTCCTATCATCGATTTCAATTCCTTACAAACCCACACATAATTCAATGGGCGGCTGGCCCACCTTCAATAAGATTTTTGACCGCCACACAAATGAGGGTGCCCGACCCTTCGCGTTTTCGAAGGGTGGGATCAACGAAGGTCAGTCCGAAAAATTGGTCGGGGCGATAGGATTTGAACCTACGACCCCCTGCGCCCAAGGCAGGTGCGCTACCAGGCTGCGCTACGCCCCGACATGATCAGCTGGATTGATTCTAAAGTACTTTCCAACTTTATTTCCACTCCCGCTCTTGATTTCTGACCTCGACCGTGCACAAACCGTGCACTTATTCGCTTATTGCACCATCACCGTGCGCATTCGTTCACCAGTCGTCGGAGCCATCTCGCTGGCTCGGCGGTTGAGCTTCTCCAAGGCTTCGCGCTTCATCTGCAATTTCATCTGGGAATACTTCTTGAAGACTTGCGCGTCTCCTTGGCGAAGCATTTGCGTCACCCACTCATCCGCAACGCCTCCAGCACTCAGCCGCGTGGCATAGGTGGAGCGAAGATCGTAGATGCGGAAGTATGGAACCTTCGCCCGCCGAAGAGTCTTGCTCCAAACCGTCTTGAAGGTGGTTTGATGCCCACTCCGATTTCGATCACTGGGGAACAAAAACAGACTATCCCCGGTGATGGCCATCTGCCGCCGAAAGGCTTCAACGGCTAACGGAGTAGAGAGGGACTTCGGCGGTACCGTTCGGAGTCTTAGAGTCCGGGATCCAGACGACCGCGTTGGGAAGGTCCACTTGGTCCTTCTTCATCGAAGTCAGTTCCTTGTAAACTCGCAACCCCGTCTCGGTGATGATCTGCACGGCATTTTTCAGATACTCGGGACCGTGAGATTCGATCTGTTCCTGCTCCGACCAGGTAACGTAATGCGGTCGGAACAATCCTTTCACCGCAACCGGAAATTCCACCCCTGAACAGGGGTTGGCCGCCAGCAGCTTCTTGCGGACTGCCACATTCAACATACGCCGGAGAACCCGAAACTCCTGATGCACCGTGGTTGACTTGAGGATTCCCTTTTCTCGGTAGCCACCAGCGACCTTAACCCGAACTCGCTGCCGAAGACGATTACGAAGATAGTCTTCGATTGCGTCGGCTGTGATCTCCACCAGCCTTCTGCCCGGGAACGCAGCTTTCAGATGGATTGCGCAGCGCATATTCGCTTCGTGGGTTTTATGGGCACGTATGGGCGGCCTCGAATAGTTCTCGAGAAAAGAATCCACCCACTCTCCGAAACCTAGCGCCTCTCCTTTACGAATTGCTTCTAGTAGGTTGCCGTCTCTGGCTTGTAGCCGTTCTCGAAGCTTCCTGTTGGCATCTTGCCAGTCCTCTGGGTGGACTCTCTGCAGGGCTTCCCGTTTCGATCCCTGTATCGAATCCACAAAATCCTGCCATCCTTGCGAGAATAGACAACCCCGTCCTGCTTCCGTGGTTTAGACATTCACCATCTCCTGTCTGAATGAAGCGCGGAATGGCTCGAGATCCGGCTTGAGGAAGCGGATATTGCGACCCATTACGCGGAGATGGGGAATCTGCTTTCGTTCAACCCAAAGATACACAGTTTGCGGACTCACTCCAAGAAATTTTGCCGCCTCCTTCACTGTGATTGGAGGGTCGAGTTCTGTGGCGAAGTGATCCAGTAATTCCCGCTGATTTCGTCGGCCGTTCTCAGGCACCAGGCTGAGCTTCAAATTTTGACTGGCTGACATCGCATACTCCTCTAAACCGCAAGTTGAGTCCTGCAGGTCGGTTGACGATGTTCTTTACTTCGCCTTTTC
>QHZW01000277.1 GCA_003224815.1 Acidobacteriota bacterium | reverse complement strand
TTAAGTGAACCAGTGTTCCTGGTTCTTTTGAGCCTGGCGGAAGAGCCGCGCCACGGCTATTCCATTCTCAAAGACGTGGAATCCATCAGCGGCGGACGCGTCCAGCTCAGCACTGGCACTCTGTACGGGGCCCTGCAGCGCTTGCTTGATCAAGGCTGGATAGAACGCATCGAAGAGGACGCTGCTCCGCGCGACCGCCGCACCTACAAGCTCACCTCGCTCGGGCGGAAGAATTTACAAATGGAAATCGTCCGCATGCGCGACCTGACGAAACTGGCGGGTCTGCGCACCGCCCGAAAGGAAGCATAGATATGCGTAGCCTCTATCAACGGCTGCTTCGTTTATATCCCGCCGTCTACCGGCAAGAATTTGGCGAGGAGATGCAGTGCGTGTTTCTGCAGGCGCAAGCGGAACGCAGTATCGCGCCGTTGATGAAACGCGCAAAATTCTGTGCTGCTTCGCCTGAGGAGGTTCAACATGCGTCCGGAATTTCGTTTTCCACGATCGACTGTGTTTTTGATGTGCGTGATTCTGGCGGCCGTGGTGCTGGCAATCCACAAAGCGAAAAGTGTCGTTGTAATAAATGAGGGCCTGCGCTCGGAAACCGTGACAATCTGGGACCCTCTGTTCTGGCTCTGCCCTCTCGGAGCGGTTCTCGCCGTTGTTGGCGCGGTCTGGGGAATATTGTTTGCCTTGCGGCGCACAGGGCTGCATCGCCTAGACAGGGCGCAGACCTGGCCGGAGCAGAAATAGCCTCTCAAGCTGAAAACACATGCTGACGTACATGGAAAATCGAGGATGGCGCGCTAAAGAGTTTGTATGATCTCGTCAACTTCCGAACCAGCGTTTGTTCGAGTCCAGTCGCGTCTTTGGCGATTGCTTAAATGGCTCCTCATCTCACTCGGGTTGATTGCCGCCGACGGCGACGACTTCGACCCATTCGCCTTCCGGAGAAATTTCGATGAAAGCAACTAAGCTGTATAGAATAGCGAGCGTTTTGCTGTTTTTGGCTGCCGTAGGGAACACATATGGACTTTTGAACTTCTGGCGCGTTGCAGCACCGATGCCGCCTGTGCGTTTCCCCATCGGTCATGCCGATTTTTCCTACGCCCAAGTTGCTCTCGGTTACCAAGTGTTCTGCTCTATGTGTATTTTGTTTGCAGCATACCTTGCTTGGCATCTGGCTGCCTTGGCTCGAACGACTCCGCGTGCAATTGGCGCATTAGGATGGATGCTGTTCGGCTACCAACTCCTTGGAGTTTGCGTAAGTCGGTTTTTCTTTTCCGGCGTTGTGCTGCTTGTTGCTGCTCTTACTGCTGTCTGTATCGGCTGGGCGACTTGGTTGGTCTCAGGAAATCGTCAGGCGCAGCAGGTGCAGAGTGAGCGAGCTCTAGCTTGAAAACGAACAACGGCCTCTCCAACCTCAACTTACTGGCGCAGGGCAGCCGAGCCTCTCATTGGGCTACTCCCGCTTGATGCTCAATTTGCGATAAATCTCGATAGCACTTATTGAGGGGTCAATGAGTGTAGCTTCCTGATTTCGACAGCTAGACGCCCATTGGCGGATAATGCGGTTCGATGACCTTGCCCTACAAAGAGCAATTTCCGGCTGGTACCCGAGTCCGCGTAAAACCGCGGTCGTTTCTGAAGCAGTTTCAGCGCCCCGAGTGGATTTACCACCATCCGATTTCAAACGAGCAACTCGACTTTGCTGGTGTCACTGATACGGTCAAAGGTGCTGGCTTCAACCACGGCGTCTTTCTCTACCTGTTGTTCCAGACTCCGGGTGTTTGGCACGAAGAGTGTTTGGAATCCGCGACCTGAATCAGATTCAACCCCTCCAACTGTCGTAACATCTCTATATCACTCACTGACACGGAGAAACCGCGAATAGAAGGCTCACACGTGCTATCGCTATCTCCTGTTTTCGCCAGCTATGACAAACCTGCTGGATAACTCGGGCTGCGATTTTTTTAAGCTGGTTGGGGCAGTTCGGGCTGGATCTTTTCGCGCCGAATAATTCTACCCTTTGCTTCGGTCTTGTCCGGCCAGTGGACGGTCAAATCGTCGCCATCGATTCGTGCAGGAACACGAACCCATCTCCTTAGGCCGGAAAACTTGTCATCTCGCTTTAATGGAGGATCGAAGACAACGGTGTACAGTGTCCCACCGATGATCAGTGAAATCTGACGCACAACTCCACCAACCATGCTCACAATCATATCGCCCGAACCGGGGAGATCAACATCGAATAGTATTCCGCAACGGAAACCTTCCGGGACTTTACATGTTCTTCCCCTAATTTCATCTAGCTGTTCCGAGCGAAGCTCCACTGGAGCGCGAGTCTGTGCGAATAGCGAGCCGCTCAATAGAATTGCGAGCGCGAATAGCTTTAGCATACCTCTGCCGCCAATCCTCCTGGGTGCTGAGGCGCAAGTCAACCTGGTGGAACCGTCCCGCTTGTCTTCCCATGATTGACGCAAAATCTCCATATCACTCAATTCAACATCAGCCAAGCGGATGCTGTGCGGCTGCCTTGTAACTGAATAGTTTCTTACATTCGTCGCGCAGAAAACCGCCAATCACGGGTATAAAGTGATTGCCCTTCTCGAAGACGAATCGGCAGGGAATGAGGCACGCTCGCCACTTGTATTGTTCCGTCCCGCGCTTTCGACCATAAGCGTCGAAGTCTTCCTGCGAGACTCCGTATACGACTGCACCGATTCTCGCCCACACGCATGCACCCGCACACATCGCGCAGGGTTCGTGCGTAGTGTAGAGCACGAACTCGGTAAGGTAGCGTCCATACCCGCTCGATACGTACTTCAGCGTTTCCAACTCCACATGCTTGATGCTTGACCCTGAAGTTTTTACCCGGTTGCCCGCGTTGGCGATGATCACTTCGCGCCCGTCCGATACGCGGGTGATCACAGCCCCGAGGGGATAATCCCCTCGGTCGCCGGCACGCTTGGAAGCAGCGATCATGCAGGGATCATATCGCTATATGCGAGGGTTGTTGAAACGTCGCGATTTCGGCATATTCAGACGCTGGTGAAAAATCGCCAGATCACTCATTGACCCTATGCGATCATTGCAGCGTTGCTAGTGCAAACCGCTGAAACCTGCGTCACGTGGGCTCTTCAAGTAGTATTTTCGGCTGTTATGCACAGCGAATGTTGAAAACCGGCGAGGTCAGATCGTGGAGAAAATAAAAAGGCTGTGACATTGGTTATGCTCTAGCCGCCAGCTCTTGCGAGGGAGCCAACAACGTGGACGCATGCACCGTCACAGCCCTTGATGTAATCACCGTTTTCACGGTTCCAAACCCCAACTGCTCCTCGCAGAGTTAGTCGGTTTTTTCAGGTCTGGTTGCTCTTCAGGTCGCCCTGCCGAGCGGATCACTCAGCCTACTTCGGATCGGCAACTTTTTAATTTCGCCAACCCTTTCGGCCGTCGACGTGGATGAAGTTATTCTGTTGCTTTACTGATGTCAACGCAAATATATGTCTTTAATCACGAATATCTGTGATGTTTGTGTGGAAAACAGAGGCGATTGTCCAGGTCACGGGAAGACCATGTGGGCGAACGAATTCGAAGCCTTGACTGGGTGAACTTTGTCGCGCATTGTGAGTCTCAGCGCTAGCTGCACAATGTTCAACCTGATTGCCTAAGTCGATGGTGGCTCGATGGGGAACCCCGGTCCCGCCGGTATTGGTGTCGTCATCGATGGCGCCGAAAATGGAACGATCAAAATAACCAAGCCCGTTGGGCACCAGGACAATAATGTTGCCGAGTATCTGGCTCTGCTAGAGGCATTGCAATGTGCTGTTGACCTCGGCGCCAAAACACTTCACGTGTTTTCGGATTCGGAAGTGGTGGTCAAACAGATGACAGGGGAATACACCTGCCGGAGCACGCAGCTCTATTCACTGAATTGGATCTGTAGAAAGTTGGCACGTTCCCTCGATTTCTCTATCTCGCACGTAACCCGTGAAAACAATACTGAAGCCAACCGCTTGGCTAATTCGGCAGCACGCAAGGCGAGTCGATAAGAATATCAAGGCGCGAGCCATTGTTGCGTGCGATTGGTCAGCTGCGCTTCAAGGTTGTTTCCACTCAGTCAGTGACGCCAATTCGTCCATGATCTCCTGCAATCGTTGAAGCCTGCGTTGGTGGTCGACCTCACCTGGCATCTTCTTGCCGCCTTGCACGTACTGGCGATCCGCTTCAAGGATTTGTGATATCTCTTCTCGCAACCTTGCGACCCGCTCTTTAACAGGCTGTTGCATGAGAACACGGTAGAAGATCGGGGAAAGCCTCGGCTATTTTTTAGCAGCCGCTCTGACTTTCGCCCAGCGTGCTATGGCAGCTGCTCTGATCCTTGCGATGCCGGCCGGGGAGATCCGGCGCTTGGGCCGAGCAGTGCTCGATGCAGTTCGCGTGCCTTTCTGCTTTGCCCAACGAGCGCGCTGGGCGGCTGCAATGCGCCTGCGTGCTGAGGCCGACATGGTTCGAGCAGGTGCCGCTTTGGGAGCACTTCCGTTAGGCGAGGTAAGAGCCTGGATAGCTTGGTCGATGCGGGCACGTTCCTGTCGTAGTTCTTGGATGATTCCATCTATGTTTGACATGGGTGAGAGTTTAACATCACGGAACTTCAGAGCATGAATCGCCAATTTCCTCTCAGTATTGCCTCAGCTCAGCCATCGGTTCGGTGGGGTGTAGCATTCCCCCGAACATCAGGGAGCGGGGCTCAGAGTGGCCAGAGATACGACCATTTGAACCATATCCTGCGGCAGTGCTCTAGCCTTTCTGACCTAGCCCCCGAAAACTGGACCGCCTAGAATGTGAGTTCTCCCAAACCCAGGAGAGGAGAACCGCCATGAAAGGCACGCGACACAGCGAAGAGCAGATCATCACGATCCTGAAGCAAGGTGAGGCAGGATTGACTACGGCAGAGTTATGCCGGCAGCACGGGATCAGCGAGCAGACTTACTATCGCTGGAA
>QHZW01000276.1 GCA_003224815.1 Acidobacteriota bacterium | reverse complement strand
AGACCTTGTTCTCTTTTCAACTGTTTTACCGTCTGGGAAGCGTCATCATGCCAGCCTCGTTTAAGCATGAATTCGTTCCATATGTAAGTTTCCGCTTCAGACGGGCGATGTCCCATGCCAAAACACGATTCCAAAATTGCCTCATCGGATACAGCTTCGTTTACATACTGAACCAATAGATCGTAGCTGACGCCAAGAAAGTGTACGCAGTGTTCGTCGAGACCTTTTCCAAGGTTTGCTTGATACTCTGGAGGCAGTTCCCGGTTGGGGGCGTGAGCCCGGATTTGATCGACTATTCGACCAAAATAGACCAAGCCGCCGACCTTATCGCAGGGACTACGCAGACCCGGATTTTTCATGTGGGGGGCCTTTCCTTAAGAAAATGACCTGATGGTGTCAAGACAAAAGTTTCGAGAGGATAGCCAATCGGTGTCAACACCGCCGACCTTATCGCAGGGGAAACCACGCAGACCCACATTTTCATGTAAGGACTTTTTCTTAAGAAAAACGACCTAAGAACGCGAAGACAAAAATTTCGAGGTGTCGGCGCCAACGCCTTTCGATTTTGTGTGACATATGGTTTTTTACGGAAAGTTTGGGAACCCCAGAGTTTTTCCCCCGAAATCACGGTTGCAGCAGTGAGAAATGAACTGCACAATGCAATGTAATTCTCGTTAGATGCTAAGACGCGTTCTGATCGTCAGCCTACTGCCATTCTCTCTTTGTCATTGCACATCCGAGCGTAATCGAAGTCAGGCAGAGCAATACATTGTTGAGGCCGAGCGGCAATGGGCTGAGTCGGTTGCAACCGGCGACACCGCGGTGATCGAACGCATTTTGGCCGATGACTTCGTCGGCGTCGATCCGAAAGGCAAACTTTACAACAAAGCCCAAATGATCGCTGATACGCGCGAGGCACCAAAGCACTTTATTTCCAATCACCTCAATGAAGTGAAAGTCCGGTTCTACAGGAAGACTGCCGTAGCCCAAGGAAATGAGTCATGGGAGCAGCGCAGCGGAGAGCCTCGCCAAGGGCGCTTTGTGTGGACCGACACGTGGGTGAGACGCAACGGTAGGTGGCAAATCGTAGCTGCAGAAGACCTGATTGCACCGGAGCAGCGCTAGGCGGCGGTTTTCATATCACATATACAAGTACTGATTTTTCGGGGGGCGTGCGACTTCCGTAATTCGCGCGCCCGACCAACCCAAAAGCGCCCGAGTGAATCTGTATTGACAGAACTGATAATTTTTAGTTCACAATCGCCATTATACCGAACGCTGGAATACGCTGCGTCGTGCAATTTGGGATTGTCCCGCTTCTATTGGCGGCTCACCTAACAAGCCAAGCGCAGAACAATTTCGAGTGGAAGGATGCTTCAGGAAAGACTCGGAATCGCTCCGACCTGGAGGAAATTCTTGGGAAACATAACGAATGGCTTCGGTCAGGTGGAAAATCAGGAGTCCGAGCGAACCTGAACCGCGCGATCCTGAGCGGCGCGAACCTGAACCGCGCGAACCTCAGCTACGCAGAGCTTTTCTATACGGACCTGAACGGCGCGGACCTGAGCGGCGCCGACCTCAGCGGCGCCGACCTGAACAGCACGAACCTCAGCCGCGCGGACCTCAGCGGCGCAGACCTTGGCGACAGCGCGTACGTCGATCGAGCACTCTTCGAACCAAAGTCCCTTCCGGCACTGCGGGGAATTGCAGCAGCAAGGGGTTTGGAATTGCTCACCTATAGAGAAAATCCGGATAGCCTCGCTCAGCTCCGCAAGCAATTTCAAGAAGGAGGCTTCCGGGATCAGGAACGGGAGATTACGTACGCACTGAAACGAGAAGAGGCCGAGGCGGCTTGCGCCATATGTACGTGGTGGGAAGGTCCCATTGTGTTGACTTCGGCCAACTGCGGCTCGTTCGTTTTCAATAAGGTATTTTTCGATTGGACCTGCCAATACGGGATGAGCCCGGGACGACCGTTGATCCTCGGACTCTTGCTTTGGTTCGTGTGCTCGCTGCTCTATTTCGGCTTTATCCATACTGTCGGGGAGTCAGGACTCTATCGCGTTTATGGCAAAAGCGTTCCTGACGTTCCTTCGGCCCCGCACCGCGTTGAGAGAATTTCGCGCCGACGTCCACGTCACCCGCGGGGGCCGTGGTGGCTCATTCAATTCTTCTGGCGCGAATGCTTACTGCTGCGCACCTCGATGTTTTTCAGCCTGATGAGCGCATTTAACATTGGGTTCCGCGACATCAACTTTGGACGCTGGCTAAGGTTGCTCACGCGACAGGAGTTCGACATCAAGGCAGTGGGCTGGGCGCGGGTGGTCGCGGGATGGCAGTCGCTGATTAGCGTGTTTCTGATTGCCCTGTGGGTTCTGACCTATTTTGGCCGGCCCTTTGGCTGACAGGATGCGTGGTAGCGCGCGACTTCAGTTGACAACTGGCTCCTCGTTTGCTCTGACATATAGTTTTTTGCGGAATTTTTCCCTATGGAAGAATTGAAATTTCAATCATTGAGTTCGAGAAGGCTGATCCTGAGAAAACCAATGCTGGATGATGCAAGAGAGATCTTCATTCTTCGATCCAACGAACAGGTGAATCAATATCTAGACAGGCAGGCCGCCACTTCCATTGAAGACGCCGTTACATTCATTGAAAAGATCCTCGCCATCATAAATAGAAATGAGGGCTGTTATTGGGCCATCTGCTTAAAAGAAAATCCCAGGCCGGTGGGAACAATTTGCTATTTCGATTTCTCAATCGATCAAACTACTGCGGAAATTGGGTACGAACTTCATCCATTCTATCAACGTAAGGGCATTATGCAGGAAGCCCTCACCACGGTTCTTCATTATGGATTCCAGGTGTTGCAGTTGAAATCTATCACTGCTTTCCCTTCGGCCGATAATGTTCCTTCCATAAGATTGTTGGAGAGAAATGGATTCAAAAGAGAAGATGATGGCCAGGAGCGGGAGGGGAATTTGGTGAGGTTCATTTTGAGAGTTTAAAGTTTGGAACCTATGAAAAAGAAAGTTCTTTTTATTTGCGTCCATAATAGCGCGCGCAGTCAGATGGCGGCAGCATGGCTAAACGACATTTGCGGCGATTATTTTGAAGCACAGAGCGCCGGACTTGAGCCGGGCCAACTTAATCCACTAGCGGTTCAAGTGATGGACGAGGTGGGAATTGATATTTCGAATAACAAGACTCAAGCCGTGTTCGATGTCTTCAAAAGCGGACAGTTCTTTCCGTACGTAATTACGGTTTGCGATGAATCCGAGGCCGCAGGATGTCCGATCTTTCCGGGAGTAACAACGCGGTTGCATTGGAGTTTCCCCGATCCTTCGAAGCTAAGCGGCACACACTGGGAACGGCTTGAAGGCACACGCAAAATTCGCGATGACATTCGGGCGCGTATCGAAGCGTGGTGCGATGAGATGTGCGGTGTACACGCGTGAAGTAATGAAAACTGCACCAGCTGATTCATCGTCCGAGACCGTCCGGGAAGAAGTTCGGCGGCGTTACGGGGCTACTGCGTCGGGTGAGTCCGCGTGCGGCGATGGCTGTTGCACGTCAACTGACGCGACTGCTCTCGGCTACTCCGCTGAGGATGCAGCGGCGGCACCTGAAGCGGCCGACCTTGGACTTGGCTGCGGCAATCCGCTGGCGATCGCTTCACTCAAAAACGGCCAGGTCGTTTTGGATCTTGGTTCGGGCGCTGGCTTCGATTGTTTTCTTGCAGCTCGCGCTGTCGGAAAGAGCGGGAAGGTTATCGGCGTCGATATGACGCATGAGATGCTGAGGAAAGCACGCGACAACGCGCAAAAGAACGGATTCACAAACGTTGAGTTCCGCCTGGGTGAAATCGAAGCGCTGCCGGTGGCCGACAACAGTGTCGATGTGATTATTTCCAACTGCGTAATCAATCTCTCGCCCGAGAAGCAGCGCGTGTTCAACGAAGCGTTCCGCGTGCTGAAATCCGGTGGACGGCTTGCTATTGCCGACATGGTAGCGACCACGCCACTTCCCGAATACATCAAAGCTGACTGGACTGCGTACACCGGCTGTATCGCGGGCGCCTCGCAGATCAGCGACCTGCAGCAGATGTTGCAGAAGGCAGGCTTCAAAGAAATCAAAATCGCGCCGAAGGACGCATCACGTTCGTTCATTCGAGAATGGCTTCCAGGTAAACGGATCGAAGACTATTTGGTTTCGGCTACGATCGAAGGAGTGAAGCCCTAGCCGGATTTTAGCCGACATATATTTTTTGCGGAAATTTTTCGGCGCGGGGGTTGTGTCGCGAGTTACGTCGGAACTTGCACCCCAAGACCTCTCGCGAAGTTAGAACACGATCTCGGACGTATGGAGTCAGACCCTACCGACGCGTATGCTGCTTTTGATTTCTTCGTGACTGCCGAGCATCTGCTCGATTGGCTCCATCCTGACAGAGCGAATGGGAAGGCAGACCGCGAGAAGCTTCGAAATCAGTATGAGATAATTCAAATTG
>QHZW01000275.1 GCA_003224815.1 Acidobacteriota bacterium | reverse complement strand
GCGAAGATATGTGGCGGGCCAAGCCGTTCAACCCGTATCCGCGCGGGCACAATCACACTGATCGTGGATATTCGCATGATTTCGGGAACGTTCGACAATACCGCCAGCAATATGCACAGGCGTATCAACAGGGATACAGCCGGACATTCCAGCGCAACCGCTTCAATTGGTAAGCGCTGGCCGGTGGGGCAAAAGGGCCGCTTTGGTGAGCAGCGGCCCTTTTTCTATTTTCGGATGGTGTGCGGGTCGGAACTACTCTGGTGACAGCGTTTCCTGAATTGCCGTCTTCTCACTTTCCTGCAACGTGACGACGCGGTGTATTGGACGATATCCGGACATGGTGATGTCGATCACATACGTGCCCGGGTTGAGATAGAAATCAAACGGCGAGGTCTTGTCGAGCACGCGATTGTTCACCATGATCTGCGCACCTTTGGGCTGCGTCTTGATGCTCACGGTGGCCATGCCCGCGGCGTCGCCCTTTTTGAAAACCTTCGAGAACTTGCCGCCAGCAGCATGGATTTCGTCGGTGTTGCCGAGCGCAGTCAGTGACAGATTCACGTTCGCAGTCTGTCCGGCTTCAATATTGATGGAGTTGCCCGCCTCGAGATATCCAAAGCGCCGCAGCGTGATGGTGTGTGTGCCTGGACCACTGAAGCTGAACTGCGACGGCGTCAGCTTGCCTGAATCTTTTCCATCTATGACGATCACTGCCCCTGCGGGATTGCTCGAAACCGAGAGCAGGGCTGCGAGCGTCTCCAGCTGCAGTGCAACCGTGGCATTTGCACCTGCCGTAAGCGAAATATTGCGAGTAGCGCCGGAGAATCCATGCTTGCTGGCCAAAACCGTATGCGCGCCAGGTGCAATCCCGGTAAGTGTGCATGGACTCTGGCAAAGCGCCGACCCATCAAACGTAATTTCCGCACCTTCGGGAGTGGAGTTGACCGTCAACTGCGCGGGAACCACTGCCGCTGCCGCACGAGCCTTGCTTCGCCGTGGTCCGTGGGCTGGCGAGCCCGGTGCTGGCGCTTCTGTCTCCGCAGCCTCAGGCTGTTCCGCCTGCTGCGCGGCTTGAGCTTCAGTTGACGGCGGTGCGGCCGTTTCAGCTGCCGGGACTGCCGGTTTTGGAGCCGCCTGAGGCGCAGCAGCCGGACGCACGGCGACGTTTCCGTGCTCGTCGCTATCAGCAAAATAGTTTCGCAAGCTCACGCCCGCCACGATCAATACAACAACGGCCAGCGCTCCACCAACTGCATACAGAACAAGCTTGGGCGGAACCTTGCGAATTTCCGCGACTGCCTTTTGCGCGACCTCTTTGACTTCGATCTTCGATTTCTCAATGTGAACGTGACGATAGACATTGTCGGGCTTGACCGCCGGAGGTTCAGTTTCCTCGGGATCTTCCAGCTTGGGTTCAGGCGCGTTGATGCGAACTTCTTTTAGCGGTGGCAGTTCTGCGATATCCGAGAAGCTGGCTTTAGCAGATGCGCCGCTTCCTTCACCCGCCATCATGGGATCAACCGCGAACGCCGGCTTTTCCTGTTCGACTGCCGGGGCCGCAGATGCATTGATTTTCGGCAGCGAAGTTATGCCGGACCTTCCCGCTGCTCCGGCTCCCGCTGCTGCGCTTTGTGCTTTGGCCACTAGCTTGGGGGCGGCTCCTACGACTGGAGTGCTCGTTCCAGATTTGCAATTCTCCAAATCACGAATGAGTTCCTGCCCCGATTGATAGCGTTCTGCAGGCGACTTCGAAAGCGCCTTCATGATCAGATCGTTCAATCCGCGATTCACATTCGGCTTGAGCCGCACGGGCAATGCCGGCGTCTGCTCCAGAATTGCTTGCCGTAATTGTTCGGCGGTTTCGCCCGTGAACGGCTTCTGCTCGGTTGCCATCTCATAGAGGACCGCGCCCAGACTGAATAACGTAGAACGGTGATCGCAAGCCTCTCCGCGTACCTGCTCGGGCGAAGCGTAGTAGAGGACGTCAGGCACCGCACTCGATGAATTCGCCGCCGTCGCATTCATGGTGGAGATGCCGAAGCCCAGCACCTTTACGATTCCGTCCCAGCCAACCATGATCTTGGCCGGCTCGATCGACTGGTGGCCAGCCTTGTGCGCGTGCGCGTGGTCGAGCGCCTGGCAAACCTGGCGGGCAATGTCCTGAATGTCCCAGATGGAAAACCCGTCATGTCGCGCGAGAGTAGTCGCTGCGGAATTTCCCTGCACGTATTCGGTGGCGGCCAGCAGCAGATCGTTTTCGTCGCCGACGCCATAGAGCGCCGCGATGTTGTGACTGCTTAGCGGCTTCGCCGATTCCGCCTCATCGCAGACGCGCTTGATCAAGGCCTCGCGGTCCTGAACCTGATCGAGACGAACAACCTTCAATGCGACCGTCTGCTGCGTTTCGCCGTCCAGCGCCTTGTAAATGGTAGCGAAGGGCGACTGCGCAAGCTGGCTTATGATCTCAAACCGGCCAATTTTTTCCGACATTGTGTGCTCTGCCTGAAACCTCGAAATGCGCGCTGCGGATCGATAGCGATCCCGCCGCAGGCTCTTCCAAAATCATAAGTTTTTCGGGGTCAGCAGCGTGAATTACCGAAGTACCCAAAGCAGCTTCCGGGTCTAGCGGGGCTTTTATCTACTCACTTGACCGGACTGCGACGTTTGCGCTGCTTTACGAGGGACCATCGCCAAGGCCATACCAGCGCTCGCGACAGCCAGCACAGCGCAAAGAACAACGATGGCTCGAAATCCAAGGATGAATGCCTGAGATATTGCCGACTTCACTGCTGCGGCATTGTTCGCGTTCGGGAAGGAAGTCGTTCCAAGCGCGCCGAGTTGGTCAGCATTTGAACGAATCTTGCCGGCGATTTGCGGATCGAGGTGTAGAGTGCCAAGCGACCGCTCGAGCGAATGCGCAAAAACTTTCACCATCACCACCCCGAAAACAGCGATTGCCAACACGCCGGCTACGCGGGCTACGGCGTTGTTGATCCCCGATGCGGTACCGGCGTGGTCCTGCTCTACGCTGGTCATGACGACGGTGGTGAGCGGGGCGACGCTGACGGCCATTCCAAATCCCAAAACGACGAAGGCCGGAAAATAGCTGGTCCAGTAATTCGCCCCGACTGACGGCACGGCGAACAGCAGGAATCCCGCGGCGGCAATGAGCGGTCCCATGATAAGAGGAAGTTTCGCCCCGTAACGCCCGACCAGGCCTCCGGACCAGCCCGACAAAAAGAACATCAGCAGGATCAGGGGCAAGGCCGCCGCGCCCGTTGCTGTCGCTGAATAACCTTGGATTTGGATCAGGTTCAGAGGAAACAGAAAAAAGAAGATGCCCAGCGCAGAATAGAGAAACAGCGTCAACAAATTTGCGCCGCTGAAACTCGGAGACTCAAAAAGACGCAGGGGGACCATCGGCGACGTGACGCGCCTCTCGACGTACAGAAAGACAACAAGGGACGCGAACCCGCCAATCAAGCTCCCAACGACCCGAAGATCATGAAAGCCAAGCTTGCCTGATTCTA
Organism: Acidobacteriota bacterium; assembly: GCA_003224815.1. Lineage (GTDB taxonomy): Bacteria > Acidobacteriota > Terriglobia > Terriglobales > Acidobacteriaceae > Gp1-AA145. Next base: position 972 of record QHZW01000275.1, on the reverse strand, counting down.
GGAATCCGTAAACCAGCGCCGCTAATCCGATGGTCGCGATGGCTGCTCCTGTCCAGTCAACTTTCTGGGCGCGGGAGCTGTGCGACTCGGGCACATGCCGCCATGAAATCGCAATCACAAGCAGTGCAAGCGGCAGGTTAATGAGGAAAACCCAGTGCCACGAAGCGTGCTCGATGAGAAATCCGCCAAGCACTGGACCAAGCGCGGTGGTGATCGCGGTGAAGCCGGACCAGATGCCGATGGCGCGTCCGCGTGACTGTTCGTCAAACGATGCGCTGATAATTGAGAGGCTGCCGGGTACGAGAAATGCGGCGCCAATTCCCTGAATACAACGCCATAACACCAGCATAGTGATGCTCGACGAAAGGCCGCATCCGAGAGAAGCGGCCGCAAATACGGCCACGCCCGCGAGAAACATTGCGCGTCGGCCAATGGAATCGCCCAGAGCGCCTCCAACCAGAATGAGGGCGGACAAGAACAAGCCGTAGGACTCGACAACCCATTGAACATCGACGACCGTCGCGTGCAGGCTGGATTGAAGGGCAGGCAGTGCGACATTGACAACTGTGCTGTCAATGAACGCCATGCTGGAACCAAGGATCGTAGCGGCCAACACCCAGTTGCGAGACTCAGGCTTGCACGGACTTTCAGAGGCGCCGGTTCGAACCGCGGCTTCATCGCATGACGGACGCATGCAGAAGTGGATTCTAGTACACGGCGTTCAGATTCTGATTTGATTGGGGGGTTGGTGCGGTGAGCTACGAAGGTTTCTTGTTGTTCTCGACCGTGTCCAAGACGGAAGACGATTGGGTCTGGTCTTTTTTTGCAGCGGGTGCCGAAGGGGTGGCAGTCTGTGTGCTGGCAGAACCTTCCGGCTTGGGTTCCTGCAGTACGCGATTATTCAGGCAATACAAAGCCAGCTCCAGGCGGTCAGCAACGCCAAGTTTGTCATAAACTTTGCGCAAGTAGTTT
>QHZW01000274.1 GCA_003224815.1 Acidobacteriota bacterium | reverse complement strand
GTAAATTGCCATACCGGCGGTAATCGACCCCCCGGGAGAATTTATATAGAGCTGGATGTCCTTCTCGGGGTCCTCCTGGGCCAGAAACAGCATTTGGGCGATAACCAGGTTGGCGATGTTGTCATCAATCGGGGTTCCGATGAAGATGATGTTGTCGCGCAACAGGCGCGAATAAATGTCATACGCCCGTTCACCCCGCCCGGTCTGCTCGATGACCATGGGCACCAGCATCATTCGTGCGTCGTTCTGGTTCACTTCTCACACTCCTGCCCGGGAAGCCGGGATTTGTTGAAGGGGATTGAAAGCGTTCCGCTCACGCGGACTGGCGGTACAGAAAATCGAGGGCCTTTTCGTTGCGGATTCTGTTCCGGATTCTATCCAGCGCTCCATCACGTGTCAAACGTGCGCGGATGTCGTCCGGCGCCTGATTTGTCTGCTTCGCCAGAGCCTCAACCTCGCGGTCAATTTCATCGTCGCCCACTTCAATTTTTTCCTCGTCGGCGATCTTTTCCAGCAGCAAACTTGCCTTTACTTCCTGCACAGCCTGGTCGCGCTGTCCGGCGCGGAGACGTCCGAAGTCGAGTTTCTTCATGTCTTCGGAGCGCATACCCTGCGAGGCCAACGCGCGCAGGCCACGATCGAGACGAACATCAATCTGGCGCTCGACCAAGGCTTCAGGAATCTCGAATTCGTTGCGGCGGACCAATTCACTCAACAGCTTGTCTTTGGATTCGCGCTCAGCGTTATGACGGCGCTCGTGTTCCATGCCTTCGCGGATTTTTTGGCGGACTTCGTCGATGCTAGTGAACTCGCCCACTTCCTTGGCGAAGTCATCGTTCAGTTCCGGCAAGCTCTTTTGTTTGATCGCGTTGACCTTCATCTTGTAAGCAAAGGTCTTGCCTTGCAGCCGCTCGTCGGAGAAGTCGTCGGGGTAGTGCACGTCAAAGCTGCGCTCGTCGCCCGCGCTGGTGCCGCGCAGATTCTCTGTGAACTCCGGCATGGTGTTCTTGCCACCGATTTCAACCAGCACATCGTCCATGTGGACGGGCTTGGTGTTCTCATCCTCTTCTTTGGGTGTGCCATCGAGCGAGACCTGAGCGTAGTCGCCGTCGCTGATTGAGCGGCCTTCAACGGGAGCGAATGTAGCTTTCTGTTCCCGCAAAGCATTCAGTGAATCATCCACTTCTGGATCGGTGACGAAGACTTCAGGATGTTCCGCTCGTAGTTCCTTGTAACCCTCTACCGTGATCTCGGGCATTACGTCGAATGCGGCTTTGAAGTGCATGCCTTCGCCTTCATGCACGTGTAGATCGGTTACCCGCGGCTGCGAAACGGGAATGAGTCCCTGACGCTCGGTTTCTTTGCGGAAGTACTTTGGGACGAGCGCATCAACGACGTCGTTCTGAATCTCCTGCTTGAAGCGCTGCCGGATAATCGAGGCTGGAGCGTGTCCGCTGCGAAAGCCGGGAATGCGGGCCAGTTTTTGATATTTCTGAATCAGCGTTTCGGTTTCGCGCGAGACTTCCTGGGCAGGAACCTGGACATCGATTTCGCGTTTAGTATTGCTTACGGCTTCGGCTGGGCTCACGTGTGACCTTTTGTTTCCAGATTGAGTTTAAAGTTCGTACAAAATAGCGTCAAACTACGAAGCGTCGCATGTCGTCAGTCGTTGGTCGTCGGCGAAAAGCTTTCAACTGTTTCTGTCTATAAATTGCGGATCTACCCAAATCGTGTGATCGACGCCTTCGTAGTCAATGAATTCCAGTTCCGCCCTTCCATCCTCATCGTAACCATTTAGCGCTACTAGCTTTCCGACGGCTGCAAGCAGTGCCCGTTGATCCCCGTCTGGCAGATCGTCAACAAATCCTGGCGGTAATGCCTTGAGTAAGACTCTGCGTTTCCGCATGTTCGGTGGCAGCAACGCTCCTACAAGCTGATGACCGACGACTAGCAGCCGACGACCGTCTTCCTATTCACCCGGCGCGTAGTAACCAGTCCGGCTGCGCACTTTCAGACCTTTCTTGACCGCAGAGATTGCGATGGTGCGATATCGTCCGTCGTGCGCGAAATTCGCCGGATGATAAGAAAGCGCGTACTGGCTTCGTAGATCATCTTGAATCTGTGCGAATGCGTTGGCCACATCCGTAAGCTGGAACGGTCTGAATGCGCGCCCGCCGGTAGCGTCGGCGATGCGCTCCAGAACTTTATCGTACCTGTCGCTGTCGCCGCCCGAAGGAAAGTTAGTGCTGATGGTGTAGATGATCGTGTTCGCGCGCAGCGCCATCTCAATGGCTTCTTCGCGGGTGACATGACTGGCATTATCGTTGCCGTCGCTTACGAGCACGATCGCGCGCCGCACTGAGGTTTGCTGCTGGGATTTGAGCAGTTTGTCACGGCAAGCATAATAAACCGCGTCATACATGGCTGTGGCGTTCCCCGGCTGCAAAGCGCGTATGCCCTGCGAGAGCTTTTCGGAACTGTCGGTGAAGTCCTGGGTAAGCTCCGGAGCGATGTCAAAGCCGAGGACAAATGCCTTGTCATAGCGCGGTCGGATGGTGTCGTTCAGAAATTCGATCGCGGATTCCTGCTCAAATTTGAAACGCTCGCGAATTGAATTGCTGGCATCGATCAGCAGCCCCACTTGAAGGGGAAGATCTGTTTCGCGGCGAAAGCTTCGAATCTCCTCGACTGGCCGATCATCGTCAAGAACTTTAAAGTCTGTCTTGCTCAGGTCTTTTACGTAGCGATTGTGCTTATCAGTGACGGTGAATACGACGTTGACTTCGTTAACCGGTACGCGAATGGTGTTCGGATCCGATGATGGGGCATTGGCATCGTTTTTGTCGCGAGGATCGCTCAAATCGGCGGCGGCTGGCGCGGACTGAGGTGGCGTTTGCTCGGTGGCGGGTAGCGGCGCTGGATCTGGCTTCGGACCCGGTTTGGGCTTATTTACAGCCGAAGGTGCCGAAGGCAAATCGTCATTGCTTTGGGAAAATATGGGCGATGCCGCCGCAAGAAGCAGGGCAATCAGGAATATTCGATACACCGGGATCATTAAACCTAATTATAGCTGCATCCTTACCGCGATACGGGCGCGATGCTTATGAGAAATTCCTCCAGCTGTTTCGGAATGGGAACCGAAAAACTGAGGCGCTCGCCTGTGCGTGGATGGTCAAACTCAATCTGCGCTGCATGAAGGAAATTTCGGGCTAGGGAGAGCGCCGGGCCGGCTTTGGAAAGGATCTCGCGGGGTGCGCCATAAAGCGCGTCGCCCACGACTGCATGACCAATCGATGCGAGATGCACCCGAATCTGATGGGTGCGGCCAGTCTCGATGGTGACCTTCAACAACGCAAACTTTCCAAATTGCGATTCGATCCGGCGCTCCACGTGATAATGCGTGATTGCCTCGCGGCCCCCACTTCGACGGGTGGTCATGCGAATCCGGCGGATGGCATCGCGGCTGATCGGACTCGAAATGGTGCCGCGATCTTTCATAGGCCATCCGTGAACCAGGGCGATGTACGTCTTCTTCACCCGTCGGCCAGAAAATTCAGCCGCCAGCTTGCGATGGGCAGCGTCGTTCTTCGCCACCACAATCAGCCCGCTGGTTTCCTTGTCGAGGCGATGAACGATGCCGGGGCGGAGCTCGCCGCCGACAGAAGATAAGGCACCCAGGTGGTGGAGCAGCGCATTGACCAGCGTCCCGCGATTGCGCTCGTCGTCGGTGGCTCCTGCGCCGGCATGGACCATCATTCCGGCAGGTTTATTAACGACCGCGAGATCATCGTCTTCGTAAACGATGTCGAGCGGAATCTCTTCCGCAATTGCGCGTAAAGGCGGGCGGACAACATCGCCCAGAATTTCGATGGTTTCGTTTCCCACCAGGCGTGAGGAAGATTTGGCGGGCTTGCCATTAACGAGGACTTTTTCTTGTCCAATGAGGTTCTGCATACGGGCGCGGCTGGTATCTGGCAATTGCGAGACGAGAAATTGGTCGAGGCGCATGCCAGCATGGTTGGAGGTGGTGGCGAAAGTTTTGCTGAGCTGATTCAGAATGACAGTTTAATACGCGAGAGAATGCTATCTCGCAGCTGTCGCCAACACGACCTTCGGAGTGGGACGCAAATACCAGATAATCCCGCCAGTAAGTACGAGGCCAATCGCGATGAGCTGCGTGCCACTCAATACGCCGCCGAAAACCGAGCCGCGGCCGGGATCATCTCGAAGGAACTCGAGCAGGAACCGCGCGACACCGTAGAGAAAAAGATATGCACCGAAGATCTGGCCATCGAACTT
>QHZW01000273.1 GCA_003224815.1 Acidobacteriota bacterium | reverse complement strand
AACGTAAAAATCACCTGGCCAACCTTGATCTTTTCGCCTTGCTTCACGAGAACGTCATTGACAGTACCGGTCACCGATGAGGGGACTTCGACCACGGCCTTGTCGGTCTCAAGCTCCATTACCGGTTGACCCGCAGTGATACGAGTGCCCGGTGAGACCATGAGACGAACCAGGTCGCCCTGGTGAACGTTTTCACCCAGCTCAGGAAGCTTGAACTCTGCGACCTCGGCGGTTTCCGCCGGGACTGCTGGAATTGCTCTGGCTCGTGCAGGAGCCGGCGCTGAGGGCTGTGTGGCTGCAACTGATGCTTTCTGCCCAGGTGCTGCAGGTGCCTTCTGTGCCGGCGCTGATTTTGGTTGCGAAGCCGCTGGTTCCGCGCGCTCAGAACTCGAGCGCGTGGTAGGGCGATTTCCGTTCTCGATCGTAAAGATCACCTGGCCCACTTTGAGCTTTTCGCCTTGTTTGACTAAAACATCCTTCACCGTGCCGCTTATCGATGACGGTACTTCGACGACCGCTTTGTCGGTCTCAAGCTCCATCACTGGCTGGCCCTCAGCCACCGTCGCGCCGGGTGCTACCATCAAGCGCACCAAGTCACCTTGATGGACGTTCTCGCCGAGTTCGGGCAATTTGAATTCAGTCACTCTGAACAGTCTCCACTTGCCGGTTTCCAGTCGTCAGCCCACGCGATCACTGGTAACTGGCAACTGATTTCAGCTGACGGCCGGGTTGGCCTTCTCAGGATTGATGCCTAGATCTTTGATGGCCTGCTGAATAACTTTGGCTTCAATGGCCTTCACTTCGTCCGAAACCATCCGTGCCCAGCGCAACTAGAGGCCGCGGCATCCACTGTGAAATAGATTCTGGCAAGACTTTCATGTAATCAGAAGCCGCAACCAGAACACCTTGTGTGTCTTTGAGCTTCCGGGCCACGAACGACACCCTCGGCGTTTCTCCCGGATGCAGCATGTTCCATCGCTCGCAATCATTTCCTTCGCGATAAAGTTCCTTGTAACTCGTGACGCTCCAAACGTTGGCCGCAACACCGAACTTGCTCTCCAGAATCTCCTGCGCTTTGAGCACCTCGAACATGATTGCGCCGCTACCGAACAACTGTGCTTGCAGCTTGGTGTCGTTTTTCTGTGAAGGCTTGAAAAGATACAGGCCGCTCAAAATCCCCTCGCGTACATCGGGGCCATCCGGCATGGCCGGCATGGGCAGTGGCTCGTTTCCGACCGTCAGGTAATAGAAGATCGACTCTCCGTTCACGTACATGCGCTTGATGCCTTCTTGAATGATGATGGCGATCTCGAACGCGAACGCTGGATCATAGGCCATCAGATTTGGCACAGGCAGCGCGAGCACATGACTATGTCCATCCTGGTGCTGCAGCCCTTCACCGGCAAGAGTTGTGCGACCGGCAGTTCCGCCGAGCAGAAAGCCGCGCGTGCGCATGTCAGCGGCAGCCCAGATCAAGTCGCCAATCCGCTGAAACCCGAACATTGAGTAATAAATGAAAAACGGGATCGTATTGATCCCGTGATTGGAATAGGCTGTTCCGGCGGCGATGAATGAGCTGATTGATCCGGCTTCGGTGATTCCTTCTTCAAGAATTTGACCGTCTTTTGATTCCTTGTAATAAAGCAGCGTGTCCATATCGACCGGCTCATAAAGCTGGCCCACGCTGGAATAAATTCCGACCTGGCGAAACAGGGCCTCCATGCCAAAAGTACGAGCCTCGTCGGGAACAATCGGAACGATCAGTTTGCCAACTTCCGGATCACGCAGAAGTTTGGCAAGCATACGCACGAAGACCATTGTGGTAGAAACTTCGCGGCCCTCGGTTCCTTTGTAGAACTCTTCAAAGTGGCTCTCCGAGACCGGCTTGATCGCTTGAGACCGGACTTTCCTCTCCGGCATGTAGCCACCAAGCTGCTTACGGCGATCCTGCATGTAGCGGATTTCCGGGCTGTCGTCAGCTGGGCGATAGAACGGCGCCTCATGCAGTTGCTCGTCGGGAATTGGAATCCCGAAGCGCGAACGAAACATCCTTAGTTCGTCTTCGTTCAGCTTTTTCTGCTGATGCGTGATGTTCTTGCCTTCGCCGGCCTCACCAAGCCCATAGCCTTTGATTGTCTTGGCGAGAACAACCGTTGGCGCCCCCACATGCTCGACGGCAGACTTGTATGCGGCATGTACTTTGATGGGGTCATGTCCGCCGAGCCGCATGCGAGAAAGCTGCTCATCTGAAAATCGCTCGACCATGCGCAGCAGTCGCGGATCGGTGCCGAACAAGTTCTGGCGGAAGTAGGCTCCGCTCTCAACGAAGAATTTCTGGAACTGTCCGTCAGTGATCTCGCCTAATCGGCGCACCAAGAGGCCATCGCGGTCGTTCTGAATCAGGCTGTCCCAATCCGAGCCCCAGATGACTTTGATCACGTTCCATCCAGCGCCGCGGAAGATGGCTTCGAGTTCCTGAATGATCTTTCCGTTGCCACGCACCGGGCCATCAAGGCGCTGGAGGTTGCAGTTGATTACCCAAATTAAGTTGTCCAGCTTCTCGCGCGAGGGCAGCGTGATGGAGCCTAGCGACTCGGGCTCATCCATTTCTCCATCACCGAGGAACGCCCAAACTTTGCCACCAGTTGTAGTCTTCAGACCGCGGTTCTCGAGGTACTTGATGAACCGCGCATGATAAATCGACTGCAGAGGCCCAAGCCCCATGCTGACGGTTGGGAACTCCCAGAAATCCGGCATGAGCCAGGGGTGGGGATAAGACGAAAGCCCGCCGCCCTGATGGAGTTCGCGGCGGAAATTCTCCAGCTTCTCTTTCGGGAGCCGCCCTTCCAAGAACGCCCGCGCATACATGCCTGGCGCAGCGTGCCCCTGGAAGTAAACGACATCGCGGTCTCCGCCTTCCGTCCTGGCATGCAGAAAATGATTGAATGCAACTTCATAGAGAGTCGCGGCAGAGGCGAAGGTTGAGATGTGTCCGCCAATTCCGCTCTCCACCCGGTTGGCACGTACTACCATTGCCATTGCATTCCAGCGTACTAAGCTCTTGATCCGGCGTTCCATTTCCTGACTGCCAGGGAAAGCTGCCTGAGCGCGGACCGAAATTGTGTTTTGGTAGGGGGTGGTCGCGGTGAAGGGAAGGTTTACGCCGGCTGCACGCCGGGCGTGAAGCTGAAGCTGCTGCAGCAGCCGGCCAGCGCGTTCTGGGCCGCCTTTGGCCAGCACATAATCAAGCGAATCGAGCCATTCGCGGGTCTCCAGGACTTCAAGACCATCATTATTTCCGTTCGAACTAGCTCGTGCCTGCTGCAGTTCTTCAAGTGCTGGGGGCTGTGACAAGTCTGGCTTCTCCACTGCGTTGGATGGGAACCCTTCATCATAAAAGATTCCGGAGAATTTTGCTGCGCTCCAGGCAGCTTGGAAGCGTCAGTTGCCGACGAAAAGTTCTGTGGCGTTCGGCCAACGAGAATCATCCAAAGGAGGACGGATTACACTGTGTGAGATTTGAAACAGCCTGAGCTCTTCCAGCGCAGGCCGGCCTTGCAAGAAGCCGAGAGGAGATTTATGCCAAAAAGAACTCAGTCAGGAAATCACAACAGCAATTCAGCAGAACCGCGAGTGCATCAGCGCGGACGTGAAATTCAATCTTACGGATCTGTTATCCACGCCTTCCATTTAGAACTTGAAGAGCCCGTTCGTCTGGAGATGACCGAGAACCTGAATCAACTGCTAGCGGACAGCATGACCCTTCGTGACCTGTACAAGAAAGCCCATTGGCAGGTCGCTGGCCCAACTTTTTATCAATTGCATCTGCTGTATGACAAGCACTTCGGCGAGCAGGTCGAAGTTGTGGATACCATTGCCGAGCGCATCCAGTTACTCGGTGGACTAGCGATCGCTATGGCTCCGGACGTGGCTGAGACTACCCAGATCGAACGCCCGCCGCGAGGGAGGGAAGAGGTGCCGGTCGTGCTCTCGCGGCTGCTTGATGCCCATCAGATCATCATCCGCCAATGCCGGGAGATAGCGGACCGAGCCGATAAACTCGGGGACCAGGGCACTAATGACATGGTGGTGAGCGACGTACTTCGGACGAACGAATTGGAAGCATGGTTCTTGAGCGAACATCTGGTGAATACGCCTTTGATCCATGCGGGTGAGGAAGTGTCACAAGCGGCAGACTAGCTCCTGGTCGATCGAACCTTTCAAACTCAGGCCGGCAACTGCCGGCCTGTTCCTTCTATCCAGGTACTGCCGCCGTCCCGCAACTCTGCTTTTGCAGCGATTTTATAGACGCCCTGCTTATTCCGGACATCCAAAGCATTGACAGGAATGTGCGCCCATGGCGGAGCGAGTCTCAGCTTATCCGTTTCCTGAACCGGAATCCTACCCGCGTCCGCGTCCAGTGGATGACGTCGAACCTGAAATCGATTTCGGAATCGGGTCCGTTCCCATGAGCCTGTATGAGCAACTTTCTTTTCGGGCGGGGCGCACGTTTCGAAATGCCGAGAGCGCAACGCAAACTGCAATCACAAGAATGAAGGCCGTTATGATTCGGGTGGTGGAAGAACGTCCGATTAACCTGGTCGTGGGTGTCGCAATTTCCGCTTTCATCGCAGGCGCTGGATTACGGATATGGGGAAGCCGCCATGAGTGATATGAGTGCCCACGCTGGCAACCATCAGCGAAGTCTGCGCGAACTCGTGCGAGAAATCCTGAATGAGCTAAAGGAATTTGCGACCACGCGTTTTCGGATAATGAAGGCCGAGCTGCAGGAAACAGTAGCATCGGTCAAGGTGGCAGTCCCGCTCGCGCTCTTGGCGATCGTTTTCATGGTTACAGCATTTCTGCTCCTCACCTTTGCTGCAGTGGCACTGGTGGCACATGCATTCGCGGGAAGTCCATGGGCCTGGTTCCTTGCTTTAGTCATCATTGGCGTGATTTGGATGGCCGCGGGTGTGGTAGCTGCGTTTCTCGCCTATAACAGGTTCCGGAGCGGCCGTTTCCCAAAGCGGACGGTCGAGGTCCTTAAGGCTGATAAAGCCTGGTTGCAAAGTGAAACGAGCAACATGCAAGGGATCAGGACATGAATGAATCTGCTTACAATTTGGAGGTCAAGGCGGCCGAGGAGCGTCGGCGTTTGCATAGTTCGGTTTCGGAGTTGAAGTCGTTCCTTAGTGAAGCCGTTGATCTTAAGAGGAACGTGCGAGCGCACTTGGGTGTAGCGTGTGGTGTTGCGGTTTTGTTAGGGATTACTACCGGCTATTCGTTTGCTACGATGTTTACAGGGGGCGTGGCGCTTTGGCGGAAGGAGAGGCGTGCTGCTCTTGCTTCATTGCTATGCGGAGCCTCTCTCCTCGGATTAACCCTAGTTACACATTATCCGGGGCGGACAAGGAAACCCGTGGCATTTCACCGCCATGCGGACGCCGAGAAAGGAATGGCGGTGCTGATAGCAACACTTCCGGGCGCATTACTCCTCGAAAAGAACCTGCACCGGTATTTTACATTCCATGCCGCGGCCCTGACGGCTTTAACCAATCTCACGTTCGTTGGCAAGCGCGATCGTCGCATCCCGCGATAACGGGTAAAATACTTTATTTTGTTCATTTTGCGTCTAGCCCTTGAAAGCGTGTCTCACGCTGTGTTACGAAATCAGAACAGAGGGATGGTCCCTCCCGTTCGATCGAGAGACCTTGAAGTCCAGTTTGTTTTAACAAATCTCGGAAAAACCTGAATTGTCCCGTGCCTGGACGGGGCTGACCTGAATTATCATCTTTTCTTCTCGAGGGCGTGGATATGGGGGGGCATAGCTTACGTATTTTGCGCGAAAAACTTGGGCTCACGATGCGGGACATCGAGACCGCGAGTGAGCAGATCGCGCGTAAACGTAGTAATGAAGAGTATTTCATTCCAATCAGCCGGCTTTCTGATTTCGAAACAAAAGGCGTGATTCCCAGCATTTACCGTCTCTATTCGCTTGCCGTCATCTACCACACGAATATGAGAGAGCTGCTCGCCTGGTACGGTATCGATATCAATATTCCCGTTTCCGAGTTGGAGCTCTCTTCTCCTCCGAAATCTCACCTATCAGACGCACTGGCCAGCACGCAATCTGTTCAGGTTCCAGTCAAGCTGGATCCCGCCTTCGACCCTCGCCGCACCTTAAATTTCGGCCGTATGATCGAGCAGTGGGGGACAGTGCCGCTGATCTATCTGGAACAATATTCGAAGGTTAACTTTACCTATGGGTATATTGGAAGCGAGGACTTGACGATGTACCCGATCCTTCCGCCCGGCAGCTTCGTTCAAGTTGACGAATCGCGAAATAAGGTCGTGGAGGGTGCGTGGCGGTCGGAGTACGAGCGCCCCATCTACTTTGTTGAAACTCGGGAAGGATATACGTGCTGCTGGTGTACGGTTGGGCGCGAAGACTTGATCCTGCAATCGCATCCGCTCTCGCCGGTCCCAGCCAAAGTAGTCCGGATTTCGCAGTCCGAGGTGGTTGGCCAAATCGTAGGCGTCGCTATGAGGCTCGGCGAGTGGCGTCCCATTCCCGCCGGCGAGCTAGCGCCAAGAGAGCGTGCAGCACTGAACTGAGATGTCGTGCTGTTCCGGGCCCAGGTTGTTCCGGCAGAAGAGCTTGACCGCGCTCTGACATTTTCTCAAGATAAGCCTCTAATTCAATCCCAGCAGTTTGGCTCGAGTTCTCCACATCTGCCAACAATTTGCCTAGAGGAGTGGAGAGGACCTCCGAAATGGCTTCCTGATGGGCAGTCCCAAGGGCCTTGTTTGCTGTGGCTTGCCCATAAACCTTTCCGAAGCCCCAGTGCTCATAGTCGCCCTCGTGCGCACGCAGTCCAGCTAAATATTCCAGCTTCCCCAAGCAGCCGAAAACCGCTCGCAAAGTAGTACGCGAGAGATCTTCAAAGGCTGATTTCAGAGTCATTGGAAATCACGTTTTCGGAAAGTTGAAATAATTTGCACTTTTCGTGCACACACCTATCCGCGGCCACATTATCACGGCGTAACCCCAACTTCAACAAGGAGTTTCGCCATGAAGAAATCACTGCTTTGTCTTGCAGCGCTGCTAATGCTGATGACCGCAACCACGGTTCCAACCCTAGCTGCTGCTAATAATCCCATCTGCCCGCCGGGCGTCTGCAAATAGATCACTTAGGAAAAACTGTTGTGGGCTGCTGATAACTGAGGCTAGTATTCCAGCAGCCCATGGTTTTTCTCCAGCTCTATCTCTGGATTGCCCCTCATGTTCTTTTAGGGCTGTGTCTACTGGGGCTGCTCCGGAATCGCCGCTACAAAGAATTCCCGATGTTCTTCACCTACATCGTTTTTGAAGAGGCGCTTTTCTCCGGCCTAGTGGTGATCTACTTTTTGCTGCTACGGTCCGTGGCGTCGCTCACAGCCTATCGATGGGTATTGGTGATTGGAATTGCCATCGCCGCTATTCTTCAGCTGGCGACCTTGTACGAAACTGCCAACGTGTTGATACTTAATCGCTTGTATCTGGCGCGAGCATTGCGTCCGGTGCTGAAGTGGGCTGCGGTGTTGCTTATTTTTGGCGCGAGTGCGGTATCGGCCCTGTTTTCCCAAAACGGGATGCAGCGGGTCATGAATGTTTTTGAAGTCTTGAATTTCTCTTCTAGTGTGATAAACCTAGGCTTGCTGGTTGTGCTTTTGCTTTTTACTCGAGCACTTCACGTTGCGTGGAAAAGCTTGCCGGTGGGAATTGTGTTGGGCTTTGGAATTTCCTCCAGTGTCGAAATGATAGCCAGTACCTTAATCTCAGGTAGTAGGGCCAGTTACATCAACATAGATTACCTGCGCATGGCAGCTTTTCATGCCTGTGTTCTGGTGTGGCTGGTATACACCTTGCGTCCTGAGCGTAAACTAGAGTTCGTTGAGTCGGGATTCAAGAAATCCGATCTGGAAAGTTGGAATCAAGACTTGCAGCGAATGGTCGAGCGATGAATATCGTGTTATTTGTGATGATCGTCGGCGTGCTTGCCTTAGCCTGCATTGTTTGGTCCATCAGGGGCCGAAACTCAGACACCCGCAACCCTTCCGCCCGATTTTCGCGGCGTTCATCGCGAACGTATGCTGGCGGCGACCGAATATGTGTGGTGCGCCTTTCGGAACTCAGGCATTCTCATCCAGCTCGGAGAGGCCAGCAGGAATGCCACCGATCCAGCCGTGGCTGCGACCGCAGCCAGCTTGGTAGAGAATGCGACGCGGCTGCGGCTCGATGCCATGCAGACCCTGCCTAAAATCTATCTGAGCATGGTGTTCCCGGGGCTCACCTGGACGGCACAGGACCTGCCAGAGGGTTTCGACAAACTAACCCGTCAGGCGGTAATTTTGGGATGTTTGCAGGTCCCGGCGCAAGTAGCTCTTTGAACAGAACTTCTCGTAAGCAAAGCGAAGGGAAGGACGTTTATTTCTTGCCTTCGCCTTCCTTGTACAAATACTTGATCGAAGGTTTGTAAATCATCAGGTTTGGTGAGCCGTTCCTGCTCACCTTGATGCAAGTCTTGTCATACCACTCGATAATCCCATGAATCTCTTCGCCGTCTGAAAGCACGATGACCATCGGAGTCTTCGATTGCATCTGCTTCTGATAATAAAAGTTCTCGGCATTGGTCTGATCAGGAGGCGCTGTCTTGCGTGCGCCATTCGAGCGCTCGGAACGTTCCCGACCCGCAGGAGCCGAAACACCGTGGCTGGGAGCAGTGTGATTCGAATGATTGAGCGCAGGGCGGATCAACCTGCGGTTTGCAAAATCCTGGTCATTGTGGCGTTCGGCTGGCGTGGATTGGATTATCTCTTTCATGGACCACCTATCGAACACGTCTTATTTGCGGCCAATCAAGAAGGCGCGCGATTGTGGGTACGGAAAGGCGTGAATTGCCTCTTAACCTAACACAGCAAAGTGACCTGTGACAATCCCGTCTTGGACACTTTCGAACACTGTGGACCGTTGGGGCTGTTACGTTTGCAGCACTCCGACCTTAAACATCGCCACATCCGGATTCAAGGCTGCGGCCTCGAGCGCGATAGTGATCGCATCCCTGGTTTCCATCGGATCGATGATGCGATCAATCCAAAGCCTCGCCGCTCCATAACGCGGGTCCATCTGCTCGTCATAACTCTGCTTCACGGATTCGTACAATTGTTTCTTTTCTTCATCGCTCAGAACTTTTCCCCTGCGCTCCAGTTGGCGAATTTTGATTTCGACCAGAGTTCCTGCAGCTGCATCTCCGCCCATGACTGCGTATTTTGCCGTCGGCCAGGCAAAAACGAACCGCGGATCATATGCTTTGCCGCACATGGCGTAGTGGCCGGCGCCGAATGATCCACCTAAAATGACCGTGATCTTAGGCACGACCGAATTCGAGACCGCATTCACCATTTTGGCTCCGGCCTTGATGATGCCGCTCCATTCCGCATCGCGGCCAACCATGAATCCATTTACGTCATGCAGAAAAACCAGCGGCACCAGATCTTGATTGCAATCCATGATGAAGCGCGCTGCTTTTTCTGCGGACTCCGTATAAATGACCCCGCCAAACTCAATGCGTTTATGCCCTTGATGGTCGATGCTATGCGCGTGCAGCTTTTGATTAGCTACGATGCCGACCGCAAACCCGCCGATTCGCGCGTAGCCGCACACGAGGGTTTTGCCATATTCCGGTTTGTACTCGTCAAACTTGCTGGCGTCCGTTATGCGCGCGATCACTTCCTTAATATCGTACGGTCGCGTTGGTGAGGAATCATAAATGCCATAAATTTCCTCGGCCGCAAGGGCTGACGGAACCGGTTTCTTGCGGTCCCACGGTGACTGCCTCCGATATCCCCACTTTTCAATGATCGAGCGAATTCGCGCCAGGCAGGATTCGTCATTCGGCTCACGGAAATCTACGGTGCCGCTGATGGCAGAATGCATGGCCGCACCGCCCAGTTCTTCTGCGGAGGTCTTTTGCCCGATTGCAGCCTGCACCAATGCGGGACCTGCCAGGAATAGTCCGCTACCGTCCGTCATGAGCACGTGATCGCACATTACTGGAAGGTATCCGCCGCCGGCCACACACATGCCCATGATGGCGGCGATCTGTGGAATGCCCAGTGCAGACATGACCGCATTATTGCGAAAGACCCGGCCAAAATCGTCGGTGTCGGGAAAAACATCCTCTTGCAATGGCAGAAAGACGCCAGCTGAATCAACCAGGTAAATCGTGGGAATGCGGTTCTCGATGGAGATGTTTTGCGCGCGAATGACTTTCTTTGCCGTCATTGGAAAGAATGATCCCGCTTTTACAGTCGCATCATTCGCAATGATCATGACCAAGCGGGTCTCAATCCGCGCCAACCCCGTAATGACCCCCGCTGCTGGCGCGCCGCCCCATTCTTCGTACATGCGGTAAGCGGCGTACATTCCCAACTCATAAAAGCTACCGGGATCCACCAGCATCTGAATGCGCTCGCGCGCGGTGCGCCGCCCTTTGCCGTGCTGGCTTTCGATTGCTTTGGCCCCGCCACCCTCGCGAATCTGTTCTTCTTCGTTGCGTACCCCAGACACAAGGTCGGCCATGAAGCGCATGTTGGCCTCAAAACGCGCAGAGGTCGGGTCAACTCTGGTGGGGAGGATGGAATTCGTAGCGTCTGTGGCCATGGCGCGATAGCTACGTTAAATCAGCCGAGCGCAGAGGCGCAAATGGTGGAGATGACTTCGTATGGCAATCGTTTTACGGGCTTGTGAGATCAACCCGATTTGCCGAACTAATCCTTTCGTGTGCTTCCCAGGCTCAATTGGCAGGCCGTCTGTGCCGAAGTCAGAGAAGTAAGCCATTCGGGCCAATGCCCTGTCTTGCGAGGTCACATGTTTGGGCGGCAGAAGAGCCGGACCGTATTGTTTGTGCTCCTGTGCGCCCTGACGGGCGAGCTCAGCAGGCCACTACGCCGCCGACGCTTACGGATCTTGACCAGCAGGTGCAACAGCTCCGGCAAGAGTTGGCGCTTCTGGAAGCGCAACTGGCGGCACAAGCCGCGCAACCCAGTGCCCAACAGGAATCTCTCGTTCCTCCTCCCGCCGAATCTTTGCCAAAAGCTGAACGCATCAACTTTCGTGGCTTCGGCGGCTCCGACAAGAATTGTCTCTTCTGGAAGCGCAACTGGCGGCACAAGCCGTGCAACCCACTGTCCAGCCGGAATCTCTCGTTCCTCCTGCCGCCGAATCATTGCCAAAAACTGAACGCATCAACTTTCGCGGCGTCGGCGAGCTGGCTTCGATCGGATACTACAACACGGTTTTCATGAGCAGCGCCTGGCCGCAGACTACCGTAGATCGCCCTTTGATCATGGCCTTTCCGGGCGAAGGCGGAGTCTTGCCGGTGCAAGCCGTCGGACTGTCCCTTCAGGGAGTGATTCCTTCCGGGAACCTGGGCTTGGATTACGTATTTGAATATGGATCAAGTGACACAATTCGCGCCCGCCTTAACGGAATCGGCAGCGATGATGAGAACAATGGGAACCAAGTGAATATCGGCATCTTCGCGCGTCCCGACCGCTTTCCAGGACTCGAGATCGGCGGTTCCTTCTACCACGACAACATCAGCGACGACCGAAATCTCTCAATTCGGTACGGCCAAACCATTTTGAATGCCCACATT
The DNA here is from genome assembly GCA_003224815.1 of Acidobacteriota bacterium. Taxonomy (GTDB): domain Bacteria; phylum Acidobacteriota; class Terriglobia; order Terriglobales; family Acidobacteriaceae; genus Gp1-AA145. The sequence goes on along the minus strand of QHZW01000273.1, from coordinate 3,984 downwards.
GTCTATGTGGCACGGGGATTGGAATTCCTGAACGAAGGCGTCGTAATTCGTCATGCGGAACTTAACGGCCCGAATGTATTCAACATGCCCGGTGCCTACACATTGATCTCAAAGCAGTTCGGGCATGTGCGGCCTTTCTTCCGATTTCAGTACCTGAACATGAATCCCCAAAGCGCTCTCCACGATGTATTGCTTAGGTACGGGCCGTCGTTCGGAACGCGATACGACTTTAACCGCCAGATTGCGCTGAAACTCCAATTTGACCGCACGTGGCGCAAGTCACAGCTGGTATTGAATGGGGTACAGACGCAGCTTTCATTTGCTTTTTGATGATGATTCCGCGCGCAAACACGATGTTCCGGATACTCGCGGTGCTCAGTCTGTGCGGCTGTGCATTATGGGGACAGAACGTGGACGTAGCCGTAGTGGTCAATCCAAAGAATCCGGTCGCGATTCTGACGTTGCCCGCGCTGCGCAAGCTGTTTGCCGGCGAGACGCGCACCTGGCCAGGCGGCACACCGGTAAAACTTATAATCCGTGCCCCCGGAGCTCACGAAAGGGAAGTCGTTCTCCGGCTTCTACGACTATCTGAGGATGAATACGCACGCTACTGGACTACACAGGCCTATCGCGGCGAAGGTACAGAGCCTGTGGCCGTATTCTCCAATGGAATGCAAAAGGAAGCAGTGTTGGCGATTCCGGGAGCGATCGCTGTGATGGACGCCCGTGACCTCAAACCGGGTTTGAAAGTCATGAAAATTGAGGGTAAGCTCCCCGGCGAAGAAGGCTACCCGCTGCATTGAACCTGAGCGAGAGCTAATTTCTGGCAGTCACACCGTGGGAATGGGCGTGTGTTCGAATAAATTGCACGATTTCATCCATCGCTGTGCCGGGCTGAAAGATAGCAGCCACACCTATTTTCTTCAGATTGTCCATGTCCTGATCAGGAATGATTCCACCGACAATGACAATCACATCCTCCATCTTGCTCTGCTTCAGCAGGTCCATGACGCGTGGAACTATCGCGTTGTGCGCGCCAGAGAGGATGGAAAGCCCAATCACTTGAACGTCTTCTTGGAGCGCGGCGTTGACGATCATCTCTGGCGTTTGGCGCAAACCCGTGTAGATCACTTCCATGCCTGCGTCCCGCAGCGCTCGTGCGATCACTTTGGCGCCGCGGTCGTGGCCGTCCAAGCCGGGTTTTGCCACCAGAACGCGAATCCTCTGTTCACTCATCGCCTTCATTAAACCACATCAGCAAACCGGGGCATCCGCGATGTTCACCCGATCGTCTTCGTATCCAGGCTCTGCCATAAGTACCAGCACGCAATACTGCGGTAAGGCTCCCAACCTCTGGCAATCTTTTCCATCTCATCTGGCTTGGGCAAAATAATCTGGGGCTTCACGGTTTTCTTTGCAGTCTTACCGTCCGTGCGCTTCGTCGTTTTTGAAGGCCTTAATTTTAGGGCTTTCTTCTCCAGATAATGTTTGTGCATGGCCATGCGCACCCCGAAGTCGCCTACCGGCAGGATGTTCGGACGCCGGAGCGTAAACATCAGAAACATGTGTGCGGTCCATACGCCAACGCCTTTGACTTGGGTCAAGTGCTCGATGACTTCATTTTCAGACATCTTGCCGAGCCGCGAAAAATCCAGCTCGCCACGATGAGCGCGCTCTCCCATATCACGCAAATAGGAAGATTTCTGTTGTGAAAGCCCCACGGAGCGCATCTGTTCAGGCGTGAGTTTGAGTATTCCTTCAGGTGTGAGCGGATTTCCCGCGAGCGCGGCAAACCGGTTAAAGATGGTCTCTGCAGCCCTCCCGTTCAATTGCTGATAGATGATCGCCTCAGCCAGGCTATGGAAGACCGGCTCGCCAAACTTCATCCGGCACGGACCGATGCGCTCGATGATTCCACGCATCACCGGATCAGATTTCTTCAGATGGAGAATCGCTTTTCGCATCCCAACTCCGCGGTGTCATCTTTTCGTGGTGAACGCCTTCCAGTGGAACTCCATAGTTTCGTGCAGGTGCGAAAGGAAATATTCGGCGTCGTGGCTGCCTGGATACAGATGAAACTCGTGAAGAAGTCCCATGGCAGTTAACTGCTTATGGAGTTTGCTTGCACCCTCGGCAAATCCAAACTCATCCTGCTCACCGCAATTGAAGTAGATTGCCTCAGTTTTAAGCGCGATGCGATTTCTTTGTGCCAGATTCAACGGATTATTTGCGTTCCAATGGGCGACGTCAACGGGATTACCGAATGCGTTGCCCAAAACACGGGCCAGCGGCCCAGCATCGCGCAGGTCGGCGTTCACCTGCTGCGGCGTTTCGGTAATCAGGGCCGGACTCTGTGCGCTCACTGAAGCGAAGACTTCTGGATGAGCAAAGGCGAATCGCAGCGCTCCGAACCCGCCCATGGATAGTCCAGTTACTCCCCGATGTCGGCGATCACGAATGATGCGAAAATGCGTTTCGACGTACGGCAGAAACTCCGATAGAAAAAATTTCTCGTAACGGTCACCCGTTCCGGCTGCGTCGATGAAGAAACTGCCGCGCCCTTCAGGCGCGACCATCAGGAAATCCCCTACCTTATCCTGCTGGCGCAGATCCTCGATGAGACCCCAGCCGCCACTGCGCAGCAGAGTCTGCTCGTTTTCGCCCAGCCCGTGCAGAAAGTAAAGTACGGGATATTTAGTGCCCTTGCTCGATTCATAGCTCGGCGGAAGCATGACACAATACCGCACAGATCGATGAAGAATCTTGCTGTTCAGACTTGCGCAATCAATGCGGCCCTGCGCCTGCGCCGGAGTGGCGTGAATCGACAACAACGCTGCGAGGACAACGAAAATCGAAATCCGAACGGATTCGGAACAGCTGTTCTGGAGATTGCAGAAAGCCACTTTGGATTTATTCATACCTCAAGGCCTGCACTGGATCCAGTTTTGCCGCTCGTACCGCGGGATAAATGCCGGAACCCAGGCTTACGACAACGGAAAACCCCAATGCAAAAGCAACCAGCCACCACGGCACCGCCCAAAAATGCTGCGGCTGTAGTCCCTGGCGATGCAAATAAATGTTGGTTCCTATATCGATTGCCCGCCCGATCGCCCACCCGAGGACAACGCCAATCAGCCCGCCAAACACTCCCATTGCCCCGGCTTCGGCAAAAAACAATCCCTGCACATCCCTGTCGCTTGCGCCAATGGCCTTCATGATCCCAATCTCGCGCCTCCGTTCCAGGATCGCCATTACCAGTGTGTTCACAATTCCAATGCAGGCAACCGCCAGCGCGAGACTGCCAAAAATCCCAAGAAATAGATCAACGATTTTGAAAAATGTCTGCAGGCCTTTGCTGGCGTCGAGTATGGAAAAAGTATTGAAGCCCATTTTCTTGATCGCCTGCTCGACTGAATCCACCTTGCCGGCGCTGCTTACTCGCGCGATTATGGTCGAATATGTTGCCTCGTCGCTGTTTGCCACGCTCGATTCCCTAAAGTTGTAAGCCTGCATCGCGTGCAGGCCCAAGAGCAGCTTCTCAGGAAGAAACAGTCGCGCCCGCGCAGCCCCTCGCATGCTGTCGGGATCAAGATCTGTAACGCCGACGATCGTCAGTGGCAGCTGCCGCGAAATTACGGAATATGCAGACGCATCTCCGCCGCCCGTGACCTCCCTTTCGCCGTAACGCATTACGACCTGCTTGCCTAGCAAAGGCTTTGCCATTTCAGCAACGCTGGTATCGTCTTGCTCGCGGGACGGTGTCTTCCCCAGCAATTCAGCCGCGAACGATTTCTGGATTACAACTTCATGCGCGTCCCCAGAAGAGAAGAACCGTCCCTGCATTCCTTCAAATCCATCGCTGTCCTTTGAGGAAAACGCCAGCCCTGCAACCATGGTCAGATGGGGCTTGTCATCAAATCTGAACTCGGTAACGAATCGAATGTCGGGATAGGCCTCGACCACATTCGGCAAGTGCTCGATCCT
>QHZW01000272.1 GCA_003224815.1 Acidobacteriota bacterium | reverse complement strand
GCCAGCCGCCAATCCATTTATTTCGAGTGCTGAAGAAAACCCATCCGCTGACAGACGAATTGGATGGATCGAGAAGCCCTGGCCTCAGTGCCCGGGTGCTGATGAAGTCCATCATCTCGGTGTAGTCCTTCAGCCGGGCTTGCAATTCCGCCTCTTTCTTGCCTTTTTGATCGGGGTGCTTAGGAATCTGGTGATGTTCAGCCTCGTCGGTGAGGTCTTCGATGTTCTGCTGTAAGTGCTGAAGCATGCTGTTAGCGTCGAGCGAGCCTTGTACCACTTGGAAGTGCTTTAAGAATTCCAGAGTGAAACGGTTCTGCTGCACCTCAAACTGTCCGGTCCCCTTGTAATGAAAAGTCAGAAGCACTCCCAACATGGGGATCGCCCGATGAGGGACCATCTCTAACTCCTGGCGATCGACGGCGAGCGTTACTTCAAAATCGCCGGACGAGAGTCCGTAATACACGTGCCCATCATCACGCGCCTGGACGGTGCAATTCGGAGCTCCTTCAGTCCACCTCAATGTTGGCAGGGACGACTTATCCGCACTAAAACCGAATGAACCGCAGATGAAGACGAACACGGCACACAAGCCAGGTTTCACGAGCTCAGTATAGGCGTGGTACTCCCGAAAAATGCAACACGCAGCATAGCTGGGTGATGGAGACACATCAAATATTTCAGAAGGAGTTCTCGTAACATGCGCACGTCAGTCTTTTACATCGCAATTACATTCGTCATCTTTTTCCTTTTGCCAGTTGAAGCTCAGGAGTATCACCGGTTCAATATCAGTGCGGGTGCAGGAGTATCAGTCCCGACCTCCGATGCCAGCGCGAACCTGAATACAGGATGGAATATGAATTTTCGTGGTGGCATCAACGTCACTCAGAGTTTTCTTGCCGATCTCGATTTCACTTACAATCGTTGGGACTTGAGCGATTTAGCTCTGGCTCGTGCCGGACAGCCCGGCGGATATGCAGATGTGTGGTCTTTTTCATTTGAGCCGATGATCCGGCTGGCGCCGCGTAGTCCGGTGGACGCATACATTCTGGCCGGAGCCGGAATCTACCATCGCGGACTCACGTTGACGCAGCCCGCCACATTTACTCAAATTGTTTGCGATCCGTTTTTCGGCTTTTGTTTTCCGGCACTGGTGCAGGGAAACCAGGTGGTCGCGAGCTTTCAGACCTACAAACCCGGCTTCAACGCCGGCGGAGGCCTGGAATTTGCGCTCGGCCGTGGCGGCTTGAAAGGCTTTGCTGAAGCCCGTTACAACGAAATGTTTACCACACACGGAACCAATTTAAGCTTCGTGCCAGTGACTTTCGGCATCCGCTGGTAAATTTTCGGAGAATGAAGGCGGTTTAAGCAACCTCCTCTTACAATCCGCACTCTGTTGTGTATTCAGGATTGGGGAGGATTATGAAAATGCCGTGGTCTACAGGTTGCGCCGCCTTTACTTTCCTGCGCCTCCCTAGTGGTAGTGAAGTCTCGCGGATTTATTTCACCGGCTTCTTGCTTCTGCCGTTAGGGCTTGTTTTCTCAGCCCAAAGCTACGCCGCCGCGCCCTGCACCCTCAACGCAACGAACCCTTCGGTTACGGTGTGTACGCCGGCACCCAACACGCTGGTGCAAAGTCCCGTCCACGTGGTTGCCGGCACGACAGACAGTAATACAGTCACGGCTGTCCAAGTTTATGTGGACAGCAAGCTGACACAATCGTTCAAGGCATCGACCATAGATACGTTCATCAATCTCCCTATCGGATTTCATAAAGTTGTCGTGAAAGGATGGGATACCACCGGTAGGAATTTCCAGACCAGCGTTCCTCTAGCGATGCAACCGCCGTGCGCGCTGAACTCCACAAACCAGACCGTCACCATTTGTTCGTTGGTCAGCGGATCGGTGGTGAGCCAGCCATTTCACGTAGTGGCGGCAGCAACAGACTCCAATCCGGTGAAGTCCATGACGTTGTTTATCGACGGCGTCGGCAAGCCGGGTGTTGTTAACTCAGCGATTTTCGATTCATACGTAAGTGGATTGAGCTTAGGTACACATTCCATTGCTGTTCAAGCAAAAGACAGCACTGGCGCGCTGTTCAAGCAGAAATTCAATATAACCGTAACAGCGGCCTCGAATGGCCTTTCCAACCTGAAACACATCATCTTCTTCGTGCAGGAGAATCGCTCGTTCGACCACTACTTTGGCATGCTAGGGAAATACAAGGCATCGCTAGGTCTCGCGAACGACATTGATGGACTCAATCTGAACGCAACTCTGCTGAACACTCAGAGCCAGCCAGTGCATCCCTATCATTTTCAAACTGTGTGCACGGATGACCTGAGTCCGTCATGGAACGAAGGCCACACCGATGTAGACGGCGGAAAGATGGATGATTTTATGCTGACCAGCACGTCGGTGCCTTCGACCATTGATCCGACCGGCACGCGGGCGATGGGCTACTATGATCAGACTGAACTGCCCTATTACTATGAGCTGGCGTCTCGCTACGCAACGAGCGACCGCTGGTTCTCGCCTCTTCTCTCGAACACAATCCCAAACCGGATGTATCTGTTCACCGCGACCTCATTTGGAAACACTATTCCGGCCAGCCCGCCTTCTGGCGGTTTCACTCAGCCTACGATCTTTGATCATCTCGATCAGGCGGGCGTGAGCTGGCGTTACTACTATCAGGATGGTCCAACGTCGGCATTTATTCAGCAATTCGCCACCTATAAGCGCGATGCCGCAAAGGTAGTTTCGATAACGAACTTTGCCACTGATTTGAAAAATGAAGCCACACTGCCGTCTGTCATCTTTATCGAGCGCGCCGGATCCTCAGGAAGAGACGAGCACGTCGACGCGAACACCCAAATCGGAGCGGCCGACAGCGCAGGGATCATCAATACTTTCATTAAAAGTGCCGCCTATAAGAATTCCGCTTTTATTCTGACTTACGACGAGGAAGGCGGTTTATACGAGCATGTCGTTCCCGCAAGAGAAGCTAAGCCGGATAACGTTGCACCGAAGCTACGCTCAGGAGACAAAATCAGCGACTTTTTCCAAAGCGGCCTGCGCGTGCCGATGATTCTCATTTCACCCTGGGTCAAGCCGAGTTTTGTTTCCCATACCACTCGCGATTACACATCAATCCTGCGTCTGATCGAGGACACCTTCAATGTGCAGCCGCTAACATTGCGCGATGCCAATGCCGACAACTTGATGGAATTCTTTGATTTCTCCGCTGGCCCGCGCCTGCTCACGCCCCCGCCTCTTCCGACGCAGCCCACCAACGGGGTTTGCGATACGAAACTGGAGAAGGCTCCGGGGTTCTAAGATTCTTTTATTGAAGGCATGCAGGGTCACCCCAGTGTGCGTCGAGGCGATAGCAATGCGCAGCTTGCTGACCGCCATTTCTCTCTGAACCTACCTAGCTAACCCAATCCCGAAGCTGCTCTGCTAAGGTGAACCGAAAGCGTCTCAAAATCAGACAGAAGACCGTCATCATCGTCGGGGGCCGATGAAATGCCTTTGTATGTCCGCTCTGAATTCGTGGTTTCGCGTGTGATCGCCGGAGAAACCTTGATTGTGCCGGTGCGCAAGGGCGTGGGCGATCTGGCGTCCATCTACAGTCTCAATGAGGTGGCGAGCGCAATCTGGCGCTGTGTGCAAAGGCCGCGCCAAGCCGACGAGATCGTTTGTACGCTCCAAGATGAATTCACCGCCGATCCGCAACAGATCAATCGCGACGTAGTGGCATTTCTCGACGAAATGAGTTCTGCCGGATTGATCATCGCAGTCGGGGATGCTGCATGACCATCAATGCCGTCTCCTACGGCGAATTCAGCCTCGGTCTGCATCGATACTTCGGAGACAAGCGCGTTCCGGTTGAAGCCTCGCTCGAAATGACCCGCCGCTGTCCCCTCGAATGCCAGCATTGCTACAACAATCTCCCGATGAGCGACCTCGCCGCGCGCAACCGTGAACTGAGCAAGGAAGAATACGAGCAGCTTCTGACTGAGCTCGCGGACATGGGCGTAATCTGGCTGCTTTTTACTGGCGGTGAAATTTTTGCGCGCAAAGATTTTCTCGAAATCTATACGTTTGCGAAGCAAAAGGGCTTCCTGATTACGCTCTTTACAAACGGGATTCTGATCAATGAGAAGATCGCGGATT
>QHZW01000032.1 GCA_003224815.1 Acidobacteriota bacterium | reverse complement strand
TTGATGACCACCGCGCGGGGCGTTTGCGGAAATCCCAGCAGTTCGGCTACAGCGGCACGCATCAGATTGCGATCCACCGCAGCCATGCGGTCCATGCGCCAATTTTCCGCGTGAGATTCAATGAACTTGTCGATTTCGGGAGCGCGGTCACGGGCCACGCGAAAAATGTCTTCAGCGAATCCCTTGACCTCGGCTGCGACGTCGCCGCGTCCCTTCCAAAATGTGCTGCGCACGTCGTCAGGCGGCTGTCCACCAAGATCGGCCTGAAACAGCATCTGCAAAGCTAGTTCACGAGATTTGCGGCGGGTACCCATGGGGCAATAGGTCGTAGGGCGTTCGTCGTGCGCAAAAGACCTCGTCGATCGGCAGCTCTCGGTTGCAAGCAATCGTACGACGAATGCCAGTTTACAGGAAAGACAAAGATGCAGGCTCAGCGCTTGCGGTTTGCGCGCGGAGAAGCGGACCGAGTTTTTGAGCCCTTGTTGCTGCCTTTGCCTGCGACTGAAGGTCAACGACCGACAGCGGTTTCGTTTTTGATCTTGCGCACGACGGAGGACGCACGACGTGCAACGCCTTTGCGGACTGCTGGCTGCTGAGTGCTGATTACTTTCTTCAGGTTCGCCATCTCAATCGCCGCCAGCGCCGCCTCAAATCCTTTATTGCCCATCTTCAGGCCGGCGCGATCAATCGCCTGCTCCAGTGTGTCGCAGGTGAGCACGCCGAAAGCATGTGGCACTCCAGTCTCCTGCGCTGACTGACCGATCCCTCGCGTCACTTCGTTGACGATCACGTCATAGTGCGCAGTGTCTCCGCGCAGCAAGCATCCGAGGCAGATGATTGCATCGTATTTCTTGGTTTCTGCCAGCGTGCGTGCGGCGGAAGGAATTTCAAAGGAGCCAGGGACACGGACGATTTCGATGTCCTCATCTCTTGCGCCCGAACGCGCAAGCCCATCGTAAGCACTGCGTAGCAAACGATCAGTGATGAATTCGTTGAAGCGCGAAACAATGATTCCGAAACGGAGCCCTGAGGCATCCAACTTTCCTGCGCGCGTCTTCCGCCGAATCTTTTGTTGGGTGCTGTTCTCTGTGTCGGAGCCTGTCCTGAGCGAAGTCAAAGGATGTTTCCGTGGTGAAATGTCTTTCATTCGTGAAATCCGCGTTCGTTCGCGGAAAAGAAGTTACCGTCCCTTAAATTGCGCCGGCCTTTTCTGCAGAAACGCTGTCGTGCCTTCCTTCTCATCTTCCGTTGCGCACGCAGCCCCGAACAACACCGCTTCGATATACAGGGCGCGTTGGCAATGATCTTCTGCGCAATCGCCTCGGCGCGTGGGATCAACTCGGCCGCCGCAACCACTTCATTTACCAGACCAATGCGATGCGCCTCTTGCGCGGAAATCATCTCGCCGGTGAGCACGAGCTGCATCGCGATCCCCTTCCCCAGGAGCCGCGGCAGGCGCTGAGTGCCGCCGTAGCCGGGAATGATCCCCAGCTTCACCTCGGGCTGGCCGAGCTTGGCGGATTCGCTGGCCAGGCGCATGGTGCAGGCCATCGCAATCTCGCAACCCCCGCCGAGTGCAAATCCGTTGATACACGCAATCACTGGCTTACCCAGGTTCTCAATCAGGTTGAGCACGCTCTGCCCGCGGTGCGTGTACTCTTTCGCTGTGACCGCATCATTCTGCGCCAGCTCACCGATATCCGCGCCGGCGATGAACGCCTTCTCGCCCGCCCCGGTGAGGATAACCACGCGCACGCTCGCGTCATTCTTGATGTCGTGAAACGCCGCGCGCAGCTCTTCCATTGTGGCCATATTCAGCGCATTCAGCACCTTCGGCCGGTTCACGGTGACGTAAGCGATTGCGTTTTTCTTTTCGAAGAGGATGTTGGAGAAGGTCATAAGTTCAACTTCTTTCCCGCGGATCTACGCCGATGAACACGGATTAAGTCATTGCTAATTTCTTAATCAGCAAGATCCACGTAGGCCCGGACGCCCTCGTCCGGGCGGGCGAGCCGTGCTCGCCAAATCTTGCGGAGCTGATCGCTCCGCCGGGCGGGTGAGGGCACCCGCCCCTACGCGCGCATCTTCAATCCCAAGCTTTCTCCGTGACTCCGTGTCTCTGTGGTGAATCGGATTTCAATCCCTGTTCATCCCCGTAAAACTGTGGCTGAAGAAGTTACAGCTTGTTCGGCTTCAAGTTATTCGGATCGGAATAGTCGTAAAACCCTTTGCCCGATTTCCGCCCGTACCAGCCCGCCATAACCAGACGCTTCAGCAGCGGAGGCGAGGCGAAGCGGCGCTCTTTGAATTCGTCGTACATCACATGGGTGATGTAGTAAGTCGTGTCAAGGCCGACGAAATCGAGTAGGGTGAACGGCCCCATGGGATAGCCGCAGCCGAGCTTCATGGCACTATCAATGTCCTCGATCGAGCCCACGCCCTCTTCGTAGGCGCGAATGGCATCGAGCAGGTACGGCACCAGCAGCCGGTTCACGATGAATCCCGTCTTGTCGCTCGCGCGCACCGGAGTTTTGCCGAGTTTCTTCGCGAACTCGTAAGCAGTCTCGTAAACGTCCGGCGCCGTGGCAATCGTGCGCACCACTTCCACCAGCTTCATCAGCGGCACCGGATTAAAAAAGTGCAGCCCGATGAAGCGCTCCGGGCGCTTGGTCGCAGTCATCAATTCGGTGATGGAAATCGACGAAGTGTTCGAGGCGAAGATGGCTTCTTTCTTCGCAATCCCATCGAGCGCGGCATACATCTCTTTCTTTTGCGGGACGCTCTCGATGATTGCTTCAATAACGATGTCGGAATCGGCGAGATCGGCGGCCTTAGTCGTGCCTTTCAGTCGCAACAAACTTTCTTTTTTCTGCTGCGCGGTGATGCCGCCCTTCTCCGGGGGCCGCTCGGCAAACTTCGCTAGCGACTTTTCAATCCCAGCAAAACCTTTGTCTAGAAGTTTCTGCTCGACTTCGAGGACACTTGTATCGAATCCGGCCATCGCCGCAACCTGCGCAATGCCAGAACCCATTAATCCACAACCGAGAACTCCAACTCTCTTAATTTCCATTTCTAACTTCCTCGCCACGGATTAACGCGGATGAACACGGATCAAAACTGATAGAAGCCGACCTGACCACGCATCACGTAGGCCCGGACGCCCTCGTCCGGGCCGGTGAGGGCACCGGCGCCCACGTGAGCAAATCCTCTCCGTGCCTCCGTGGTAGATGAAAATTAATTCAAGCTCTCCACCACCATCGCAATTCCCTGCCCGCCGCCGATGCACGCCGTCGCCAGACCGTATTTCTTTTTCCGCCGTCGCAACTCGTAGAGCAACGTGATCACCAGCCGCGTTCCGGTCGCGCCCAGCGGATGTCCCAAAGCGATGGCGCCGCCGTTTACGTTCACTTTCTCGCGATCGAGGCCCAACTCTTTTTCGACAGCAAGGTATTGCGCCGCGAAGGCTTCGTTCACTTCGATGAGATCAATGTGTTCCAGCGTCATGCCAGCTTTCTGTAGCGCAATCTTCGATGCGGGAACCGGACCGCTGCCCATGATCTTCGGATCAACTCCAGCGATACCCCAGCTCACGATTCGTCCGAGTGGCTGAATGCCGCGCTTGCCGGCCTCTTCGAGGGACATCAGAACAACCGCCGCGCCGCCATCCACAATGCCGCTAGCATTCCCCGCTGTAACCGTCCCGTTTTTTCCGAATGCCGGACGAAGTTTCGCCAGGCCTTCCATCGTCGTTTGCGGACGGCGATGGTCATCTTCGGTGAGGGATTCGCCCGTGGAGTCCCCGTTGGACTTTTTCAGGGGAACGGGAACCAGTTCTTCCTGAATGCGTCCGGCTTTGTAGGCGTCATCGGCGCATTTTTGTGAGCGCAGCGCGAATTCATCCTGCATCTCGCGGGTGATGCCGTGCTGCGATCCATACAACTCCGCCGTGTTCGCCATGTACAAGCCGCAATAGCTGTCGAGCAGCGCGACCATGAGCGAGTCTTCCAGCTTGCCGCCCGGCGCGAGCGAAAATCCGTCGCGACCGCGAATCGAAAACGGAGCCTGCGACATCGCTTCCATCCCGCCCGCGAGTACGATCGATGCTTCGTCGGTCATGATCATCTGTGCGCCGTTGACAAGAGCCTGCATACCGCTGCCGCACAGGCGATTGACCGTCAGCGCCGGAGTTTCAATCGGCAATCCCGCGCGCAGGCAAACGTGCCGCGCGCCATAGAGGGCATCTCCGGAAGTTTGCTGCGCGTTGCCGAATACCGCATGATCGAATTCTTCCGGATTGATCCCGGCTCGATCAATGGCGCCCTTCGCTGCAATGGCCCCGAGTTCCTGGGCCGTGAAGTCTTTCAGCTTTCCGCAGTAGCGGCCAAAAGGCGTACGGGCGCCGCTGACGATGGCGATGTCACCTGGTTTGAGCATTTATTTGGCTCTGATGTAACACGAACGAATTAGTCTAGCAGTCGGGCGAAGAGCTTCGCCAGGATGGGCCTCAGATCTTTAGCAGAACAACTATCTAATTGCAGTAGGCTGCTTACGCTACCGCCGCTGCGGCCAGACTCGGCGGTAACGCAACACTCATGCCCGCCCCCGCGGCAACTGACTTCTCCAAGGCGCGCTCGGCTCGATTGATCACTTCTGTCACGATATCGACCGGATCAAATTCCTGGCGAAGCACGGCTTCCGCCACCCCCGCATTAAATGACGTTGCCACCTGCTTCTCTGCCGCTGCACCGATCACACGCCGCATTTTTTCAACCGCAAGCATTGCTTCCCGCTCGGATGTTTCGCCGAGCACGATGGCAATCGTATTCGCGGTGTACCGGAACGCAAGATCATTCTGCCGGATATTCGCAGCCACTATCTGGCCCATGCGTTGCATAGGGCTATCGACAGAGCCCTCGCCTGGTTCTTTGCCGAGTGCCGCCCCAAACTTCATCAGCAACACAGATGTTGGAGTGCTCTGCTGCCATGCGCGTCGAATTTCGCCCATCAACAGGTCAAGATAGGAAGCCCGTTTCAATAAGCCGGAATTTTCATCCGTGACCGAAAGATTCTTAACCAGCCGCCGCAAACCGACGTTGCCGAGGGCTGTCGCCGCCTGTTCAGCAATCATCTTGAACACCAGCGAATCGTTCGATGACCAGTTCCGGTATTCACCACTGAGCAGCAGCATGATTCCCAGCGACTCCGCCCCGTCGCCAAGCGGGACCGCAAGCAGAGACCGCACTCCCAGCGGCGTAAGATGTTGCGCGAATTCCTTGATTTCATGCGCGCTTGCAACATCGGGAAAACTCAAAGGCCCTTGCACAACTGCCAAATCGTGCAATCGGCAGATCAGGTCTTCGAATACGTCGGACTTCGCCGGCTTCGTTCCCTCGGCGCAGAATTCTTTCAGACCACTGATTGCCAGCCCCGGCTTGCGCAAAGCCACCACGCAGCGCTCCAGGTTCCACTGAGTACCAATCTCAGTAGCCGCTGTATTCAGCACGGCTTGCGCCGTATTTTGCTGATTGAGCTTGCGCGTGATCTCCGGAATGCGGGCGAATCCCGACATATCCGGCACTGCGGCGTCCGCGGGAGCAACAACGGTTGCAACTGGCGCAACTGGCTGCGTAGGTGCTGCCGACGGCGCGTACTGCGGCATCAAGCCTGCGGACATGTAGAGCTGATGCAAGTCCGGATTGCGTTCTTCTTCGTGGGGAAACAATTGCTGAATTCGCTGCAGGCGTTCCAGGGCCTTGTTGCGCATCCCATACTGCACCAAGATTTCCGCCTGCAACATCAAATCCTGCA
>QHZW01000031.1 GCA_003224815.1 Acidobacteriota bacterium | reverse complement strand
AACAAGATTTTCAGGTACTCGCCGAGGCCTCCGATGGGAAAGAAGCTATCGAGTTAGCAAAGGAGCTCAGGCCCGATGTCCTGCTGCTCGACCTGGCCATGCCGCGCGTGCCTGGAATGGAAGTCCTGCGCGAGTTGGCACATCAGCAAGCCGCAGTTCGTACGATCCTTTTGACTGCGGCAATCCAACCGTTTGCGGTTACCAGCGCCTTGCAATTGGGAGCGCGAGGGATTGTGCTTAAAGCTTCTCCGCCAGAAATGCTGCTAAGCAGCATTCGCGCAGTATGCGAGGGCCAGTTCTGGGTGGGAAGCGAGCCAGTCGCCGTATGGGCGCGCACAGGGCAGGCTTCGACGAGCGGCTTCGGTCTTACCTCGCGCGAAATCGAAATCATTTCCGCAATCAAAGAAGGCAGCAGCAATCGTGAGATTGCCAGCAAACTTGCCATCAGCGAAGAGACAGTAAAGCGCCACCTCAGCAACATCTACGGAAAACTCGGCGTCTCAAGCCGCCTGGAACTTGCAGTGCTGGCGAGCGAGCAGCATCTGGGAATCGACTAGATCTGCGAATATCACGCGAGCACTGCCGGTAATTGCATTATTGATGGCTTTCGTCCCTATCTAGAACGGAAATCATCGATCCAAAAATCCAGCTATTATGATTTCTCCATGCGAATCTTCCTGATTGCATCAGCCTGCGTGTTGTTTTTCTGCTCGGCCTTCGCTCAAAACAAACCCAAAATCACCTTAGACGAGTTCTTTAATTCAACCGGTTTTTCTTCACTCGAACTCGCTCCCGATGGCAATTCGGTTGTGATCGGCAGCGAACGCGCCGACTGGGACCAGCAGATATTCCGTAAGGACCTCTGGCTTTACCGCGACGATGGTAAGACCGGCTCGCTGACTCAGTTGACCGAGTCCGGGCACGATACTGACCCGAAGTGGTCGCCTGACGGCCGCTGGATCGCGTTCCTTTCGGATCGCAAATCAGACGAAGATAGCTCGGATAATGACGACAGTGATACCGATAAAAGCGAAGGCGTCAGCCAGCTCTATTTGATCTCTCCGAACGGCGGAGAAGCCTTCGCCATCACGCATGGAGAAGAAGAAGTTCACTGCTTCAGCTGGTCGGCAGATTCGAAGATTTTGTACTTTGCCACGCGCAATCCCTGGACCAAGGCACAGAAAGACGAATACCGCGAGCGGTGGAAGGATGTCGTGCAGTACCGGACATCCGAACGCGGCGACACCATCTTTGCCCTTGATCTCTCGACTGCTGAAGCGAATCACGTCTCGGGGCTGGTGAGAAAAAAGACAAAAGCGGAAAAGCAGTCGGATGTAACTCCGGGCACTCGGGCCATGGCAACTTCGCCTTGCCGAGTGGATGAGATTCGCACCTCACCTGATGACCGCAAGCTTGCGTTGATGACGAACCCAATCAACAAGCGCGAAGAAAAATTTGATGACTATGAGATTTATGTCGTCGATTTGGGCGGATCCGACGCAGGGGCAGTTGCAGCAGCCCGCCGCGTCACGCACAATCAAGCGGTCGAGAAAGACTTAAATTGGGCGAATGACAGCCGACATATTTTGTTCGCCATCGATGTCGGAGACGTAAGCGGCCCATATCGCGATCTTCAGCCGCATCTCTATTCTGTGGATATTGAAAATGGCTCGGTGGAGCAGTGGGGCAAAGACTTCACTGGTCCGGTGGACCACTACGGCGTTTCATCTGAAGCAGTGCTTGCGTCGGCGCGGACCGGCACTGAGGTGCAACTGTATTCTTTTTCCCAAGCCGCACAGCCGTGGCATCGAATTAGCAATTGGCAAGGAACGCATGAATTGATTTCTGTCGCACCGCACGCAACGCGAGTGGCCTTCGTCTATTCCTCCCTCACAAAACCCGCGGAAGTCTACCTGGCGGACAGTGCTGCCGATCTCGATCATGCCCGACCCATTACATCGTTCAATGCGCTTTTTGCCGAACGCGATCTCCCTCAAGGGAAGCCGTATCGCTGGAAGGCAGATGACGGCACTAGTGTCGAAGGGATGTTGATTTATCCTCCCGGCAAATTCGAAGCCAAGAATCTGCCGATGTTCACTTTCATTCACGGTGGGCCCGCCGACGCCGACGGCAACCACTTCGAAGCCGACTGGTATCAATGGGGAATTCTCGCGGCCAGCAATGGATGGCTTGTGTTCGAGCCGAACTACCGCGGCTCGTCAGGATACGGTGACAAGTTCCTGATGCAGATTGTGCCGCAGATTGTTTCGCGTCCGGGCAAGGACATTCTCGAAGGCGTGGATGGCCTGGTGAAAGACGGCATCGCCGATCCCGATCATCTCGTCATTGGTGGCTACAGCTACGGTGGGTACATGACGAACTGGCTCATTACCCAAAGCACGCGATGGAAAGCGGCCGTTACCGGAGCAGGCGCGGTCGAGCACGTCGGCAATTGGGGAAATGACGATACCACCTTCGACGACGCCTATTTCTTAGGCGGGCGCCCATGGGAAGCAGCGCAACGCTATCACGATGAAGCCGCAATTTTTCAAATCGATAAAGTGCGTACGCCCACCCACATGGTCGCCGGAGCCGACGACATTCGCGTTGCCGTGCTCGAAGACTATTTGTTAGAGCATGCGCTCTACTCTCTCGGCGTTGCCAATAAACTCCTAATTTTTCCCAGCGAAGGGCATTCGCTTAGCAAAAACCCATGGCACGGGAAGATCAAAGTCCGTGAAGAGCTGCGGTGGTTACAAAAGTACGGGGGAGTACCTGCAGCGGACTAGAAGATCGCATACGACATCGAGATTAAATGCAGGTGGCCCACTCAAGCCCGCGGTTGGCTTGAGTGGGCAACTCATTCTTCGTTCGCCTGTCATAGGGCCTGCGCCAGCACCGCAACGTCGAACTTTGAATAGTACTTCTTCACGTCACCAGCTCCGTACTTGTCGCGGAATTTGTCGACCACAGATCACACCTGCTTGGCGTCCGTGATAGGGACAACATTGAAGTCTCCTTCTGAGTTCCCCTCCTTGACCCGAATCGTCGGGTTCTTGAGGACGTTGTTGTACCACTGCGTATCCGAACCTTTCACCGGCACAAGATAAAGCTTGTCATCTTCGAATACGAACCAGACAGGGTTAGAGATATTGCGTCCTGATTTTCTGCCGGTAACGTTAATCGTGATTTCGCTGGATGTGGAAAGGCTGTGTTTTAGAGCATCGTTTCGAGCTGGCATGTGCACCTCCTGTGCTAGATGGTTATCTGAATCCTGCGAGTCCCTAACTCTTCTCCAGCAGCTTAAGAATTGCGCGTACTGTGTTCCAATTGCGAGTTGTGACCGATACTCCAAAGAGCTTGTCCAGTTTGCCGAGAGCGCTGATCGCTTTCATCTCGCGCCGGTAAATGCCGAAAAGGAATCGGTTATGTACTGCGAGGACTTTCACAAGCCACTTGCCCTTTTCTGGAATGCGGATGGGAATTGAAGCCGGCACTTGGGGCGGTTTCGCCAACACACTCACGAAGCGAACGATCTCGGAACGAAGCAGTTCGTCATCAAATGGATTAGCCGATGCGGCGGCGATCAATTCCTGACCAGTGCACGTCATCACCTCAGCTTCAAACGGCAGGTTTCGCAGCAGTTCTGAGCACAGGCGCATTTTGCTGATCGGCCTACGGACGACAAACGTTCCTGCCGCACCAATGTTGACCACGCCATAGTCCTTCAGTTGAATCGCGAGAATGCTAGGCCGAAATGTCCTGTAGCCTCCAACATTGATGCTCCTCAGGAAAATAACAAGTGCCATCGGGTCATTATAGGGAGTGCACAGTCTGTCAAATCGTCGCCGAATATTGTTCGTCGTTAACATGTTCCATCCAGTCCACCACCTTCCCGTCCTTCTTCTCCTGAATAGCGATGTGTGTCATGGCTGTCGTCGGCGAGGCGCCGTGCCAGTGTTTCTCACCTGGCGAGAACCAGACAACATCGCCCGGACGAATCTCCTCGATTAGGCCGCCCCAGCGTTGTGCCCGGCCGGAACCGGCCGTGACGATGAGGGTCTGACCGAGCGGATGCGTATGCCATGCCGTCCGCGCGCCCGGTTCAAAAGTTACGCTTGCGCTTTGAACAAGCGCGGGATCTGGCGCCTGAAATAGTGGATCGATTCGTACGGTGCCAGTGAACCAGTCTGAGGGACCCTTGGCAGAAGGCTGTGAGCCTGCTTTCTTGATTTCCATAAGTTAATTCCTCATGTCCAATGTCTGCGACTCAAAGGTGTTGTTCCCAATCTGCGTTTGGCATTATCTTGCCGGTAAATCGCTGCCGTATGACTTTAAGCGAGTTTAGATGCCGTTCCGCGCCGTAATTCTCGGATTTTAATCGACCTCACCTGGACCTGTCCCGTATCGTTCATCACGCCGAAAGCCGGGATTGCCGTCTCGGAGTAAAATGCGTGGGTGCTCAGGCGGGCCTGCGTTAATACCAAGCCTGCCCCGGCGTTTATCTCAGCTAGAGAAGGGCGAGTTCTGTGATGAACAGGAGACACTTCTTACAAGCCGCTGCCATGGGAACTGCAGTTGGCGC
>QHZW01000030.1 GCA_003224815.1 Acidobacteriota bacterium | reverse complement strand
CTCGTTCTCAACTCTGCTATGCACGCCTTCCTCTCGGTCCCAGGAAGTGGGACTGTGTCTTGGCGCACAGGCGGGGGAGACGCGAATTCGCGAGGTTGTGGACTCGGCGGGTTTCAGCCGCTTTCGGCGGGCCACAGAGACACCTTTCAACATCGTCTACGAAGCCCGGCCATAATGCGCTGCGATCCTTCATGGAGGACTCGAGAGTTCTTGGTTCAAGGGCTGGTTGATTTGACATGCCTCGTGCCAGCTGCCGATTCTGGGTTTGGTTACCCGGGGGTGTCCCACTTCTCGCCCCCTTTGCGAGAAGTGGGACACCCCAACTGGGGCCGACTAGAGATGCTCTCGGGGAGCCAAATAAAGGTTTCCCCAATCGGCTTCGGAAAAGACGTACCAACCATCCCTTCGGCCATCCCAGGCAGTGAAGCTGTCAGTGTGCGGAGCGGGTTCGCTACGCACGTAGCTTAAGCCTCCATTGTCATCATCTCCCACGGCGACGTTGAAGCCGATGACGTCTCCCGGCTGTGGACGGCGAAAACTATTGTCCGGAAACAGATTACTGAACCAGCTGGTGTCAATGGTATTGATTGAATTGAGCGGAACTCGAAACTCCACCACGAAACCGCGCGGGCGCGTTCCCGCCCTCGATTCCCAAACGATACTTGGATTGTTGGAGGGATCGGTCAAGCTCTGGTTACAAACTGAAGTTGTCAGCTTGAAGCCCTCATTATTTAGCACTGGGTTCGGACAATCCGGGTTGTCCGGGCCGCAGATGAGCGCCATGTGGACATCGCCAAGACGGCGGTCAACCATCGATCATTACTTCAGCATCGTCGTCAAAGAAAGGTACAGGCCCGTCGCAGATAACGATGTCGTCGGTTACATCAACCGCCACGTACAAATTATTGTCGTCATACAGAGTGTAGATTGTGAAACTCGAGTCGGCAGGACTGTCTGGCGGAAACAGGAATGGAAGGCCAATATTTGGAACCACTCCAGGCGGTCTATCGGGAGTACTTCCATTAACGTGAACTGGAATGGCTCGTGCCCATTCTCCAGCAATGAATACTCCATCGATTACCGGAGGCGTGTTCGTGTATCTAGCGACCATGAATTGTTGGCCAGGTATCTTGCTTTTGACTACTCCTACTTGGGCAAGTGCATTCGCGGACAGTGACAGGACACTTACTGCTAGCAGAAACCAAACGTGGGAAACCCCTTTCGCTGATTTCATACGAACCTCCTTGCCAGCCGAAGCTTACGCTTCGAAGAGCGCACGCATTCTACGCCGCTCTGGTCGTGTCGGCCATCAGCAATAATGGCGCTGCGAAACAAATAACGTTGTAGGGAGCCATACGGGAGTCTGTCGACGAATCGGATGACGCGAGCTAAGCAACCGCTGTAATCTTGCAAGGGTAGGCGGTCAGATGAAGAATCTGGCCGCCAAGACATCAAGAATAGAAATCCCGATCACATCACTTACGCTTATGCAGCAGAATACGGAAGTCATTAACCAATGGAGCGAATCGGCTCCTTACTGGGAAAAGCACCGCGAGATTATGCGCGAGATGTTTGCGCCGGTCACTCAGGCTCTAATCGAAGACGCCGAGATCGCCCGCCGCCGCGCTGTCCTCGATGTCGCCACGGGGCCGGGTGAACCAGCCTTGACCATTGCCGACCTAATTGGATCTGAAGGCAAAGTAGTGGGCACAGATCCAGTTCCGGAGATGGTGGAAGCGGCTCGTCGAGAAGCCCACCGTCGGGGACTTCGCAATGCCAGCTTTGAAGTCGCGTTTGCTAACGATCTGCCCTTTCCAGCCAACACCTTTGAAGCTGTGGTGAGCCGCTTCGGCGTGATGTTTTTCGCGTCTCCGGTTGATTCGGTTCGCGAGTGTTTGAGGGTACTTAAGCCAGGTGGAAAGATAGCCATGGCCGTCTGGCACTTCGCCGATAAAAATCCGTTCCATTACGTCGTGGCTCAACTCGTCGAACAGTATGTTAAGTCACCACCGCCGGTTCCGGATTCACCAGACGCGTTCCGCTTTGCTAGTCCTGGGAAGTTGCAGGCGATTTTTTCAGAAGCTGGCGTAGCTGCGACTTCCGAACGCCTATTGCAGTTCTCGATACGAGCAGCGATTTCGGTCAAGAGCTTTTGGACATTGCGATCCGAAATGTCAGAAAAACTCCGCACAAAACTCGCGACCTTTTCGAAGCAGCAGGCCGCGGAACTCAAACGCGATGTCATCGAAGCCCTCAGGCCGTACTCCGCGAACCGGGGACTTAGTTTTCCCGCCGAAGTTCTCATCGTGAGCGGTCGGAAGGCACCTGCCTAAAATAGTTGGCATAAATCGCCGGAGGGCCATTTCTCGCCCATTTTGCGAGAAGTGGGATACTAAATGGCGCTAGAGATCGTTTTTCAGAATAAATCGTGGTGAGCGCGGTAGGAATCGAACCTACAACCTACTGATTAAGAGTCGGCTGATCTCGGAACGATTCTTTGCCGCTTTCATCTATACAAATCAATAGCTTACCCACAATCAAGCCCGCACGGAAGCGTTTTGCAGTGGTACTGAAAAGGCGCACTTTAGCGCACACGGGACCGAAGCGTACGGCACACTTACGGCACACCTTTCGGCGCCGCTGATACGACATACGCTGTGATTGGTACTTCGGAATCGGCAACGAATCGTGGTTTTACGTAGTGGTGTAACTTATTTGGATTACAACGGCACTGATAGCCCGTTCTTCAACCTATAAGGAACTTCTAAAACGTTATTCTCAATACTGCCTGCCCCCTTCTGGGTGTGTTGCCCTGGCAAACCAATCCGGGTGAGACGATTCCGAAAGTGAAATTAGTGTTGTTGGGATCGAGTCCAGAAACATCGTAGGCATCGTTGACCATGTGATCGCCGCCACAGACTCTCATACGGTTGAGAACGTTGTCGAACTCCACTCTCAAATCGGCATTCACTCTCTCACCCAGGAAGAATTTCTTCCCGACCGCGAAGGTTTCGCTGCTTTCAAAAGGATTTCGGAAGCCCGAATAGAATGGAACAGCGGTATTCTGATGAGTCCTTGAGTTTGATTGTCTAGTAACTCAGCTTCAAGGCGAATTGCAGATTGCGCGGCGGACCAGTGCCGCCCGCTTGTCCGAAGACAGAGTCGTGCAGTGACTGGTTGTTGCCGATGAGAAAGTTGGTGTTGTTGAAAACGTTGAAGGCTTCGGCGCGGAACTGGAGGCGAAACCGCTCGGAAATCTGGAGATTCCTGAACAGCGATGTATCAAAATTCCAGTAGGAGGGACCAACGAACGTGTTCCTGCCGATGTTTCCAACGCAGCCCAAGCAGGGTGCGGAGAAGAAATTGCCGGGAAGATTGAACCCGTCGGCCCACTGGTCGTGCGTGGCATGGACATTATTGGCGAGCGCATTGGGCCTGTCATTGCTCTCGCCATCGAGGTTGTAATCCCCGCCTAAGTTTACGCAATTTACAGGATCAAAGGTGGCAGGGCTGCATGCGCCGGGCGTCTGTGCCGTCAGAAAAGGCGGGTCGCTATTGAACGGGGACCAATGCGCGCCGCTTTGGGCCGACCATATGCCGTTCCATTGCCAGCCGCCGAGTAGGGCTGGAAGGAGCCCATGGTGGTTTCGAAAGAACGGCATTTCCCAAATGTAGGTAAAGGCGAGGCGATGGCGAATGTCGAAAACGGAGTTACCGCGATCCAAGCCTGGCGCAGTCTGATCGGTTGTGAAACCGTCGCCGGCGGCGGTGCCGTCCACGGTGAAGCCGGCGCTTTGCCAAGTGGAATCGCTATCGATCGAATGACTGTAGGTGTAATCTCCGCCGAACTCGAAGCCGTGACGCAGTTGCCTTTTCACGCTAACCTGCAGGCTGTGATAGCTCGAGCTGGCGGTGTTCTCCCAGACCCGCAGAGCGCCGAAATTTGGATTCAACCTTCCGAGCGGGTTGATTCGCAGGCCGTTGCCTGCGGTGCTGGTATTAACTTGGCTGCACAGACGACGTCCCAGGTTATCGGTCACGCAGGACCCTTCCGGCAGGCGGCCTCCGGGCAGCCGGTTCTTGTTATCGGCCCGAAACAGGTTTCGTCCAAGAGTCCCTACATAATTGACTTCCAGCACCAATTTGTGCCGCAGTTCACGCTGAACTCCCGCGGACCAGTGTTCGATGAAGGGATCGCGCAATCCCTCCTGAAGAATGATCGCGGTCAGGCCCGAGGTTTGCGGATTGGATGGATCCCATCCGGAAATATTTCCGGTTGCCTGCGCACCGATTCCCGAGTGCTGCGCAGGCGGAGCGGGACCTCGAAAAGTGGGCGGGCTCCCGTCCATGGGACCATAGACGAGGTTGGAATTGGTAGCACCAGTCAAAAAATTGAATTCACGGTTTTGGGAATAGTAAGGCGGATTAAAGCGGGTGATGGTAAGCCTTCTCTGGAGACTGCCTTCGTAGGAGATACCAAAACCGCCGCGCAGAGAAGTCTTGCCATTGCCGAACACGTCCCATGCAAAACCGAGCCGCGGACCAAAATTATTCGGGCAAGGCACGCTGGCGTCTTTGATCCGCCCGGCTCCGGTCGTGATGTCGTCAACGAAGTCACGACCCGACCCCAAGAGGAACGTTGTCGCCTGATGGGAGAGTTCCGTGCTGCGCGTATACAAATCGTAACGCAGTCCCAGATTCAAGGTGACTCGCCTGGAAATTCTCCAATCGTCCTCCAGAAACGCGCCGACATCCCAATACCGCCAATGGCGAATACTGGCGGCGAGTTGGGCTGGAGAGCCGGTCGTGAATCCGGGATCCACGCCGACAAATTGTGAGAACGGAGCGTCGATAGCGAAGAAGAGGGAATCGAGGAAGTCATATATGGGCCGTCCCGAACCGGCGTCGCTGTTCTCCAGGTTACGGCGCAGTTCGGCGCCGGCTCGCAGGCTGTGCTTGCGGTGCGTGAACGAAATCAAATCCGAGTAGTTGTAGGTGCTTTCCCGGATGATTGCGCCAGCTGTTGGCCCGTTACCAAAACCCATGATGATGTCATGCGGAACAGCGCCAGGCACGCCCGGCAGCGAAACCGTGCCGATGCTCGTATCGAGCAGATAACCCGCACGGAACTCGTTCAACAATGTGGAACTGAAGGTGTGGACGAAGCTAATCTGAAAATTGGGGCTGGTATAGGTGAATGGATTAGTGAAACCACGAACAGTGTTTCCAACGTACCTGTCTCCAGATCGCGCCCAATTGAACTCACTGAAGAAGCGATCGTTTTGGCTGAGGTTGTAGTCCAGCCGCAGTGACGCTTCGTGGCCGTCGAAAAGATTTCCATCTGCCTGGGATTGGTTGGGGCTAATGATGCTTTCCAGGAAATTGCTGTCCCGGTTGAAAGCGCCGGGCAACGGCGCAGGATAGGGCGAACCTCCAGCACAGCCTCCTGGAGCATTCATCTGGTCAATATCTGCTTGCTCCACTCCAAACAAAGTAGCGAATTTTTGCGACATCACACCCGGCGTAGCAGTTCCGCCGTCGGTATTCGCGGGACAGAGATAGTCTGCGAAGGTTGCGAAGCGGGTCCCGGATCCCACGATGTATTCCCGCAAGGTCGCGAAGGGGGTGCCTTTGGCCGGCGGTGCGAAATTCGAATACAAGAGGGCGGACACTGAATTGGGTAAAGCGGAAATGACAGCCGCACGAAACTCAGGCGACTCGATGACCGCTGGGCCCGGGTTGGAGGTCAGAAATTTCTCCCTTTGATAGGAAGCAAAGAAGAAGACCTTGTGTTTCTTAAGAGGGCCACCCAAGGTTGCGCCGAACTGGTTCAGACGCACTGGCAATCTCTTTCGGTCTGCCGGATCGGGAACATGGTTGGCAAAAAATGAATTGGCGTCGAAGGCCTCGTTACGTATGAACTCCCACGTGCTCCCGTGCAGCTGATCGTTGCCGGACTTGGAAACCAAGTTGGTAATCGCGCCGGCGCTGCTGCCGAATTCCGCGGAATTATTTAGGGTCAATACCTGAACTTCCTGCACGGTATCAAGGATGGGCGTATTGACCGGGCCGCCGCTCAAGCTGGTGTTGGACATTCCGTTGATCAGGAAGCCATTGAAATTTTCGCGCACATTGGTCGCGCCGGGCTGGTACTGGATCAGGTCGTAGACATTGCGTCCGTTCAGGGGCAGATTGGCGATCTGTTCGGCGTCCACTGTGTAGGACAAGCGGGAGTTCTCAGTATTCACAAGCCGGGCGGCGTCGCTCACTTCGACTGTTTCCGAACGCGCGCCGACCACCAGCGAGAAATCAAGGCGGAGCACCGTGCCGGCGTTCAAAAAGAGGTTCGTAGCTGTTACCGTCTTGAAACCGGGGACCTCGACCCGAACAACGTATGAGCCAACCACCAGCTCCGGGGCGGAGTAGATACCGGATTCGTTGGTTTCAAAATCGGCTACGTATTCCGTAGCCGGATTGCGAATATGTACCCTGGCGTGAGCAACAATCGCACCGGAGGGATCAGAGACTACACCCGTGATTTGCCCGTTCTGAACTTGCGCAAAAGCACTCGACGAAAAGATGAAAAACAGGGCACAAATGTGGGATCTTACGAACGGAGCGAGATGGCGCATAAGCCTCCCAATGCGGCGGGCCGTGAGTACAACGTCAAAGGGCAGGAAACCACTGGCCGATGGTAAGTGCGGAAGGCGGCCACCTGATGCGACTCGATCCCCAACAGTCGCGCGGAAAGAGTATACAACGATTAAAGAATTAAATTGTGGAATTTCGATCAGTTGTGCCTAAGGCCATCTCTAAAGGGAGTAAGTTACGAAATGCCAAGGCCGTGAAGTATTTTCTGAAAGCGCGGATCGGAGCGCAGCGGGTCGAACTCCTCGTAAGCGGGAAGCCAGAGGATAAGACGGAAGTCCCGCATCTGGTAACCTTTTTCCAGCGTCTGAAGGGCTTCCTCGCGTTTCCCCAAATGCATGTAACAACGAGCCATGGGGACAAAACCACCCCGGTCATCAGGTTTTCTATCTCGTAACAAAACTTCCAACTTGCGCTGCCAATAGCCGCGCGGCCCACCGGAGGAAAGAGCTGCGCGCAGGTCTGCGACGTCGCGGTTTGCCTTTTCGGGGGATTCTCCTTCGGCAATGCGGCCGCGAACGCTCGTGTCGATAGCCTTCTGATACTCACCCTTTTGCTCCCAACTTATCCCCAGCCGAAAATGGGCTGGACCGAACGCGGGATCAACTTCCATCACGCCGAGGATAATTCGCAGGGCCTCATCGTACTGCCGAGCGCAGAAGTAAACGTGCCAGGCCATCGAATTTGTCAGAACCGAAACCGGGTCAAG
>QHZW01000346.1 GCA_003224815.1 Acidobacteriota bacterium | reverse complement strand
CAACAAAGATTCCAGCAACAACTGGCGCAAAAGTCGCGGACGGCTCGCACCCAGCGCTGTGCGTACAGCCACTTCCATCCTGCGACTGCTTGCGCGAGCAAGAAGAAGACCGGCCACATTCGCGCACCCGATGATCAGAACGACGCCTACAGCAGCCAAAAGTAGTAACAAGCTGGAACGTGTGTTTGAGACTGCCTCATCCAGCATCGGCACCATTGAGATAGCACCGCGGGAGCGATTGTCAGAATACTGATGTGCCAGACGACGTTGGATCGTATTCATATCGGCAAGAGCCTGGTTTGTCTCAACTCCTGCCTTGAGCCGACCCACAATCGATAATCGATCGTCGTCCCGATACGAAGTGCCGGGATCAGGGCCTTCACTGTCGATCGAGAAAGTTGACCAGAAGTACGCGGATTGGTCCACAGGATAATGAAATCCCGCCGGCATCACACCCACGACTGTGTAAGGAACATCACTAATATTCACGATTTGGCCGAGCGCGCTTGAGGAGGCCGCAAAATCAGATACCCAAAGTTCGTGACTCAGGATTACTACCCGATGACCAGCTTGCTCCTCATCTGTTGTGAACGTGCGGCCGAGCGCGGTCGTCACCCCGAGCGTTGAAAAAAGATTAGCTGAGATTCGCGAGCCATCCATCACCCGCGCGCCCTCGCCATTCGGTTTGCTGAACAGGCGTGTGATCCGATCGCAAGAAGACAATGAATCGAAGGAATGGTTCTCCCAGGAAGCAAAAGACTTAGGTTTGCTTAGAAATCCACTCCAAGAACTGTCGAAATGCCGCCCCACGGTGGCTATACCGCGCCTTTTCTTCCGCGCTAAGTTCGGCGAACGTTTTGCTAATTTCGGGGAAATAGAACAGCGGATCGTAGCCAAAGCCGTTGTGCCCGCGGGGGCGATCTAGAATGAAGCCCTCGGATTTGCCTTCAAAGACTGCCAGAGTTTTGCCATCACGCGCCGCCGCGATCCAACAGACGAATCTTCCGGTGCGCTGCTCGGCTGGTACAGACCTTATCTGCCTGATCAGTTTGCGATTGTTAGCTTCGTCATCTGTATTGGAATCCGCCGCATGCGGTTCGTCGGCAGCGTAGCGCGCAGAGTGCACTCCAGGAGCGCCACCCAGAGCATCCACTTCAAGTCCGGAGTCGTCCGCGATTACAACTTGGCCCGGAACGGCCAGACTGTATTGCTCCGCTTTCTTGCGGGCGTTGGCTTCGAATGTGGCTCCGTCTTCCACGACCGGCGGCAGAGAAGAAAAATTTGGCAAAGGCGACACCTTAATGCCGTACGGTACAGCTGCACCCGCGAAATCGCGGAGCTTGCCGGGATTCGAGGTGGCAATGAGGACGCGTGTCATAAGCATCAGCATCGGCATCAGGCATCACGCATTAGCTTTCGCACTCGTATCCAGATGAACCGAGTGCTTGCATCGTATCCAGAGGAAACCGAGTAGTAAAACTGAGGCGGCGGAGATCCCGCCGCCGACCTTGCGGTCCCAACCTTCGACCCAGGAAATCTGAATGCGGCTGCGTCCGGCCGGAATAGGGATGATCATCTGGATCGTATTGTCGGTGCTTTGCGTTTGAATCAAATGACCGTTCACATCAACCAGCCACAACGGATAGTTGAACAGGCGCATGGTCAAATTCCCTGGTGAAGTTGCCGTCACGGTCAATGCGCGCTGCTCCGATTGCCATTTTTCGACTGAAATCTGTGCCGTCCCGCTCCCTTGGTACATCGCCAAAGGCGCATTTTGATCGATGTCAGAGGGATCTGCACCGGCTGGAACATACTCATCCGTTCCATCATTACCGATTCCGTCATGCTGGTTGTCAACCATCTCCTGAATGTCAGCCGACGTGTCCCACCAGGGAGGTTGTATTCGGTGCCAGACGAAAGGCACAGAGACGATAGCAATTCCACAAATAACGACGCGCAACCACCAGCGCTCAAGTGCGAACACGACAACCAGCGCCAGCACAACGTTGAGACAGAGCAACCATCTCCAGGGAAACTGCACGTATTCGAGGACGGGGACATGGTTCCAAAGTGGCAGCGTGAAGTTGATCATGAGAACAGTAGAGAGCGTTCCCCACAAAAGCATTAGCTCCCAAATTCTCTTACTGGATCGCCGGTGCGCGATCCAAAGCGACACGACGAGAATGACGATTTCCCAAAGCGCAACTACCGAAACAATGCGATTGAAGCGGTTGTGGTCTTCGTCGCGCGTGACGGTGAACAGGAAGTTTTCAAGCGGGCGTATGCCCGGCAATAGCACCTGGCGAAGATTGACCCAACTGTGCTGGTGCATAACCGGCAGCAGATAGATGGCCGCGGTTCCCATCCCCAGGACGATAGCGGCTGCGACATGGAGCAGAGCCTTCCACGAACGTTGAGAGGCGGCCGCCCACAGCGCAAGGACTCCGAGCGAGTACACGAGCATCACGGCGGTTGGAATATTGGTAAGCCATGCTGCGGCGACAACCAGGCTAAGAGGTGCGATGACGCGTGCGCCATCTTCACCGAGCTCAAGAACGAACAAGAACAGGAGCGGTAGATACGACGCTGCGAGCAACTCGGCTTCAGCGCTGCGCCAATAAACAATGACCAGGTGATACGGATTGATGGCGTAGAACACCGCCGCAAACAGCGCACTCGTTGGCGACGTCCACCGGCGCGCTAACGCGAACATTGAAAGCCCGGACAGGGTCAGCGCGAGCCAGTTATAGGCTCCGGAGACAATTTTCCAGGGCAAGATCGCGCCTAGAATGGCGCCAAGCGTCCACGAGGCCGGCGGGTAGAAAATATAGCGGACTTCGCCGTATCCGAAATGCGCCAGTGCGGACCAGTGCGGGTAGATGATTCCTTGTCGCCACTGGGCAAGGACTTCGATCCAGGAGTTAAAGTGATACTCGAAGTCGTGGCCGGAAGGGATGCCGCACCAAAACCAGGGAATCAGGGAGCAGAAGGCGGCCGCGCCGATGACAACTGAGGCGAAGATAAATGGATGCTTGTGCCTGAGAGCGTCCGCCATCGAGTGCAGAAAGCATACAAGAGGCGTGTGGATTTTGCAGAGTTGACGGCGAGCAGCTTCAATCTAGTTGCACAGCGAAAATCTTTAACCGCAAAGAACGCAGAGGACGCAAAGAAAGGCCGGAAGGAAGAAGAACAAGGTTCTGTGATAAGAAACTAAGCGCCGGGATGCGAATCGTGAGGTGCTGTTGAGTGTCGCGCGTCTGCGTGCGAGTCCTCCATCTCGCCCAGAAATTCAATTCCGTAAAGATAAAGGGCCCGGTGGCGAATCTTGCCGGAGACGCGCACGGGCGCATCAGAATGAGGCGGCTTGAATTCAATATCAACCGGGGAACCAACCCGCAGGTTGGCCACGCTGAAAAAGCACATACCGCCATCGCTCAGGTTAATGCCAAGCGCGTCCATGTGCGTCGAAGGCGTGAACACCTGGACTGAGGTATTGATCCACTGCCGGCGGGAACGACGGGTAATGGGGAAATTGCGTTTGAAAATCATAACTGCGCATTGCGAGATTACCGCAGCGACAATGGGCGCCGAAGATAACGAAAGTCCAGTGTCCTGGAGAAAAAGTACAGGTGGGGGATCAGGCGGAGGTGGTCTGGCGGCGAATAACTTCTTTGCGTACGGTCAGCCGCTGAATGAAATCTTTCTTGATCTCATAACCAGTGCCGGGTGCGTCACTGGCATCGATCGTGCCGCGTGAGCTGACTACGATTTCCGGCTCGACAATGTCTTCGTGCCAGTAACGTTGGGAAGCAGAAACGTCGCCGGGTAAACGAAAATTCGGCAAAGTTGAGAGCGCGACGTTGTGAGCGCGTCCTATGCCAGTTTCGAGCATGCCGCCGCACCAAACGGGAATGCCACCTTGTTCGCAAATATTGTGGACGGCAATGGCTTCACTGAACCCGCCCACACGGCCGACCTTGAGATTAATAATGCGGCAAGCCTTAAGCTCGATTGCTGCGCTCGCATCGCGTGAGTTGCGGATGGATTCATCGAGGCAGATTGCGGTCTTGAGTTGGCCTTGAAGACTTGCGTGCTGCAGGATGTCATCTTCCCAATACGGCTGCTCGATCATGAGCAGATTGAAACCATCGAAGCGACGAAGATGGTCAAGATCTTTGGGACGGTACGCCGAGTTGGCATCGCAGCTGAGAAGAATATCCGGCCAGCGCGCCCGGATCTGTGCCAAAACGTCAACGTCCCATCCTGGCTTTACCTTTATCTTGATGCGCTGATAACCGGCGGCGAGTTCAGTCTCGATTTTGTCGAGCAGTTGCGCGTGCGAATTCTGAATGCCAATTGAAACTCCGCACGCGATTTCGTTTCGTGTGCCGCCCAGCAGGCGCCAGAGTGGGACATTCTTCTGTTTTGCTTCCGCGTCCCACAAAGCATTTTCAAGAGCGGCTTTGGCCATATTATGGCCGCGGACGCGCGCCATGGCGGCGGCCGAATCTGCACCACACTCGACCTGTGCTGACATGAGAATCGGGCCGAGAAATTCGCGGATCGTAGCCCACGCAGTTTCTATCCACTCGTAGCTGAAGAATGGTCCGTCGCCGGCCACGCACTCTGCCCATCCCTCAACACCGTCGCAGTTCGCGGTCACTAAGAGTACACGGCGGCTCTCAGTGCGGCCAAAACTAGTCTCGAAAAAATGCTTGAGAGGGAGATGAAGCTCGCGAAGCGTGATGGATTCAACTGTCATGAATTGTGGGTTGCGGCTCATGCTCTTGCTGCTTGGCTTGCTGCCAGAGCGCTTCGAGCTCATCGGCTGCGGCCTGCTGCGGGGTGCGGCCGTTTTGGCGCAGTTGATCTTCCATCCATTGAAAGCGGCGCTTGAATTTGCGATTGGTCTTTTTCAGCGCAGATTCAGGATCAAGGGAAAGATAGCGCGCGATGTTGACCAGCACGAAAAACATATCTCCGACCTCTTCCTCCAGACGGTGGCGCAGTTGTTCGGGTATCTGCGTTTTGCCAGATCCTGCGATATTCTGGCCCGGCGGATGCACGGGCGCAGGAAGCTGCTGGAGTTCGTGCTGCAACTCTTCTGTCTCTTCGGAGAGCTTGGCAAAGAGGCCGCTGATCTCCGGCCAGTCGAATCCCACGTGAGCTGCGCGCGAGCTGAGCTTATGAGCTTCGAGGAGTGCGGGCATGGCGGATGAGACTCCGGCGAGAACAGATGATGGCGTTTCTTCTGCTTGCGCCTTCTTGCCTCCGCCGGCGGCGAGGCGCTGCTCCTTTTCCTTTGCCTTTAGAGCTTCCCAGTTGCGCAGGACATCGGCTGAGGTCTCTGCAATAACATTTCCGAATACGTGGGGATGGCGATTAATCAGTTTGTTTGAGAGCTGATCAAGCACGTCGTCGATCGAGAACCGATTCTCCTCTTGCGCCATTTGCGAATAGAAGAGCACCTGTAATAGCAGGTCGCCAAGTTCGCCGGTAAGCTCGTCCCAATCGCGATTGTCGATTGCCTCGAGGACTTCGTAGGTTTCCTCGAGCGTGTATGGCTTGATGGAATCGAAGGTCTGCTCGCGGTCCCAAGGACAGCCGCCAGGGCCACGCAAACGGGCCATGATGGAAACTGCGCGCTGGAAGCGTTCTGCGGTGGTGGACATGATTCTAGAGTTTGCAACAAATCCGCAGCGGTGCGCTATTGCTCCGCTGACCGAAAAGGTATGACCACGAAGGACACTAAGGTACACGAGGAACTTTAAAGCTAAGTGTGTTTATCCTTGTTTGAAAAACAAAATCCCGAGTGGCGGCAGCGCTAACGATAGTGAATAAGGGCGTCCGTGAACCGGCACTTCATCGGCCTGCTTGCCGCCCATGTTGCCCATACCGCTGCCAGCGTATTCAGTCGCATCGCTGTTAAGCAGTTCGCGCCAATAGCCGCCCGTGGGAACGCCGATGCGGTAGTTATCGCGCGGCACCGGCGTGAAGTTGCAGACGACGAGAATGGTGTCTTCAGGGCGCCTGCCCTTGCGCAGCAAAGAGATCACGCTCGATGCGGTGTCATTACAGTCCACCCATTCGAATCCTGAAGGATCAGTTTCGATTTCGTGTAGCGCGGGTTCGTCGCGATAAACGCGGTTAAGTTGCTCCACCCATTTCTGAGCGCCGGAATGAACCGGAAATTGCAGCACGTGCCACTCCAGGCTCATGTCGTGCCCCCACTCGCGGACCTGGCCGAATTCGTCGCCCATGAACAGAAGCTTCTTGCCGGGTTGCGCGAACATATATCCGTAGAGCAGGCGCAAATTGGCGAATTTCTGCCATTCATCGCCGGGCATTTTGCCGATAATCGAACCCTTGCCGTGGACAACTTCATCGTGCGACAGCGGCAGCACGAAATTTTCAGTGAAGCCGTACAGCATGCGGAACGTGAGCAGATTGTGATGATACTGGCGGTGGATCGGTTCGTGCGAGAAATAGGCGA
This sequence comes from Acidobacteriota bacterium, assembly GCA_003224815.1. Classification (GTDB taxonomy): domain Bacteria; phylum Acidobacteriota; class Terriglobia; order Terriglobales; family Acidobacteriaceae; genus Gp1-AA145. The sequence goes on along the minus strand of QHZW01000346.1, from coordinate 7,145 downwards.
GAGTGTCGTGCATCCATCCCATGTCCCACTTCATGCCAAAGCCGAGGCCGCCGAGATACACAGGGCGTGAAACCATCGGCCAGGCGGTCGATTCTTCGGCGTAAGTTTGAATGCCCGGATACTCCTTGTAGGCTTCGAGGTTCAGTTGCCGCAGGAACTCGATGGCATCAAGATTTTCACGACCGCCATACTTATTTGGAATCCATTCATTCTCGCGGCGGGAATAGTCGAGATAGAGCATCGAGGCGACCGCGTCCACGCGGAGGCCGTCAACGTGATATTTGTCGAGCCAGAACATGGCGCTCGAAAGCAGAAAGCTGCGGACCTCGTTGCGTCCGTAGTTATAGATGTAGGTGTTCCAGTCGGGATGAAAGCCGAGGCGCCAGTCAGCATGCTCGAAGAGATGCGTGCCGTCGAAATACGCGAGCCCGTGGGCATCGGAAGGGAAATGTGAAGGCACCCAATCGAGGATCACGCCGATTCCGCGCTGGTGCAGGTAATCGACGAAGTACATGAAATCTTGCGGCGTGCCGAAGCGAGAGGTGGGCGCGAAGTAGCCGGTCGTCTGATATCCCCAGGAAGCATAAAAAGGATGCTCCATGATGGGGAGCAGCTCAACATGGGTGAAGTTCATCCGCTGAACGTAATCGGCCAGCTTGGGAGCGATCTCGCGATAGGAAAACGAGCGGTTTCCGTCTTCCGGCACATGCATCCATGAGCCGAGGTGTATTTCATAAATTGAAATCGGATCGTGAAGAGACTGGCGTCCGGCCCGTGCTTTCATCCACTCGTCATCAGACCATTTATAGTCGAGATCCCAAACGACGGAAGCAGTGCGCGGAGGCTTCTCGTGGTAGATGCCGAAGGGGTCAGCCTTGTCCCCGACATGCCCGTTGTTGTGAGAAACAATGTGGTACTTGTAGAACGCGCCCTTGCCGATGGCGGGAACAAAACCTTCCCAGATTCCGGAGCTGCCGCGCGATTCGAGCAGATGGGCGTTATTGTTCCATCCATTGAAATCGCCGACGACAGAAACCTTTCGCGCATTCGGTGCCCATACAGCAAAATTCGTTCCAGGCTCGCCATCAACGGTGGCGAGCCGTGCGCCGAGTTGGTGATACGCGCGGTAGTTGCGCCCTTCGTTGAACAGATAAAGATCATCTGAAGACAGAAGGCTTCTGTCGTGCCGGACAGAAAGCTCGCGGGTTGGCGTGTTCGGATTCATTTGTGAGGTTCCGGATAAGATGCCAGTTTCGGGACTACGAGTCAGCGAGTACAGACTTTAGACTGCGGTTCGAGTCCCGTCTGCAATCAACAGCATGCTAGACTTCAATCCAATCCCATTGTAACCAGGAAATACCGGTCCATGCCTGTTTTGCGCGTCGTGGTTCTCTGGCATCAGCATCAGCCCTATTACAAAGATCTGGTCACGGGGGAGTACCGCCTCCCGTGGGTGCGGATGCATGCACTCAAAGACTACTACGGGATGGTGAAACTTCTGGATGAGTTTCCCAGCGTTCATCAAACATTCAATCTGGTTCCGTCGTTGATTTCGCAGATTCAGGATTATGAAAGCGGGGAGGCGCGGGATCCGTTCCTGGAGGTAGCGTCGCGCCCCGCGAAAGAGCTTTCCAGCAGTGATCGCCGCTTTGCGTTGCAATATTTGTTCCAGGCGAATCCAATACACTTGATCGGGCGATATCCCCGTTATGCCGAGTTGTGGGAGCGCTACCGAAGCAGCGGCTCTGATCCGACGCAAGCCGAGAAGTTCTTTCAGCCGCAGGATTTCACCGATCTGCAGGTACTTTCGCAGCTCGCATGGTTCGATGAATTCTTTCTTCAAGAACCGGACGTTGCGGTACTGGTCAGCAAGGGACGAAATTTTTCGCTCGAGGATCAGAAGTTTGTCGTCGAGCACCAGCGTGAGTTGATCCAGCGCGTTTTGCCGATACACGCCGAAGCGGCCTGGCAAGGCAGAATCGAAATTTCAACGTCGGCTTTCTACCATCCGATCCTTCCATTATTGTGTGACACAAACCAGGGTGCAGTTTCTACGCCTGGGCTGCCGCTGCCGCAGAATCGTTTCCGCCATCCTGAGGATGCGCGTGAGCAGTTGCGGCGCGGACTGGATCTACACGAAAAAATGTTGAGGAAGCGTCCGCGGGGCGTATGGCCTTCGGAAGGCAGTGTTTCAGAAGAAGTGCTGGCGATCGGATCAGAACTCGGCGTGCAATGGATGGCGACAGACGAAGGCGTTCTGGCGCGAACGTTGGGAACGCCATTTACGCGCGACGGTCACGGCAGACTGCCCGATGCTGCTGCGTCGAAGCTCTACACCATTCATCGATATGAGAATGGTCCGGCGCGGATGAATTTGATCTTTCGCGATCACGCCATTTCTGACCTGATTGGATTTGTTTATTCAGGCATGCCGCCGCAGGAAGCTGCCGAGCACCTGATGCGCAATATTCGCGAGTCTGCGGAACCGGTGCTGCGCTCAGGATCAGACGCGGTGGTGCCGATCATTCTCGATGGGGAAAACGCGTGGGAATACTATCCGGAGTCGGGACGCGAATTCCTGCGGCGGTTTTATGATGCGCTGCAGAATTCACCGGGAGTTGAGGCGGTTACAGTTTCTGAGGCAATCGAGCGGCACAAGAACGTGAACATCCTCAATTCGCTGGTACCGGGATCGTGGATACATGCCAACTTCAACGTGTGGATTGGCGCGCCGGAGGACAACCGTTCGTGGGACTATCTGTATCACGCGCGCAATTTTTACGCGCAGGCCTCACAAAGCTGCTCTGAGGCCCAGCGCAAGACGGCGCTCGAGGAACTGTTCATTGCTGAGGGAAGCGATTGGAACTGGTGGTATGGGCCGGAACACCACTCCGCCAATGACCGCGAATTTGACGAGTTGTACCGCAAGCACCTCTCGAACGTTTATCAAGTGCTTGGCGCTACGCCGCCGGACTATCTTGCGCAACCCATCATGCAAGGAGTGGTGCAGCCGGTTTTTCAGCCGCAGAGCCATTACATCCACCCGCGTATCGACGGGCAGATGATCCGGTATTTCGACTGGATGGGCGCGGCGCACTACACCGCCGACCGCCGGTCCAGTTCCATGCACGGCAAGCTGTTTCTGCTGGATTCGATTTATGCCGGAATAGACGAGACCAATGTATATGGACGGATCGACCTCGCGGCAGACCTCGCCGGCGATTCCGAGTTTGTGGTTAACCTTGAATCGTGGGCTGAGGGTTCGAACCGCGCACGGCGTGGGTTGCGTTTGAGCGTGATACTCGAAGGCGTGACAATTTCGCGTATCGAATTGCGTGACGGGCTTGACGCTCTTGATCTGAAGAACGTGAGCGTGGCATTCGGCCAGACCCTCGAGTTCAAGCTTCCACTTGATTTGCTGTACGCGGTGCCTCCGAAGGCGGGCAGTTCACTCGACAATGCAGCCAGCAAACTGCGTCTGCGTTGCAGTATCTGGCAAAACGGACTGCCGCTTGATGCTCTCCCGGTTGAAGGATGGATGGAGTTGCAGCTTCTGGCCGAAGAGGAGATGCAGTTGGTGAATTAGCGAATCACCTGTCAGTTATCAGCCGTCAGCTTTCAGAAAAACCAGACCTGAGGGTGAGTTCCGGTTTTCGGGAATGGAATCTTGACCAGCTTGGACTAAGGCCGAAAGGGCGAAACTGATTAGCCGCTGAATGCTGACTGCTGAGATTGCCGACTGAAACCAACTGCTGATTCACGGCTCCTGCTCGTGACTCTCTTCTGACAGCTTGCGCAATGACAGGCGCTCGCGATGAGCCAGAATCAGCCCCCAGGGAATTACGGACATGAAAGTCACCATCCATAACAGAATGCCGCAACTGGCGGCGAGCTCTGGAGCGGCACCGAAGACATGTTGCAAGGTCGTGATGGTTGCAAGTTGCGAGCCACCGCCAACACCTGGCAGCTGCACCATGGATCCGATCATGCTCGAGCCCATCAGCAGGAAAACCTGCGAGACCGGAACTTGTAACATGGGCAAACCGTAAGCGCCGGTCACCTGCTGATACGCGAGTGCGATGGCATACCACATCGCGAGCGATACCACGATGAGCTGCGCTAATTCGCTGAGTCCGTGAATCGTATTTAGGCCGCCCCGAAATTCACGGATTCGCATTGCGATCTTGTGGCCGAGATGTGAAGTAGATCTGCGCCCGACCCACTCGGCAACGACATCTCCTTTTTTGGCGATGATTGCAGTAGCGATCGCGAGAACTGCTACCAACGCAATCAGAATCAGTCCGCCATCACGAAACTTGCCGTAGTAAGCAGTAAATTGACGAGGCCCGGATGTCAGGAATATTGCCCCGACCAGCAAAAGCGCAAACGCACCAATGTCGAAAATGCGCTCCACAGTCCAGACGGCGAGTTGTGACGAAAACGACAGCTCTTCCTTGCGCGCAATCAGATATGGGCGAATCATCTCCCCTGGACGGCCAAGCAGCGACAATCCGGTAAATCCGATGACCGTGGGTGCAAGAAGCTTTGCGGCAGTTGTTTGCTTGACTGGTCGCAAGAAGATGCGCCAACGCACGGCACGCAATATGTATGCGAAGTAAGTGAGTCCGATGCCAAACAGGATGTGCAGCAGCTTTATCTGGCGTGTCTGGGCGAGGAATATATTCCAGTCGAACCGTCTCCAAGTGCGAAACTGGACGTAAAACAATGCGCCGAGCAGCAAGGCCACGAGTGCATAAATCAGAAATCGTTTTTTATTCATCGAGGATGGAGCCTAACGGGAGGCCTGTGGCGCTGGTGATATTGCGACGGCGTCTTTGGTGGTGTTTGCGCGTTGAGCCGCAGTCTTTTGCGGTGCAGGCGAGGTGTGAGTTGCTGATACTTGCGCTGATTTCCTTGAAGCAGCCCCTTTCGATGCTCGGGCCGGTTTTTTCTTAACGAGAGACGGATTTTCCGCAATCTTCTGACGATTGTAGTCACGAATGATACGCGCGATGTAAGCCTGTGTTTCGAAGTACGGAGGCACGCCGTGATACTTATCGACGCGACTGGAACCCGCGTTATAAGCGGCCAGCGCTTTCACCGGATCGTAGTTGTATTTTTCGAGCAAGTCGCGTAAATACTTTGTCCCGCCCTCAACGTTTGAATTCGCATCGAATGGGTTGGAAACACCCAATTGCGACGCAGTGCCCGGCATGAGCTGCATCAGGCCTTGCGCACCTTTTTTTGAAACCGCGTTGCTGTGGAACCCGCTCTCCGCGCGAATCACGCTGTTGATGAAGTCGGGATCGATCTGATGCCGTTCGCCGGCGCCGGCGACCATGGAATTTAATTCTGCGCGGGTGATTGCGGTAGCTTGGGCAGGAGTTCTGGTTGGCGCGAGGATTGGTTGCGCCCGCTTCATATCCACCTTGGAAGCCGCAGCAGCTTTTATAGTCGGCGTGGTGTCCGCTTCAAACCGCTCAATTTGGTCGGTGGGAATTTCTATATATCCATTGCCGGATTCGCTCAAGTAAAGCCGCGTGACTGCGCCGACAATCTGCCGCCGCTCGTGGCGAATGGAATTCCCGTTGCGCAGAATCGCGAGATCGGCAGCATTCGCCGCCGCTACGAGCAGTGCGACAGCAAGCGCGGATTTCAAGGCTGCCTTCATTTTTCACGCTGAAACGCCGGTGCAAGAGCAATAGATTCTGCTGCCACATCAGAGAAATTCAGCACGCGATCAATGGCTGCCGCTACACCGCATTCATCATTTGAAAGCGTAACCGGCCAGCCGCGCGACTTCAGCTCCTCTGACGCATTCTCCATGATAAACGGCAGCCCGGCAAAGGCAAGCATCTCGATATCGTTGTAGTTATCACCGATGGCCATGACCTGCTCGCGAGCGATGCCGCGATGTGCCGACCAGCGCGCGACGGCGTGCCCCTTGGAGCAGTCGCGATTGAGGACGTCAACAATCGTCAAGTCGCGGAGCGGGTATTCAGTGCGAAGGATGGTGGCGTGCTGCATGAGGCCGCTGGTTTGGAGTTGCGTGAGCGCTTCGCGCATGCGGTCAATGGTTCCGCAGAACATGGCCTGCACGGGATCCGCGACGAGTGCGTCTTCGATTGGGACGACGAAGTCGATGTACTGAATATTCTTTTCCAGCCAGCGCTGAATGCTGGTCGTAAGCTCGTCCATGCGCTCGAGCACCAGCGCGCCTTTTGTATCTTTGTCGAAGGTGATGACCATGTTGCCGCGAAAGTCACGCATGGCGGCGCAAAGGTTGCGGCACGTGCCCAGAGGAAGGAGATCACGATGGAACGTCTCGCCCGAGAACGAGCGCGTTACCGCGCCGTTTGAACTGATGAGCCAGAGATCGAAACCCAGTTGCTCGGCCATTGGCAGGGCGAAAGTGTGACGGCGTCCGGTCACCAGCATGACTTCGATACCGCTCGTGTGCGCGCGGCGTAGTGCCTCAAGATCCGCTTGCGCGATGCGAAATTGCGAATTCAGCAGGGTACCGTCGATATCAATGGCAACAAGGCGGATGGCTGGAGTCACTGGTGAAATTGTAAATCAGTGGGGAGCGAAACCGCCCAAGCAAGAGCTTGGACGGGCACCCCAATTCAAGTATCAAACGACAACTGACCATGGTTACTCTCAGCACTCGCTAGTGACTAACGAGTCCGGGCAAACTCTGGTATATTCTCGCCCAACGCATGCTGGGGCTTTATTCATTTCTGTTTCCTTGGAATTTTGTAATCCAGGGCATCGCCATCATTCACTTCATCCGACGGCGGCCGGATACCTATTGGCTTTACATCATTCTGATTGGTGGCGCGCTCGGCTCGCTCGTGTATATCTTTGTCGAAGTTTTACCGGATTTCGGACTGCTGCGCGATTCATTCAAAGTGTTCCCGCGTCGTAAGCGGATTCGCGAACTCGAAGCCATTGTCCTGGACAATCCTTCAGCAGGGAATTACGAGGAACTTGCGGATCTTTATCTCGAAGAGAAGAAGTACGCACGCGCCCGGGATTGCTATAACAAGGCCATTTCGTCACGGACTGATTCGCCTGATGCGTTCTATCGCCGCGGCCTCGCCGAAGTTGAGCTGGGGGATTTCGTGGCCGCGCTGCCGGATCTG
>QHZW01000029.1 GCA_003224815.1 Acidobacteriota bacterium | reverse complement strand
CTGGCGCGGCATTTGCAAATCATGCTGCGCACCCATGCCGAGCTTGGGTACCGGCCGGAACAGAGATTTCATCTGGAACTCGGGCTGCTCAAAATGGCGCACGCGCAGCGCCTGCTCCCGCTCGAGCAACTGTTAAGCGGCATTGAGCCAAGCACTGCACCGGAACGTAAGCCCACGCCGCAAGCGGAACCCAAGAGGACGTCTGAAATATCAGCGGCAAAGCCTTTCGTGTCGCCTTTTGCGGCAGACTCGGCTCGTAAAGGTACGCCGAGAATGGAATCTCCAGGCGAAGCGGTGGCTGCAAAAGCAGCTCCCGCTGCGATCAGTGGCCCCGCGATCGTCATGGGATCGGCGGCCCCGGCTGCCGCATTTGAACGCGCGCCAGAGCCAGTGCCGTCTCACCCATCAGCCGCAAACGTCGAAGATGTTCGGCCCGCAGTGCTGAATGCGCTCGCGTCCGCTGGATTGACAATGCTTTCCGCGATGCTCGAACCGGGAGAATGGAAGATTCAGGGCAACGATCTGATCATTCGAGTGCCCGCTTCGGCAACGCTGATTGAGATGTCGATCAGCAACGAAGGCCGGCGCATGGTGATCGCATCTGCCAGCGGGGCCGCTGGACGTGCTTTGAAGTTGCAGGTACTTCCGGGCGGACAGGCGCAGCCGATAACCGCGCGTCCCTCAAATTCACCAGCGAACGGGAGCAGCCGGGCAAGAGCTGAACAGGAACCAGTGGTCCAGCGATTGCGCCACAAGTTTGGCGCCGAAATCAGAACAGTGATCGATTACAGGCAGAAGAAGTAAGCGGCATTTAGAAATGGCGGTCCTGAACGCTATCGTCGAACTTAGCAATCAGCACCCAAGACCGTACGAGGGGTAGTTTATGAGCGGATTCAACATTCAAGAGCTGATGTCGCAAGCCAAGCAGAAGTACGAACAACTGCAGCAAAAGATGCAAGAGACCGTGGTCGAAAGCTCGTCGGGCGGAGGAACGGTTACCGTTAAGATGGACGGGCGAAAGCAGGTGTTGAACGTCACCATCGACCCGGAAGCGGTGAAATCCGGAGATGTCGAGATGCTTCAGGATTTAATAACCGCTGCATTCAATGGCGCTGCGAAGAAAGTGGACGATTCCATGCAATCCGTGATGGGCGGCATGTTGGGAGGAATGCAAGGGATTTTGTAATTTGAAATTTGGTAATTGTGTAATTTAAAGGCCGTCCGTAAATTACAAAATTACCCGATTACCAAATTACTCAATCTTTCATGTCTCGCTTCGCTGAACCCATGGCTCGTCTGATCGACGAGTTGAAAAAATTGCCGGGAGTGGGCAGCAAGTCAGCCCAGCGCCTGGCATTTCACATCCTTCGCTCCAGTGATGATGATGCCGGCGCATTGGCCGCCGCCATCCAAGATGTAAAGGCCAGCCTGCGCCTTTGCTCAGTGTGTAACAACATCACTGACGTGGACCCCTGCGTTTACTGCTCGAGCGCGACCCGTAATCAGCGGATCATCTGCGTGGTTGAAGAGCCGACCAACATCGCTTCGGTAGAAAAGACACGTCATTACAACGGTGTGTATCACGTGCTGCATGGAGCCATTTCGCCGATTCACGGTGTTGGGCCAGAGCAGCTTCGCATTTCCAACTTGATGAAGCGAGTGGACGATGGCCAGGCAGACGAGATCATCTTGGCGACCAATCCTACGGTCGAGGGCGAGGCGACCGCAACCTATCTTTCGGGCCAGCTCCGCCGCGCCGGAGTTCGGGTAACGCGCATCGCCACGGGCATTCCCGCCGGAAGTGACATCGAATACGCCGATGAAATCACAATGCTGAAGGCGATGGAAGGCAGAAGAGAGCTGTAGTGCTCAGTCTATGAGGATAGCTGCGGCGCTGATCTTCTCGTTCACGTTAATGATCACGGGCTCTTTTGGCCAAACAAGAAAAAACGACTCCATCCGGGGCTCCGCACAGCGCAGCAGGTTGGCCGAATTAATGTGCCGACAACTGCCAAAATGTAGCGACGGTAATTCAAAATAAAGTCGCCCTGTCAGGCGATGCGCCAGTTTCGCCCAAGCTCAGCCCATTAACCGATGATCTTTACGATGCATTGATTGAACTCGGGCGTTCATCATTGCCCTGCCTGACTGCACATTTAACCGATACCGCGTGGATGCCAGGACCCGCGATCTGAACCACTGATGGTGGCGCCAGTAGTCGGAGACATCGCTTACATGATTCTTTTGATAAAGGAGTGCCTGATTTCTTGCTCGGCCTGGCACATAGGAAACCTTCAGAACTCAGAATGGACGATTACTTCATCTGGCCTGCTCAAGATCATCATCGAGCAATGCTTAGGTCCACAGTTGAAAACTGGATCCCACGACATCCAAGTTGCTGCGCAGCACCTCACAGGCGCAAGGCGGAGCGACACCGAAATTCAAATGTCGTCGCCCGAAGTTACTAGAGCGAAACACCGCTTTTTGCGAATCCATCCGGGATGAATTCTTCTGAGGCACTGGCGGTTGCTGGAAAGCCCTATGCCATCGATGAAATTAGCAATAAGTCAGATTCTGCAGAGACAAAGCAGCTCAGCAGGAACATCGAAATACGTGTACACATCGCCACTCTGACGAAATTCGATCTCTAGCTCACGCCGAGTCGGGTCGTAGCCTGTCTAAGCAATGGTCGAGGAATCCAGGACTATTCTCGTCATATTCCAATATTGTCTCGCACAATTTGATGCAACGATCTGAGCTTGTGTGGCACCGGCTAGCACCGGCTTAGTGCCGAAGGCACGGTATGCGAAAGCCCGGCATGCTAATACCGGGTCAGGTTTTGAGAAATGTCTCAACTCCCGCGCCTCTGCACGTCGAACCGCAATCCTGATTTCCGAATCATTGCCTCAAATTCCATTTCGTACGAGCGCCCGCGATGATGCTCCGCCTGATGCTCGATATAATCCGTGACGGCCGCTTTGCTTGAACTGCTTACGCTGGAAGCTCCATATCCTTCTTGCCAGGCGAACGCGATCCCATGTTGGCGGATCCAGCGCGAAGCATTTGCCTTAAGGATCTGAGCTGCCTTCGCAACGCTCACATCTGATGGCAAGACGATCAGCAGGTGAACGTGATTCGGAATACCTCCAGCGGCAAGAATAGGGATTCGGTGATTCCGGCCAATACCCGCGAAGTATCTCCAGAGCTTCGGAAGCAGTTCGGCAGGGGATAAGATCCGTGCGCTCTTTGGTACTGAATACGCAATGAATGAGCATGTTCGGATATTTGTGCGCCATGTGCGCCAAGTATTCACACCAGAAGAGTGCGTGTCTGTGACGAACGCACAAAAACTAGGTGCCGTCCCGAAACGGGACTCGCCCACCTTCTGCTTCCGTTCCCGGCACTCCGTGCCGGACTTTCGCATTCCGCCCCTTCGGGGCTGGGTCCTGTCGCGCTCCATCCGGTATTTATGCGTAGACAAGTAACGCTACCGATAGCCACAATTACGTGGATTAGAATCCCTCCTACGCTACAAGACAGGGCTGGCTTCGACCCAGGGCCGCAGGCACAATATGAGAAAGCCCGGCATGGTAGTGCCGGGATGTGACCGAAGATGACCCGAGTCCCGCGGGGACGGCACTATTCAGCGCCCCTCCGCGAGTAGAATGGTCAACCGGAGAACCCAGCATGGTATCCGCACCCACGCTGACGCAACCTGAATCGCTGTTAAGTCCTTTGGCTAAGGCGAGCGCGCGATGGGTGCTGGTTTTGTTCGGCGCATCGGGTGATCTGACCAAACGCAAGCTGGTGCCCGCGCTCTTTAATCTCGCCAAAGCAAAGCTTTTGCCCGACAACTTTGCGGTTCTCGGAGTTGCTTTCGATCAACTCAGCGTCGAGCAGTTTCGCGAGCAGGTCACATCGTTTCTGCCAGCAGCAGATCACGGATCGGAGGTCTTCGATTCGTTCCGGCGCAGGCTTTATTACCAGCAGGCAGATTTCTCGAATCCGGAAATGTATTCGGGGTTGCAAAAGCGCCTGGGCGAGCTTGACCAGGAATATTTGACGGGAGGCAATTATCTTTTTTATCTGGCGACAGCGCCAAAGTTCTTCGGCCACATCGTCCAGCAGTTGGGTCAAAGCCAACTCTCGTGTCAGGAGAACGGCCGCTGGCGCCGAGTTGTAATTGAGAAGCCGTTTGGCCACGATCTGGAATCTGCGCGTGCATTAAACCGACAGATCAAGGCAGTGCTCGCCGAAAATCAGATATATCGGATTGACCATTATCTCGGCAAAGAGACGGTGCAAAACATTCTCGTTTTCCGCTTCGACAACGCCATATTCGAGCCGATCTGGAACCGGCGCTACATAGATCACATTCAAATCACAAATGCGGAAACCGTCGGCGTGGAACAGCGTGGCGGCTACTTTGATACCGCGGGCACCCTGCGCGACATGGTTCCCAATCACGTCATGCAACTTCTCAGCTTGACGGCAATGGAATCACCGGTCTCGTTTCAAGCTGATGCAGTCCGCGACGAACAAGCAAAGGTGTTGCACGCCGTACAAATACTGGACTCGGAGAAAGTGCTCCACGACAGTGTTCGCGGGCAGTACGGCGAGGGCATGGTTCGCAGCGAGCGCGTTCCCGCCTATCGCAGTGAACCTGGCGTTTCGGCGGAGTCAAGAACGGAAACGTTCGTTGCGCTGAAGCTCAATATCGACAACTGGCGGTGGGTAGGCGTTCCATTTTATTTGCGAACCGGGAAGCGACTCGCGCAACGCCACACGGAAATTACAATTCAGTTCAAGAGAGCGCCGTTCGAGCTGTTCCGTAATTTTCCTGTCAAAAAGCATTCCAACCAGCTTGTCATGCAGATCCAGCCGGTGGAAGGAATCTCGCTGAGCTTCGGCGCGAAGATTCCCGGGCCGATTCTGCGCGTGGGGTCAGTTGACATGAGTTTTGAATACTCCAAATACTTCGGCGAAGAAGCCTACACCGGATACGAAGTATTGCTCTATGACTGCATGATTGGTGACGCCACCTTGTTCCAGCGCGCAGACATGGTGGAAGCTGGTTGGAGCATTGTTGATCCCATGCTCGACGTGTGGGCCGCATTGCCGCCGCGAAAGTTTCCGAACTACAGCGCAGGCACTTGGGGACCGAAGGAGTCGGACGATTTGTTACAGCGTGACGGGCGTGCGTGGAGGGTAATCGAATGATCCTGGCAGGCGACATTGGCGCCACCCGCGTGCTTCTGGCCGCGTATCAAAATGAAGGCAGCCAGCTGCAATGTGTGGTGCAGCGTCTTTACAAGACGCAAGACCACAGCGGAATCGCGGAGGTTCTCAAAGATTTTGTTAACACCGAAGGCGTCCCGGTGCACGCGGCGTGCTTTGGCGTTGCCGGGCCCGTGCGCGCCGGCAAAAGCAAAATATCCAACCTAGAGTGGACGATTGATTCGCGAGAATTGGCTTCGCAGTTGAAGCTCGGATCAGTAGGTTTGCTGAATGATCTCGAAGCATATGCCTATGGCGTGGACGCGCTCGCATCTACGGATTTCATCACCCTGAGCGAGGGTGCCGAAGATTCAGAGGGCAATCGTGTAGTGATCTCGGCCCGGACCGGGCTTGGCGTTGCCGGCCTTTACTGGGACGGATTCCGCCATCATCCGTTTGCGTGTGAGGGCGGGCATTCAGATTTCGCTCCCCGGAACGATTTGGAAATGGAACTTGCGCAGTATCTGCGGAAGAAGTTTGGACATGTCAGTTGCGAGCGACTTCTGTCCGGACCTGGGATCAAGAACATTTACGACTTCTTGCGCGACGCGAAGAAAGCAGAGGAACCCGACTGGCTGAAGCAACAGATCAGTGAGGCGGCTGATCCCCCAGCTCTGATTTCACAACTTGCGCTCGAAGCTAAGACCGCGATTTGCGAGCAGGCGCTCTCAATGTTTGTGAGTATTTATGGCTCGGAGACTGGCAACTGCGCGCTGAACTTCATGGCTACGGGCGGAGTTTTTATCGGCGGCAGCATCGCTGCGAAAATTGTCCCTAAAATGCAGGACCCGATTTTTATGAAGTCGTTTCTCGACAAAGGCCGAATGCAATCTCTGCTGGCGGACATGCCGGTGAAAGTAATTGCCAATGACAATGCCGGGCTCATGGGCGCGGCGCGATACACGCTGGTTCAGAAGGCATTTTCACGGGAAAAGCGGGCGATTGCGTAGTTTGCATTTGTCGAAAAAATCCTCTTAAAGAATGTCGCCTGTTGCCAAATACACCACGGCTCTCGTCGTCGAGGTGGCCTTCTCCATTTCCCTTCAGGCACTTCTGAGTGCCGACCGCGTCATCATCCACAAGGGCGTGCGCACGATGGAACTAATTCGCGCAGGCCAGACGCTTAAGACTTATAAGATCGCCCTCGGAAGCGAGCCGGTGGGTCCGAAGACGAGACAAGGAGATCATCGGACTCCGCAGGGTATCTATGTGATCGACAGCAGAAACGCGCACAGCCAATTTCATCGCTCGCTGCACATTTCCTATCCCAACGCTGTCGACCGAGAACGCGCACGGAAGCTGGGCGTGGCAACGGGAGGAGACATTTTCATCCATGGCTTGCCAAACGGCTACGGCTTTATTGGAGCCGCCCATCGCGCCCGTGACTGGACCGATGGCTGCATCGCGGTTACCGATCAGGAGATCGAGGAAATCTGGAAGTTAGTGGCGAATGGCACGCCGGTCGAGATTCGGCCGTAGCCCAACGCCTTCGGCTGGCACAATCTCCCGTTGCTTCGGTTTAGGCCCTGCTTTAGGCTAGTTTTGCTCTCGCGGGTTCTTCCCTTCCTTTCCACTCCATAGGCTTGAACTGGCCGTCAGCTGCATAGCTGCTGCCAAATGATGGGTTTAGGCCGACTTACCCACAAGATATGGTGTTTTATTACTTGACCCTGGCGTGATTTCGTCGTTACAGTAGCTCTAATTTGTGTCCCGCCCAACCAGCCTGGACGGTTCCTTCTTGGGGGCGAATCGCAGGAGGCATCTGAGTAGTAACTAACGAAGGTGCTCCTCAAAATTGAAGGCCGGCAGGCCTTCGCACTCGGAAGCAGGCTATGAAAAAGGAGTAGCACGTTGCTCAAACTCAAAAAGCTCCAGATCCTGGGATTCAAGTCGTTCTGCGACCGCACTGAACTGAAGTTTCACGGAGACGGCATAGCCGCGATCATCGGGCCGAACGGCTGCGGAAAATCGAATATCGCAGACGCGATTTCGTGGGTGCTCGGTGAGCAATCGGCAAAGACATTGCGCGGATCGCGCATGGAGGATGTGATCTTTGCCGGCACGCGCGACCGCAAGCCGACCGGGATGGCTGAAGTGTCCCTCACGTTGATTGATCCTGAGGTATACAAGGGCGCTGACAAGAACGACC
>QHZW01000028.1 GCA_003224815.1 Acidobacteriota bacterium | reverse complement strand
GGTGTACAAGCATGGCCATAGATACGGTCTACTTCCGCGAAACCAGGAGTCGAACCCCATGCGCTTGTCCGCTGCAAGACAACCAGCGGATACAAAGCGATGATTCTCTCACCCGAACAGGCGTATGCAATCGTGTCTAACCTTCGAGAGCCGGAACGCACTCTGACCCTTTTGGCCGCCGGCACAGGTCTCCGTATCTCGGAATGTTTGGGATTGCAATGGCAGGACGTCAATTTCGCCGGTGGAATGATCCACGTGCGTCGTACTTGGACGTGTGGCCAAGTAGGCTTCCCGAAGAGCAAAGCGTCGAAGGGCCCGGTGCCACTCCATCCGTTGCTCGCCGAATTCATGCTCCTCTGGAAATAGGAGACGACGTATTCCCAGCCCGGTAACTGGGTGTTTCCCTCAACCCGCCTAAACGGCAAACAGCCGCGTGTCGCCAACATGCTTGTCGAAGATCATCTGCGGCCAGCCGCAGTCAAAGCAGGCACTCCGCACCTCACGCCAAAGCAGATCGACCTTCTGCACACGATCTGGCCGGGACTCAGCAGTGATGTTGCGCCAGAGGAAATCCATCATCACGAAGTAGTGCCTATATGCTCTTGAAAGATTGAAGCACGATCTCAGTGATTCCGAGCGCGAAGAAGTCGTTCGCGGCCTCCGAGAACACCTTGGTGAAATTAGGAACCGCCGAATGCCGATCGCTTGACCAGGGTGCCTGGCCTGACCGTGTGCTACTCGATCCAGCACGTCAGTCATGCCTACCATGTCGGTTCTCTGAAGCTCTTTTACAACTCCAGCCTGAGCGAGAGGGGACAATGGTCTGACGGAATTGTCCAAGTTTGTTTGAAGTAGTTCACGAACTCAGAGGGAGCGCCTAGCGGGCACAACCCCGCGAAGGTCAGACGAACTACCTGGAAATTGCGGTGTGAAATAGACGCCATCTTCTACTTTCGCTGGCGCGACAAAATGTTTCTGAAGATGCGGAATGCATTCAAGAAACAGTGCCTCGTGCCCCAGGGCGACATGATTAAATAGCACCAGATGTTGGTGAATCTGGCCCATGTCTCCTACGTGGGGAACAACCGGTAATCCGAACTTTCGCGCAAGTAAGCTCACCGTCAAGAATTCAGAGACTCCGGCAACCCGAGTGCAATCCACTTGAACGAAATGCAGCGCATGCGCCTGCATCATGTTCTTGAAGACCACGCGGTTGGGAACATGTTCACCGAGGGCGATTCGAGTCGGCGCGATTTGCTCAGCAAGTTTTCCGTGAGCAGCGACATCGTCAGGATGAGTGGGTTCTTCGATAAAATAAGGCGACATTTTTGCGAGTTGACGGCACATTTTCAGCGCGAGTGGAGCCGTCCATTGCTGGTTAGCATCCAGCATGATCACGCCGCCGGAACCCGCGAGGTCACGCAGCATGCAGGCACGCCGCACGTCACGGGCACCTTCGGCCGACCCAACTTTCAATTTGAATGCTTGAAACCCAGCATCGATTGCCTGTTGCGCTAAGGCTTTAACCTTTTCGTCGGGGTATTGCATCCAGCCTACCGAGGTATCGTATCCCGGATAGCCCTGCATCAAGATGGGTTCTCTCGCGGTACGTCCGGGCATCTGGCTTTCAAGAAGCGACAACGCGTCTTCGGCGGTCAGGACATTCTCGAGATAACTCAAGTCGAGAACTTTCACCAGTTGTTGAGGGGTGAGATCCAGGAGCAGGCGCCATAGCGGGACATCGCGCATCTTCGCCCAGAGGTCAAAGCAGGCATTGGTTATGGAGGCCAGTGCAAGGTGGATCACGCCTTTGTGCGGTCCCAGCCAGCGCAGTTGCGGATCGTTTGCCAACTGTCTCGACATTTCGCCGAAATTCGCCATGAGTTCTTCGACATAACAACCCATGAGCTTCTGTCCCAGCATTTCGATTGCACTACACACGAGTTGGTTTCCATTGCCCAGGGTCAGAGCTATCCCGGTACCAAATGTTTCTTGTTCAGTTCTTATCAGGGTTGTGGCAAATGCGTATTCGGAACCGGAATGAATGGAATCGCTGCCGGCGCCTTCCGGAAGGGGGAAGCGTACATCTCTACTTTCAAGTGCGATGATTCGCTGGTCGTTCATATTGTGGTGACAAAAAGCTACTCTCTCGCGAAAGCGAATTTCGACTATATTGAAGCGCTTGGGCCTGCGCAACTTTAATGACAGACGGAGTTGCGCTGGACCTGCGCATTGAACTTTCCAGAGGGCATGCTCAATGAAGCGTTATGGTTCAGTCATTGGAGTGAGGCGCGAAGCAATCGAGGAATACAAAAACTATCACTCCGCAGTTTGGCCGGAAATATTGGAGATGATCCGGAAGTGCAACATTCGTAATTATTCCATCTTCCTTAAGGACGACTTACTCTTCGGCTATTTCGAGTACCACGGGACTGACTTTGAGTCGGACATGGCCAAAATGGCGGCTGATCCCAAAACGAGAGAGTGGTGGAAAATCATGGGACCGATGCAACGCCCGTTTGAATCCCGCTCAGAAGGCGAGTGGTGGGCGAATATGGAAGAAGTGTTTCACCTCGATTGAACCATATCGTTAAATTGAGCTGCTTCTCTGGTTTTGTGGAGGTGATTTGTGAATAGGCCATTCTGGATGAAGGTGGGTATTGCTCTTACTCTGGCGGTGAGAGGGGCAGATTCATCCATTGCACAAACTGCATCTGCACACCAATCTTCGTTGAAGGGAAAGACGGCTGCAGAGGCATATCAGAATATTCAGATATTGAAAGAGGTTCCGGCTAACCAACTCATTCCTGCAATGCAGTTCATCACATACTCCTTGGGGGTGGAATGCAGCTATTGCCATGTAGAAGGAGCCCTGGAAAAAGACGACAAGAAAGCCAAACAGAAAGCGCGGAAAATGATGCAGATGATGACTGCCATTAACCGAGACAACTTTGAGTCAAAACAAACGGTCACCTGCAACTCTTGTCACCGCGGGTCACCGCGTCCCGTCGCTATACCGATCATAATGGAAAGCGGCCCAAAACCGCCCTTTGAGAGTGCCCCAGCGGAGGACAACGCCGCCATCGAGGCTCCTCCACCGGAGCAGATCATAGCAAAGTACCTCGATACTATCGGAGGGGCTGCCGCTCTGGCAAAAATAATCACTCGAGAAGAGAAGGGAACCATCAACCTTAGCGGGCGAACTCTTCCGATCGAAATACTCAGCAAGATTGGGAACAAACGGCTAACTGTCATTCACTTGCCGAACGGCGACAGCATTACAGCCTATGACGGCGCTTCTGGCTGGACTGCCGCGCCAAACCGCCCTGTGTTCGAGATTCCCTCAGTCGAAGTGGTGTCATCGCAAGCGGAGGTGGATCTGCAGCTGCCGCTCCACATGAAGCAATTATTTGACGAAGTGAAGGTGGCTGCGCCGGAGAAGGTCGGAGATCGCGAGACCTACGTTGTCGCTGGCTTCAATTCGGGAGAGATCGTCGCGAAATTCTATTTCGACAAGGATGCAGGCTATCTGCTACGGCTCTTGCGTTATACGAAGTCTCCATTGGGTCGTAATCCGACGCAAATAGATTATGCCGATTACCGTACCCAGGACGCACTCAAGATACCCTTTCAGCTAACGATTGCGCGGCCCAACTCGCGGTTAATAGTGAAGATTGAGAAGGCAAAGTTTAATGTGCCCATGGACGATAAAAAATTCGCACGGCCGGCACCGCGGCCTGCCCCCGCGCCACCCCCACAATAATCGGAGGCGCTATAGATCTCGGAGATCATCGTTTAGTAGAAGTGTAGTGCTGTGTGCGCACAATGCCTTTAACTTCTTCGATGGTCAGAATCTGGCCTGCTGCAGCCGATTTGAAATTTTCCACTTTGCCATCCAACCACCGGATTGATATGTCCGCTGTGCTGGCTCTTCCAAGGCCGAAGTGAAGGCGAAGATCATTTTGTGAGATGTAGGAGCCGCCACTCCGCACTTCGTCAATTTGTCTATATCCTCCTGCAGTGACGGTGATACGCGCGCCAATAGCATCTCGCCCTGAGGTGAGAGCGCGCACTAGAAGTGAGTTCCCGCCGTCTGCAAAGTTTTTGAGCAGGGATGGCGCTTCACCCATGTTACTGATCACGACTTCTTCGTTGCCGTCGTTGTCCAGATCGCCTACAGCCAAACCGCGTGAGGAATGAACCTCGGTAATACCCGAACCGCCCTGCGCAGAGAGATCGAAGAACTCGCCATCACCACGGTTCCAATAAAGCAGTCGTGGTTGCTTGTACTTTTCGGCCGTGTGGCCCGTATCTACTTCGGGGTAGACATGACCATTCGCGACGACTATGTCTTTCCAGCCGTCATTATCAAAGTCAAGAAATGCGGTTCCCCAGCCCAGATACTTTGTGTTCACTGCCAGACCTGAGCCGATGGTGTCATCTTCGAAATTATTGCCGCCTTGGTTTCTGTACATGCTGTGGGTGTCGTCGGCGAAGTTCGTCTTAAAAATGTCCAGCAAACCATCACCGTTGAAATCGGCGGCAGCAGCACCCATACCAGCTTGTTCGCGTCCGTCTTCGTTGTATGCAAGCCCAGCACGAACTCCGATCTCCTCAAATGTTTTCCCTCCCACGTTGTGGTAGTACAGGCTCGCCGTCGAATCACAAGCTACAAAGATGTCCGGCCAACCATCGTTGTCGAAGTCTCCTGTCAGCGCTGCGAATCCGTAATAATTCTTAGGGCCTGAAATGTGAATCTGATCCGAGACATCAGTGAAGTTTCCATGTCGATCATTTTGATAGAACGACAGTGTTTCGGGGGGGAGGCCTCGCGGACCGCACATGACTGGTTTTCCTTTCCACTGGCACTGGCTGGTCTGCCCCGGATGAGGCGTGTGGGCCAGATCGAAATCCACATAGTGGACAACGACTAAATCCAGAAATCCGTCGCGATTGAAATCGAGGAACGCGCAACCTGTGCTCCAGCGCGGTTTGGCTGACTCCAGTCCCCGCTGCTTGGCTTCGTCCTTAAATGTGCTGTTGCCAACATTTCGATAGAGAACGTTCTGTCCCCATTGCGTGATGAACAAGTCCGGAAATCCGTGATTGTCTATATCGCCGACACAGACCCCCTGTCCCCAGCCGGTGAGTTTGATTCCTGCCTTGTCTGTAACGTCTTCGAATTTCAGTCCACCCAGGTTGTGATATAGAAAATGCTTTGGCTGGACTGCGCCTTTGTCGAGCGTCCCGGAGTTGACCAGGAAAATGTCAGGAAGGCCATCGTTATCAAAGTCGAAAATCGCTACTCCGTTGCCGGTTGTCTCTACGATGTATTGCTTCGAGGTTTCTGACCCAGAGACGTTCATGCCGACAACTCCGGCTTGCGTCGCAACGTCGCGATATTCAACAGTTGGCGGCCTCATCCCAGCAGGAAGGGGCCGCCCAAAGGATAACGTTGCAAGAAATCCGTTCACCCAAGAGTCCCACGCGCATTATTTCGCGATAATAACATCCGGGCTGAAGTTGTCCGGCGCGTCTCTGCTACGATGGAGCGCTAACGGGAAGTAGATGATGAGGTTCAACAGAGTATTGCAGTGGGCGCGAATTGCTCTCTGTGCTTGGGTTGTGCAGGCCTTCAGCGCAGTTTTATTGGCGCAAATGCCTGCTGGATGTAAAGGCCCGCCTGAGTTGGAGAAGGTCATCTCGACTCAGCCCTCCGCGGGTGTGTACGATGCTTTGGGCGCCTACTTTGGGCAACGGCAGCAGTTGTCGTGTGCAATCGCCGCTTTTGAAGCTGCTGTGCACCAAGACCCTAATTCATGGGAGGCGCGCTTCAATCTTTCTCTGGCCCTTTTGCAAAAACGTGAACCAGCGAAGGCTGCCCGGGAATTGAAAGTTGCGGTACACATTAAGCCCGCGGATCCGTTAGGGCATGTCGCTCTTGGGGAGGCGCTCGGTGAGCTGGATCAACATGATGCCGCAATCGAGGAATTCAAGTTCGCTCTGAAATCAGATCCGAAGTCCGTACCTGCGCTGGACGGGCTGGCGAAAGCACTCATCGCACAAAAGCGTTACTCTGCAGCAATTGCATACCTGAAAGATGCCCCGGTGAGTCCTGTGCTTCAGGATGATCTCGCAGTGGCTTACTCGAGCAACGGTGACGTGGCGGAAGCTGTCAAGCTACTGACCGAGTTAGTACAACAAAACCCTTCGTCAGCGGACAGGCACGCCAGATTGGGGATTGCGTACACCCAGGAGACTCAGTTCCGGCAAGCAGCCGATGAGTTCCGCGAGGCCTTGCGGCTGAACTCAGACAATGATGTCACCAGGCTTTCATACGTCAAAGCATTGATTATCCTGGGGGAGTTCCAGACGGCGTTGCCCGAAATCCAGAACTACTTCCGGCGCAAGCCGCATAACTTTGACGCCCTTCACTTGATGGGGGTAGTTGATCGCGGACTTGGAAACTATACGGCGGCCAAAGACTTGCTCACTCAGGCAGTAGCGCTCGATCCGAACCATTACGATGCTCGCTATAACTTAGGCTTTGTTCTTGCGAAGTTGGGAAGGCCACAAGAGGCGCTGGTTCATCTTGAAAAGGCTGCGCACCTGAATCCATCATCGAGCGAAGCTCGATTTCAGCTAGGGGCGGTGCTGCGAAGCCTGGGTCAGGAGCAGAGAGCCCGCGCGGAACTCGAAGGGTTCCAGAAAGAGAAAGAGCAGACTGTTAAAGAGAATGTCGCGGGCACGAAGGTCAACCAGGCCAACGAATATTTTCAAACGGGCGAGTTTCAGCGCGCTGCCGATCTCTACCGCGAAGCTTTAGCTGAGGACCCCGGCAATGCGCGCACCTACTACGATATGGCCCTGGCCCTTGACCAACTGGGAAAAACCGCAGAGGAACGTGATGCTCTTAACAAAGCCATCCGCCTGGAGCCCACCCTCGCTCGTGCACACAACCAGCTCGGCTTTTTGAACCTGCAAGCTGGCCAGGCGTCTGAAGCAGAGACAGAACTGAAAGCAGCGATTTCTCTGGATCCCGGTTATGCAGAGGCCCAGAACAATCTGGGCGTGCTATACGGTCAGCAAGGCAAACACAAAGAAGCAGAAGAACTTTTCCGTAAGGCAACAGAAAACAATCCACAGTACGCGCAGGCATTCATCAATCTGGGCCTGATTCTCGCAGGTGAATCGCGTTTTCCCGAAGCCGAACAAACGGTTCGCACGGCGCTTAAGATCAGTCCGGAGAATTCCCAGGCCCTGACTGTCCTTGGCATGGTACTTGCGCGAATGAAGCGGAGCGAAGAGGGAATCAGCTATTTCCAGCAAGTCATTAAGTCAGATCCCGAGTCTTCGGGCGCACATTTGAATCTTGGAATTGCATATGCCGACGAGTTCAACCTGGAAGGAGCTTTGGCGGAGTTTTCTGAAGCTGTGAAGCTGGACCCGAACTCCGCCCCCGCTCATTACAACAAGGGCCGGGTTCTGCTTGACTTGCGTCGTTACCCAGAAGCAAAACCAGAACTCGAAACTGCCGTACATCTCGATCCTCATTACGCCGAAGCGTGGTATTTGTTGGGACTGGTCGAAAAAGCCGCCGGAAATCCTGCGGCCGCTGTCCGGGCGCTGCAAAAGTCTGCGGAGTTCGACCCCAACAATCCCGACACACTCTTCGTGTTGGGCCAAGAGCTTCTGCACAATGGAGATCGTGCCGGTGCTATTGCGCAATGGCGAAAAGTAATTGAGATGAGTCCTGAACATGGTGAGGCACTCTACAATCTATCCCGGCAATTAGCGCAATCGGACCCTGACGAGTCCAAGCGTTTCCAAACGCGCTTCGAAGCGCTGCAGGTTGAAAAACAAATCATGGATCGGGCTCAGACTTTGGGTAACTTCGCTTTAGCATCCGCTGCTGCTCACGATTGGCCTCAAGCTATCTCGCAATTGCAAGAGGGAATTCGTATTTGTGGTAGTTGTACCGCGCTCGGTCAGTTACACAAGGACCTCGGCCTCATCTATCTTCATTCCGGGGACACGACAGATGGGCTTCGCGAACTGCTTGAAGCAAAAAAGCTCATGCCCGTCGACCCAGATGTGGACAAGGCAATCCGCATTGCGCAGACTGCCCATAGGTAAAGTGGTATAGAGTGTACAGCCATGTTGCGATGGCTCTGGTTGATCGCGATTCTGCTTTGCTGGCTCGCTCGTCTTCCAGCGCAGGACATTGACTCCGTTCCGCTCACGCAGAAGCGTAGTTCCACCTCGATTGCTGATGAGATCAGTGATCCCGAAGAACGCTCCGCGTTTCTCGAGCTTTTCAATCAGGTTCCAGCTGCGGACATGCGTTCGCGTGCCGAGTCTTTTCTTGCGCGGTTCCCAAGGTCTGCATTTCTCGCCCAAGCGTATGAAGTCGCAGCCCGCGGTTGTTTCGCTCTGGGCGACTATGAACAGGGCCTCGCTTACGCACAACAGTCTTTATCGCTGCTTCCGGAAAATCCGTTGTTGATGGTGCCTGTTGCAGATGTCGAAGCTCGTCAGAATCTGAACTCTGCGGCTGTTGCACATGCGGAAGACGCACTCGAAGATCTAGATCGCTTTGCTGGGCCTGCATCGGTTCGCGAGGAAGATTGGCCCAGCGTAAAACAAAGTCTCAAGTCGACTGCGATGTTCGCCAAGGGCCGCGCTCTTTTGCAAGAGGCGCTCGCGCAATTAGACGATGAAAAACGGAAGCAATTGCTGAAACAATCGGAAGCTTCGTTAAGTGCCGCGCAGCAGTCCAACCATCACGACCCGGAAGTCGCCTACATGTTAGGGCTGGTGCAATTCAGTTCCGGAAAGGCACTTGAAGCCAGCGGCAATTTCGCCGCAGCATATCGTACTGGGGGTGAATTCGCCCCCAAAGCGCTGGAAGACCTTCGGGTGATTTATCGCCTGCTTAATCCCAGTTCGACTATTTCGTTTGGAACGTTCGTGCAAGAGTCCGAAAATCGTTGGACGGCTGCGCTTCAGAATTCCAACAACGCCACTAAGTCGAAAGTCGAAGCAGCACCAGCAGCAATGGCGTATTTCGGCTCCGAGTCATGCCGCGGCTGCCACGCCGAAATTTACCAGCGTTGGCGGGAAAGTGGCATGTCTAAGATGTTTCGCCCTTATGCTCCGCAAAATATCGTGGGTTCGTGAGAACCATCATTACTTCGACATTTTGCAATCTGATGGCAAATGGCACAGCTATCCGGTTGATTACACCATTGGATCAAAATTTCAGCAGGCTTACGCCACCAAATTGCCGAAGGGCGAAATCCACGTATTCCCGATACAGTACAACCTACTCCACAAACGTTGGGTCAATTTTTGGAGTGTGATTGACGGTACAGGAAGCGAAAGAGCAGACCCGCGCACGTGGCAGAAGCTCGATGCTTCGACCAGTTATCAAGCCATTTGCGCCGTGTGCCATACCAGTCAGCTGCGAAATGTGAATGGGGCCGGGTTCGATACCAATCACCTTGAATTTAAGGAGCCCGGAATAAATTGCGAAATGTGCCATGGTCCTTCCGGTGGGCACGTCGTAGAAATGACTGAGCATGATTACCATCCAAGGGAGCCAATGGATCCGCCTGTAAATTTCCACAAGGTTGATAGCCGTAAGTTTATTTCCATTTGCGCTCAGTGCCATATGCAGTCGGCGATTCGCAATCCTGGCGGTAAAGGTGAATTGAACTACGTTTCCACAGGGGAGTTCTTCGGTAGCCGCATGTGGCAACCGTTCGCCGAGTTCTCGCGAAAAGGTTTCTACAAAGACGGCCGCTTCCGGCAAACCACGTTCATGGTTGAAGCACTGGAACGTTCGAAGTGCTTCAGGAAAGGCGGAGTAAACTGCGGGACCTGCCACGATCCTCATAGCCATGACTCTGGCTCGAATCCAACGTCTCTAAAATTCCGCGATCAGCCAGACCTGATGTGCATCGGTTGCCACAATCAATTCAGAGATGCAGTGGCAGTTAGCCATCATTCGCATCATCCGCCCGAATCAGAAGCTAGCCGGTGTGTTTCGTGCCATATGCCGCGCATTACGGACGCGCTCCTGTTCCGTGCGCGTTATCACCAGATCGATGACATTCCTGATGCTGAAATGACGAAGCGCTTCGGACAGGATGAGAGTCCGAACGCGTGCTTACTATGCCACACGAACAAAACTGCCGAGTGGGTGGGGCAGCACTTATCAGCGTGGAAACTACTAGGGAACCGCGAATGAAGCGTAATTCTCGAACAGCTGTTTAAGAATGTTGTACAGCTGAATCAAGCTGTCATTAACGCAATCGTTGTGACGTTGGGATCAGGCATTTGCGACGGCAACTCTAACTTCAGCTTCTCTTCTGTTTGCGTGAACTTCAGTGATTGCCCCGTTGACAACAGGCGGGCAGACACAATCTTTGGTTTGATTCGGTTCACTTCCAGTGTGGCGCCGCGCCAGTCAAAAATGTGGATGAACACCTTGTTGTCTTTTGCAGTCGTGCGGATGGAACTTACTCCTTGCACCGGCCCATACGTCGTGCCATAAATCGAATCACCATTGACGGAGAGCCAGTCGCCGATCGCGCGGAGCCGTTCCTGAAACTCCGGTTGGATCGTTCCATCGGGACGAGGCCCCACGTTGAGCAGGAAATTTCCGCCGCGGCTCGCAACTTCCACTAAACCCCGAATCAGGAACTGCGCAGATTTAAACTCCCGATCGTTTTGGTTGTACGCCCATTGGTTGTTAATGGTCATACACGTCTCCCAAAGCTGAAATTCCTCCGGCCTCGGGAC
>QHZW01000345.1 GCA_003224815.1 Acidobacteriota bacterium | reverse complement strand
TTACAAGGCCGCCACTTCATTGCGCAGCAGGTCTGAGATGGTCTCGCGTTTGCGAATCACCTTAGCTGTGTTTCCAGAAACCAGTACTTCCGCCGCACGCCCGCGGGTGTTGTAGTTGGAAGCGAGGGCCATACCATAGGCGCCCGTGTCCAGGATGGCGAGTAGAGCACCTTCACCAACCACAGGCAGTTCACGATCGCGGGCGAAAAAATCTCCCGATTCGCAGATTGGGCCGACGATGTCCACACTTTCGCGGTTGGCATCGTTGAACTCAACCGGAACGATCTGATGCTCGGCTTGATAAAGCGAAGGTCTGATCAAGTCGTTCATGGCGGCATCAACGATCACAAACTTCTTGTCGCCGTTGGTCTTTCGATAAACGACGCGAGTGAGCAACACTCCTGCCGGGCCCACGATCGATCGCCCGGGCTCAACCAGTAGTCGGACTTTCAGATCCTTCAGCGACGGGGCGATCGCAGCAGCATAGCTGCCAACGGACTCTCGAAAATCCTGCGATCCGCAATAATCGATTCCAAGGCCGCCTCCAGCATCAACGAACCGAATATTATGTCCATCTGCTCGAAGCTGGCGGACCAGCTCAGCAACCCGTTGCATTGTCGCTGAGAACGGAGCGGAGTCGGTGATCTGCGAACCAATGTGCACGCTCACCCCGGCGACTTTCAAGAACTTCAGTCTCGCAGCCTGCGAGTATAGGGAGCGTGCGTCGACGAGCGGCACCCCAAATTTATGTTTCTGCAATCCAGTCGAAATATATGGATGCGTGTCGGCCGGGACGTCCGGATTCACCCGAAAAGCGATCTGGGCGGTGCGCTTGAGTCTCTCCGCGCACTGAGCGAGTGCATCCAGCTCAGCCGCGCTCTCAACATTAAACAAAAGAATGCTGGCTCCGAGCGCCGCATCCAGTTCCGCAGAGGTTTTGCCCACACCGGAAAAGACGACTTGCTTTACCGAACCCGGCGCTGCTCGCAAGACACGTTCCAGCTCGCCGCCCGAAACAATATCGAATCCGCACCCTGCTTTGGCGAGCAGTCGCAAGAGGCTGAGGTTCGAATTCGCCTTTACCGAGTAGCAAATGGTATGGTCGATCTCGCGAAAAGCAGCTTTGAAGGCCAGCACGCGTTCGCGAATTGCCGCAGCCGAATAAACGTAGAGTGGCGTGCCAAATTTCTCAGCGAGAGAGCTGATGGGGATGGCTTCGCAATGAAGTCGAGGAACGGAGTTGTCCGCCCTTTGCAGGCTCGACGACGAGCGCTGCACACGCTTTATTTCAGGGGTCCGATAAACGAATCCGGGAGGGCGTTGAGGAAGTCCGCTCACTTGCGGTTTGAGGTCCTACCTTTCACTTTGATGGCGACGACAGTCTCGTCATCAAACGTTTCCACACCGGAAGCATGTTCAGCAGCGGCCTTGAAGATGGACTTCACCATAGATTCGGCGGAACTTTCAGCACACTCTGCGATGATTTTTTCGAGCCGGGTGCGACCGAAAAGGTCGCCGGCTTTGTTTGTCGCATCCAGAATTCCGTCGCTGAAGAAAACGAATACATCATCAGGTTCCGCTTGAAACGTGAACTCGTCGTATTCCGCATCGTCGAACAACCCGAGAGGAAGGCCGGTGGCTTCGATCAGCTGCGTTTTGCCCTTGTGGCAGTACACAGGGCGTGGCAATCCGGAGTTTGACACCTGTAACGTTAAGTTTGCGTCGTCCCAAACGGCGTAAATCAGGGACACGAACTGGCCATCAATGCGCCGCTCAGCCAACGAATAATTCACCGCGGCCAGCATTTCCGCAGGCGCGGGTTCCATCGGTGCATGGGAGCGTAGAATCCCGCTGACCAGTGCGGCATAAATCGCCGCTGGCGCGCCCTTTCCGCTGATGTCACCAATCGCGATCGCAGTTCGCGAATTGGAGTAGCTCAGAAAATCGTAGAGGTCGCCACCAATGGCTCGGGCGGGAGAAAACTTCGCCGCAATTTCCAGATTGTTCATCTTCGGGCGCGCCTGGGGCAGCAGTCGAAACTGCAACTCCCGCGCCATTGCCAAGTCGCGCTCCAGTCGTCGCTCCTGGCGTGCAATCTGTTCGTACAGCCGTGCGTTTTCTATTGCGATAGCGATTTGCGCTGCCAGCGTGGTCGTCGTGCGAAGGTGATCGTCGGTGAAGAAGCCACGTTTCGTGTGCTCAAGGTCGAGCACTCCGATCACGTTGTCTTTGTAGATCAGCGGCACTGCCAATTCCGACCGCGTCTCAGGATTGGTCTCAATGTAGCGGGGGTCCTTTTTCACATCGCGCACAAGGATTGCCTGCTTCTGCTCCGCGGCCGCGCCAACAATACCTTTGCCTGAAGGAATATCGTTCTTGAGGTGAATATTCTCCTGAAAACGCAATGAGAAGCGATGCTGCAATGTCTCTCCCGCGGGATCAAGCAGCAAAATGCTGAACATCTGGAAGTCGATCAGGCGACTCAATAACTCGCCAACGCGCTTGAGCAACTCGTCCAGATTTAAGATCGACGTCAGCTCCCGCGCAATTTCATTCAGCAGCAGGAGCGTCTTCGCTTGCCGCGTGATGCGAGTATAAAGACGGGCATTCTCGATGCCAACAGCCATCCGAGACGCAATAAGCGTAAGCAGTTGTTTGTGTTCTTCTGTGAAGTGGTGTGGCTGCGGAGACTCAATATCGATGACACCGATAACCCGATTCTTAATGATGAGTGGAACCGCAAGTTCTGAACGTACATTTGGAACCGCGGAGATATAAATCGGATCCGCATTGACATCTCCGATCAGCACCGCCTCTCGGCGCTGTGCAGCGGTTCCGGTTACGCCTTCGCCGACCTTAATTCGGACTCGATCCGCAGTTTCCTTAGAGTGTCCGACGCTAAAACGAAAATAAAGCTCCTGCGATTTCTCGTTCAGCAGGAGGATGCCAAAGATCTCATAATCAATGACTTTCCGCACCAATTCAGCCACACGGCGCAGCGTAGTATCGAGATCGAGCGTGGTGTTGACCACGTCCGCCACCTCGAGCAGCAATGGCTCTATCCGCGATTGCAATTCAGTTTGCACTGCAGCCGTTTCCACCCTTCAATGATATCAGTCAGAGTTAGTGAGACTACACTTTGCCCGCGAGGGACTTCGCCTCAGGTGAGTGCAACATTAGGTACGATATGAATGTCCGGCAAATGACGATATTGCTCCGCATAGTCCATTCCGTACCCCACGACAAAGTCGTCTGCAATCGTAAAGCCTACGTAATCCGCTTCGACGAGTAGTTTTCGGCGCGAGGGCTTATCCAAAAGGACGGCAACTCGCAGGTTTTTCGGCTCGTGACCGAGGAGGAGGCGCTTCAGGAAAGTCAGCGTAAGACCGGTATCGAGGATGTCTTCTACCAATACGACGTCCTTACCGCGCAACGATTGATCGACGTCTTTCGTCAATCGGACTTCGCCGCTTGAATCCCACACTTTATTCCGATCGAACTGATTGCTATAACTTGCGACTCCAATGAAGTCGAAGGTTGCGGCTATTTGGACGTGCCGCACAAGGTCGCTGAGAAAAACCGCAGCACCCTTGAGGACGCCGATGAACATAACCGGTCCGTCGGAATCAGCGGTGATCTGCCTGCCGATTGCCGCCACGCGTTCGGCGATCTGCTCACGCGAAATCAGCAACTTCAGATCGTCCATGAAGAATGATATTATTCCACGCCGTTCAGCTGCATTGAAGCGAACTCGCGTCGACCACTAGAATGTGTGAAGCACGGAGCAAGGCGGATGAATCTTAACGGAATTAAGCTGACGTGGTTAGGCCATGCGACTTTTCGTATTCAGACTCCCAAGCGCAAGACGGTGCTCATCGATCCATGGGTTATGGGAAATCCGGCTTGTCCCGATTCAGAGAAGAATGTCAGTTCGCTCGATACGATGCTAATTACTCACGGCCACGGCGACCATATCGGAGACGCCGTCGAAATTGCGAAGAAGCACAATCCTAAAATCGTCGGAATTCCTGAGCTTTGTGGGTGGCTGAGTAAAAAGGGCGTGCAGAACCTCGCCGAAATGAACAAAGGTGGAACCCAGCAGGTCGAAGACATCAAAGTCACAATGGTCCACGCCGACCACTCGTGCGGAATACTCGATGGCGACACGCTTGTGTACGGCGGAGAGGCCTGCGGATATGTGATCGAATTTGAGAACGGCGTCAAAATTTATCACGCCGGCGACACTAATGTGTTCGGGGATATGGCGATTATTCGTGACCTCTACGCTCCGCAGATTGCGATGCTGCCGATCGGAGATCACTACACGATGAGTCCGCGCGAAGCCGCATACGCCTGTAATCTGTTGAAGCCGCAAACTGTCGTGCCGATGCATTTTGCGACGTTCCCGGTCTTGACAGGAAGGCCAAGCGAACTCGCGAAGTTGGTAAAGGGAATTGAAGTGTACGAGATGAAGCCAGGACAAACTGCTTCGTGATTTGTCGCTGAGGGCGACTCATGCCAAAAACTGACGATAAGCCAGCCTGGATGATGCACGGCATCACCGCCGCGCCAGTTGAAGATTATCTTTACTCATTGCTCCCGTCGCGCGACGAAGTGCTCACAGCGATGGAGGCGGAAGCTGCGAAACGTAATATTCCAATCGTCGGACCGGCGGTGGCCCGCATTCTTCATCAACTCGCGGTGATGACCAATGCGAAAACGGTTTTCGAACTAGGCTCTGCGATTGGATATTCCACGATCTGGTGGGCACGAGCGGTCGGCGAGGGCGGGCGAGTCATTTACACCGATGGAGATCGCAAGAACGCCGACGAAGCCCGCGCCTATTTCGAGCGCGCTGAGGTGGCTGATCGCATTACGATCAAGGTTGGAGACGCGCTGGAATTCCTGTCTGAAGAGAAGCGAGAATTCGACATCATCTTTTGCGATATCGACAAGGAAGATTATCCGCGCGCGTTAAGAACGGCACTGCCTCATTTGCGAAAGGGCGGTCTCTTTGTTGCCGACAACGCTTTGTGGAGTGGCAAAGTCACGGATCCGAATCCGACCGAGGACTCCACCAAGGCGATCGTAGAATTTAACCGGTTGCTTTACAACTCGCCTCAGATGTTCACGACTATTTTGCCGATACGTGACGGTGTGGCGATTGCAGTGAAAGCGTAGCTGTAGACACGAGACGCGAGTGCGAGAACTTCCGCTCAGATTGACTTCACAGGAATAGCGGTCACGTCATCTACCAATCCAACTTCTTTTTGCAGGAATGGCTCAGCGTAAGTTACACCTGCAAATGCGCCGTAGAATCTCGCCATCGACTCGGTGCGGGCGCGAATCTCTGCGCGAGCAGGGAAGATGTCTTTGCCTGCCGTTTGATCACTGAATTGCGACTTATATGCCATCAGCGACTCGAATCTGGCCTCGAACTGCTCAGTGATGTCCACTACAAAGGTTGGCCGAATATCGTGGTACAACGTGGCGTAGATAATTTTGAAGGGACGATGCGGCGAAAGAGCTGAAGCTGAATTCGTGGTCTGCTGTTCACCCGCCGCCACGCTCGCCACCGCAGATGCGACCTGGCTGAATGCCGATCCCTGAGCATCTATTGCGCGGTCGACGTCGAGTTTTGCGAGTCCTGCCAGAAAGCATGCTTCATATCCCAGCTTTGAAGCCGTGTAATGGTCGGGATGGCGGCCCTCCCAGTACGGCAGGATCATCACTCGCGGCCGAGTTTGCCGGATCACCCGTGCGACTTTCAATCGGTTGGCCCAGGTGTTTTCCACCCGACCATCGGGAATATCCAGCGCTTCGCGCCATGAAAGGCGAAGAATCTTCGCGGCCTCGGCAGCCTCGCGGGCGCGGTCGTCGGCTGAGCCGCGGGTCCCCATCTCGCCTTGAGTTAGATCCAGAATCCCCGTGCGATGACTCAGTTGCGCCATCTTCAGCAGCGTTCCGCCACAAGTCTGCTCTACATCATCACGATGTGCGGCAACAGCGAGTATGTCGAGAGGTTTCATTGGGTCGAGCCTGTTACTGCACCTTTTGAAGGCGGGCAATCAGTTTTTGCGCGAGATTTTCATCCGACTCAGACCAGAGCAGCCGCGTCGCAGCGCCGGCGTTTTTTTCTGCACGGTTGATGAAGTCAACCAGCAACTTCACATTGGCGCGGACTCGCGATTCCAACTCGTCTGTAATTTGCAGTTCTTCGTGAAGAAATGGAACATCGAGACCGAAATCAACCTGAATTTGTCCCTGGGTCTCCGATTCGCCCTCCTCAAACTCATCTCCGCGAACCATAAACCGCACCGGCGTTGGTTGCTGGGTCCATTCTCCGCTGGCCTGAGGAGTCCAGAGATCCCAGTTGGATTCGAAGACGTAGGCGTAATCTTCGTGCAGCAAATCGGCAGCTACGATGATTGCTTGCTCGACCGCAATGCCGGGCTTATAACGCTGCTCGAGTATCGTCGGCTCATTCCATGAGATTGGATGTAGCGCTACGTAGGTAATGCCGGGAATGGCCTGTGATGGCGCGAATTGCTGCATCACACGCAGCGCATGCGGCAGCATTTCGGTCCTCTCGAAATCGGTGAACCACAGGCTGAAATAGAGGGAGTCGGCCATTGTCATTGGATGGCATAACACCTCGAGCGGATGCGACACACGATCTAGGGCAAAACTCTATGCCGCCTGTCCCTTCACCTCTACCCCGGCCCATTTCTCCAACAGCAATAGCGTGGCGGCGTAATCAAGTTCGGCGTGGCCATCCTCAATGGCCATCTCGTAAATTTCGCCGACAGTTTCCAGTCCGGGCAGCTTCACTCGCGCTTCCTTTCCAGCCTCAAGTGCCAGCCGGATGTCTTTGCTCATGAGCTTCAGAGGGAAATTTGCAGCAAAGTCGCGTCCCAAGACAAACGGTGCTTTGTACTCGACTACTCCCGACCGCACCATTGAAGCCTGGATTAGCGGCATTAAGTTCTCGGCGTCGACTCCGAGCTTCGCCCCCAGTGTGAGGGCTTCTGCGAAGCCTTCGTAGATGAGCGCAATCTGCAGGTTCATCACCAGCTTGGCCGATTGTCCTTTGCCAACTTCCCCCATGCGGAAGATTTTCTTGCCCATCGCCGCGTAAAGTGGTTTCAGCTTCTCAATCGTTTGCTCCTCTCCGCCAAGAATGAAGAGCAAGGTCCCGCTTTCCGCGCCGGTTTTTGAGCCAGTCACCGGCGAATCCACGTACTGCACTCCCCGACGAGCCAGCCGTTCGGCAAATTTTCGAGTTGCGGAAGGAGATATCGTGCTGGAATCCGCGACGATCATGCCTTCCGTCAGCGATTGCTCGGCGCCACTTTCGCCAAAAAGAACGCTCTCGACCGCCGCTGTGTCCGAGACGCAGAGCCATACGACCTCCACGCCTTGTGCGGCTTCCGCAGCTGTCGCCGCCGTTCTCGCGCCCTCAATCTGCTTGCCTGGAGTGCGGTTCCAGACCGTAACTTCGTGTCCAGCTTTGGCCAAGTTGGCTGCCATCGCTTGGCCCATAATTCCTAATCCCAAGAAAGCAACTCGCATTATGAACTCCTGATCTAATGATGACTTTAGGAATTAGAAATGACACGCAAGTCCGGGTCAAGCTAATGATGTGATTGTAAAATTGAAGTGGATCTGTCGACCGGCACGGATAAGTTCTTTGCGATTCTAATCGCGAAGGCCTAGGAGTCAGCGCGGTCCGGCTGTTTTCATGCTCAAACAAGCCCTGCAAAATCCGGCGTTGCGCAAGCGGGCGCGACAGTTCGGGCGCCTGGTACGCCATTCGGCGGTTACAGCGCGTATTGGCGAGTCGCATAAGCCAGTGCTAGTGTCCGACGGCGACATGGGGCTGACGTTCATCGGTCATGCAACTTTTTTCCTTCAGGTGGGCGGCGAGAACGTAATCATTGATCCGAACTTCGCCCGCTGGCTGTTTGTGCTTAAGAGGCTGCGGCAGCCCGGGGTCAAGATCCCAGATCTTCCTCCCGTTGATCTCGTTTTGATTACGCACGCGCACTTCGATCATCTTCATCGGCCGTCTCTGCGTGCTCTGGTGCAACACACGAAGCGACATCGTGGCTCGGCTCCAACTATCGTTGTGCCGGGGCAGGTATTCGATCTTGTGTCTGACCTTGGTTTTCGCGACGTGGTCGAACTCAATTGGTGGAGCAGCTATCGTCATCGCGATTTGACGATCACGCATGTGCCCTCTCGTCACTGGGGCGCGCGAGTGCTGCGCGACGCTCATCGCGGCTACGGCGGTTATGTTCTGCGCGGCGGCAAACATTCCGTTTATCACGCTGGCGACACAGCGTACTTCTCTGGATTTCGCGAGATCGGTATGCGGCTCGCTCCTCAAGTGGCACTGTTACCCATCGGAGCTTACAATCCGGAAACATTTCGCAATGTACATACAAATCCAGCCGATGCTACCCGCGCGTTCCTCGACCTGAAATCGCGATGGATGGTGCCTATGCACTACGGTACATTTCGTTTGTCCCACGAACCGATCGATGAACCGTTGCAACTGCTCGAAAAAGAAGCGCTTGCTGCCGGTATCACCGAACGTGTGTTGGTGCTTGACGAAGGTATTACAAAAATCTTCTGAGCTTTAACAATCTCCTGGACTAAAATTTTCTGCCTAAGGAGGTTTTATGCCTAAAGCAGTTCCAGCTGTCCCTCCAGGATTTCACACTCTTACTCCACATTTGATCGTTCGCGATGCGGACAAAGCGATCGAGTTTTATAAGCAGGCTTTTGGCGCTGAATTGCAGGGCCAAGCTGCCCGGATGCCAAACGGAAAAATCATGCATGCCATGTTGCGAATCGGTGATTCGTTCCTGATGCTCAATGACGAGATGCCTGACTATGGAGCTTTATCTCCGGTTTCGGGCGGCAGTTCTTCTGTGACCATCCACATTTACACCGACGATGTAGATGCAGCGTTTCAACGTGCTACGGCGGCGGGCGCTCAAGTCAAGATGCCTCTTATGGACCAGTTCTGGGGGGACCGGTATGGAATGGTTACCGATCCTTCGGGACACAAGTGGTCGCTGGCTACGCATGTAAAAGATCTCTCGCCGGAAGAGATGGATCGAGGGATGAAACAAGCGATTGCTAACATGCCTCCACCGCAAACCGCCAGGAAAACAGCTTAGGCGGCGAGCAGAATCCTGATATCGCGCAGATTATTGCCCGTGGGCCCAGTTATGATGGCGTCACCGAGAGCTGCAAACAACAGATACGCGTTGAAGTTCTCTAAGTGAGCTTTCAAATCGAGCGCACGGGCTTTTGTGCGTTCAAGCGTAGTTCCATCCACGAGTGCGCCGGCCGCCGGACTATTGCCGTCGATCCCGTCCGATCCCGCGCTAAGCACGCAGATGTTTTGTCCCGCGATCTTGTCCGCGCACTCGAGAGCGAACTGCTGATTGCGACCGCCAGTTCCTCCGTTGTTGACACGTACTGTGACTTCTCCTCCCGAGAGAAGGCAAACGCGTTCATATTTAGTCCGCAGCTCACGTAACCGTTCCAACAAGTAAGCGCTGGCTTTGACGTAATGCCAATCGTCACAGCTGCTATCTATGAACGTTGCAAATCCCTGTCGCTCTGCTTCAGCTTTTGCGGCCTGAAGCAGGTCGGAATTCGAGAGCACGGTCCACCAGCGTGCGTTGATAAACGCGGGATCGTCGGATTTGGGAGTCTCGTCGAGCGCGTGGTGCTCAAACAATTCGCGCAGGGATGAAGGAAGCTGTGGCAGAAGGGAGTATTTCTCGACTATCGAGGCGCAATCTCGGACCGTGGTTGAATCCGGCATCGTAGGACCGGAAGCTAGCGCATCGGGCATATTGTCCGGTACATCCGAAATCAAGATTGAAACCTGCTGTGTCGGATAGGCAGCTTGCGCCAGTCGGCCCCCCTTGATGGCAGAAAAGTGTTTGCGAATGGCGTTGATCTCGGCGATGCTCGCGCCGGAGTGAACCAGAGCGCGATTGCTCTGTACCAGATCGTCGAGTGAGATTTCGTCATCGATCGGTTTTTCGCAGCAAGCCGAACCTCCACCGCTGATCAGGTAAAGTACCAGCGCCGATTCGCCCAGCCCATGCACAGTCTTCAAAATCGCATCCGCTCCGCGAATCGATTCTGCGTTGGGTAATGGATGTCCGCCGACAAAGTATCGAAATCCTCGCACGTGAAACTCTGGCTCGACCGGGCTGGCGACGATGCCCTCAAAGCGTTCTCCGGTCTGCTCGTACAACCCGGTCAACATCGAATGTGCTGCCTTGCCGACAGCAACTACGAAAACTCGAGCATACGAACTGAGGTCGTAAAGATCTTCGCAAATGCGCAGAACGTCTTTGTCGCACCCCAGGTGCCTCTGAAATGCGCGACCGACGCTCGATTCACGCATAGCATGCTCCAAGATGTGGCGCGCGACCTGTTTCATTTGCATCCAGAAACGACTATTTTCTAGAGCTTGACTGCACCGCTCGATGATGTCACGGACGGGAAGGCACGGCTTTAGCCGTTGCCGTAACCCGATACTTGTCATTCCGAGCGGACTTTAGTCCACGAGGAATCTGCTTTTCCCATCGCAAAAGCCGATTCTTTTCCCCCAAGCTTCATGAACTGATTTAACTCTGAATGTTCTCGCGCACCCACTGCTCGACCGCATCGCGCATTTCGCGCAGCCTTCCTTCGAAAAAGTGATCGGCGCTGTCGATGATTACTAATGTCTTCGGCTCTGCCGCCATCTGTACCATTTCATCAAGCTGCACCCGAGGGCCAAACTGATCACGGCTCCCGCTTACAAAAAGTTTCGGCTTCCTGCACGCGGCGAGAAAATTCAAATCGTAGCTGCGCTCATCCACCGGGCGCACGGGAACTCCTAATCCAATTACGGCTTTCACGCGGTCATCCGGACAAGTGGCACGCAGTCCGACCGCAGCACCGAACGAGAACCCAGCGAAAATCAGCGGCAGACGAAATTCCTTGTCTAGCCAATCGAGCGCGGCGCGCACATCGTCCACTTCGCCGATTCCATGATTGTGCTCGCCCTGGCTCAGTCCCGTACCGCGAAAATTAAAGCGCAGGGCAGGGAAGCCGAAGCTGTTCAGCGCCTTCATGGCATGGAAGACGACTTTATTGTGCAGTGTGCCGCCGAACATCGGGTGCGGATGGCAGATCAGGGCGGCGTGACTCGCGTTCTCTGCGCCGGAATTCAGTAACGCCTCTAGCCGGCCTGCGGGGCCATCAATGAAGAGGGATCGAATTGAAGAACCGGTGAAAGTCACGCTGAGTTACAGAGGGCAGAAGTAAGAATGCAGAAGTGATAAATAAATTGCAAGCTGTGCAACCGGTTGGGCGAAATCCGTTCGTAGGGGACGCAATTTGGCATCTGCCACAGGCATTTTAAACTTCTGCCTTCTGCCCCTTACTTGTGACTTCACGCGGTTTGTTATCCTCGAATCGCATGGACGCTATCTCACTTACGCGCCGACTCGTTGACATCCAGTCCATCACCGGCAACGAATGCCAAATCGGCCATGTTCTCGTCGAAGAGATGCAACGCCTCGGGTACAACGTGCAGCGTACAGTTGTTGAAGGCGAGCGCGCGAATGTCTACGCTACATCGCCCCAGGGATCTAATCCCGCCGTCGTCTTCTCGACGCACATGGACACTGTTCCTCCATTCATCGCTTCATTCGAGGACGATACGCGCATCTATGGCCGCGGTTCGTGCGACGCAAAGGGAATCATCGCCGCACAGATAGCCGCCGCTGAACGCCTGAAGCAGGAAGGCATCTACGTTGACCTGTTATTTCTTGTCGGTGAGGAGCGCGACAGCGCCGGCGCGAAGGTCGCCAATCAGCAAAAGAACTCGTGTAAATATCTCATCAACGGCGAGCCCACCGAGAACCGGGTTGCCATCGCGTCAAAGGGATCGCTTCGCGTCCAACTCACAGCCTCAGGGCGCATGGCACATTCGGCGTATCCCGAGCTTGGCGAGTCCGCGGTTGACAAGCTGATTGAAGCTCTGCATCGCCTCCGCGCGATGAAACTGCCGTCAGATCCCGACATCGGCCCTTGCACTATGAATATTGGAGTTATCGAAGGCGGCCGCGCGCCGAATGTAATTCCTGACAACGCCCGCGGACAGGTGCTCTATAGACTGGTTGGTCCTGCGGAAGCGCTTCGCAATGAAATCGTCGCGACCGTTGGCGATCTGGCGAAAGTCGAATTCACGCTGGAAATTCCTGCCGTCCGCCTACGCACCTTCGAGGGCCTGCCCACCATGGTTGCGGCATTTACCACGGACATCCCCGCGCTGACTAATTGGGGGCAGCCATTGCTGCTCGGGCCGGGATCGATTCACGTGGCCCATACCGAAGGCGAGTATGTGGAGAAAAAGCAATTGAACGATGCGATAGA
This sequence comes from Acidobacteriota bacterium, assembly GCA_003224815.1. GTDB lineage: Bacteria > Acidobacteriota > Terriglobia > Terriglobales > Acidobacteriaceae > Gp1-AA145. The sequence continues at coordinate 9,796 of QHZW01000345.1, read as the reverse complement.
TCTGTACTGCGCGGTGGCGAAGAAGTTGGCGCAAAAATAAAGAAGCCCACCTTGCGGGTGGGCTGATGTTTTCAATTATGTTTGTTTTACTTCGTTCTTCCGCCCTCAACCCCCAGCTTCTCGCTGGCTGCAGCTTGCGCTGCCGCCAATCGCGCTGTCAGCACGCGGAACGGTGAGCACGATACGTAGTTCAGTCCCACTGTGTGGCAGAACTCCACTGACGATGGCTCTCCGCCGTGCTCGCCGCAAATTCCGACTTTCAGGTTCGAGCGAGTCTTGCGGCCGCGTTCAGTGGCGATCTTCACCAACTGTCCGACGCCTTCCTGATCGAGCGCGTTGAACGGATCCTGCTTGATGATGCCTTCCGCAAGATACGTGGGCAGGATTTTGTTGACGTCGTCACGCGAGAATCCCCAGGTCGTTTGAGTGAGATCGTTGGTGCCGAAAGAGAAGAACTGCGCCTGTTTCGCGATCTCGTCCGCTACCAGGGCAGCGCGTGGCAACTCGATCATTGTTCCTACCAAGTAATCTACGGTGCGTTCTTTCTCGGCAAAAACTTCTTTCGCGACGCGGTGCACGATTCCAGCCTGGTTCTCCAATTCTTTCAAGGTGGCAACCAGCGGAATCATGATCTCGGGGAACACCTTCACGCCGTCTTTCGCGACCGCAACTGCGGCTTCGAAAATGGCGCGCGCCTGCATTTCGGTGATCTCCGGATAGGTGATGCCGAGGCGGCAGCCGCGATGTCCGAGCATGGGATTGAACTCGTGCAACTGCTCAACACGTGCGAGCAACGTGGGCAGCAGCTTCTTCAGATCGCCCACAGCCTTGGCTCCGTAGTCCTTGTACTTGGCGACCAGGGCCTTCTTCGCCTTCGCGTCGCGAATAGGCAGCGTCTCAATATCCACCATCAGCTCTTCGCGGCGCGGCAGGAACTCGTGCAGCGGCGGATCGAGCGTGCGGATAGTGACCGGAAAGCCGTCCATAGCGCGGAACACACCGATGAAGTCGTTGCGCTGCATGGGCAGCAGTTTCTTCAGCGCGGCACGACGGTCTTTCTCGTTGTTGGCGAGAATCATCGCGCGCATGTGCGGAATCTTTTCTGCGCCGAAAAACATATGTTCGGTGCGACACAGTCCGATGCCTTCTGCGCCGAACGCACGCGCCTGGACGGCGTCACGAGGGATGTCAGCATTCGCGCGCACCTTCAGCACGCGGTACGGATCCGCCCATCCCATAAACTTCTGCAACTCGGGATCGTCCGGCGACGGATCAAGCGTGCCCAGCTTGCCTTTGATCACGCGGCCGGTGGTGCCGTCGAGCGAAATCCAGTCGCCCGCCTTGAACACCTGACCTTTCACTCGCATCTCCTGCGCCTTTTCATCGACATCAATGTCGCCAGCGCCCGCGACGCAGCACTTGCCCATGCCCCGCGTGACCACAGCCGCGTGGCTGGTCATGCCGCCGCGTGAGGTCAGAATGCCTTTCGCGACTTCCATACCATGAATATCTTCCGGAGTGGTCTCAGCGCGGACGAGAATCACGGGATTCTTGGCGCTGTGTCCTGCACGCTCGACCGCTGCGTCAGCGGTGAAAACGATTTCGCCGACCGCCGCTCCCGGCGACGCCGGCAAGCCCTTCGCCAGCACGTCGATCTTCTTTCCTTTTTCATCCAGGCGCGGCACCAGAAAATCGTAAAGCTGGTTCGGTTCGACGCGGAAGATTGCTTCTTCCTTCGTGATCAGGCCTTCGTCCACCATCTGCAAAGCGACCCGAACAGCGGCCAGGCCGGTGCGCTTCCCATTACGCGTTTGCAGCATGTAGAGCTTGCGGTCCTGGATGGTGAACTCGAAGTCCTGCATGTCGCGGTAGTGTTTTTCCAGCCGCGTAGTGATTTCGCGCAGCTGGTTGTAAACGTCGGGCATGACCTTTTCGAGTTCGAGAATGGGAACAGGCGTGCGCACGCCGGAGACAACGTCTTCACCCTGCGCATTCATCAGGAACTCGCCGTAGAACTCTTTCGTGCCGATGGCTGGATTCCGCGTGAAGCCGACGCCGGTGCCGCTGGTGTCGCCGAGATTGCCGAACACCATTGCCTGAACGTTGACAGCGGTTCCGAGCATGTCGTCAATGTTGTTGATGCGGCGATAGTGCTTGGCGCGATCGTTCTGCCATGAGCGGAACACCGCATCCCGAGCGAGAACCAGTTGGTCGTGGGCGTCCTGCGGAAAGTCGCGCTTAGCATGCTTTTTGACAACTTTCTTGTATTCGGCGATGACTTCCTTCAACGCCTTGGCATCGAGTTCGGTATCAAGCTTCACCTTGCGCTGCTTCTTCTTGCCATCGAATACTTCGTCGAACTCGTGCTTTTCGATATCGAGCACAACATTGCCGAACATCTGAATTAGACGGCGGTAGGAGTCATAGGCGAAGCGCGGATTGTTGCTGAGCTTGGCAAGCGCCTCGACGCTTTCGTCGTTCAAGCCGAGGTTGAGAATTGTATCCATCATGCCGGGCATGGAGAACTTGGCGCCCGAGCGCACGCTCACCAGCAGCGGATTCGACCCTTTGCCCAGCTTCTGTCCCTGTAGCTCTTCGAGCTGGCGCAGCGCCGCGTCCATCTGACGGTCCACCTCTTCTGATACGTGGCCCATACGCATGTACTCGCGACAGGCCTCAGTCTGAATAGTGAATCCCGGAGGCACCGGGAGGCCCGCGTTGCTCATTTCGGCGAGGCCTGCGCCTTTGCCGCCGAGAACATCTTTCATCTTGCCGTTGCCATCGGCCTTGCCGCCGCCGAATGTATAAACGTACTTGGTCGCTGGTCTCGCGCTCTTCGCTGGAGCTTCTGCTTCTGCAATCGTCATTGTCGCCATAAGTGCGTTTCCTTTATTCAGAATTCTGAGTTACAAATGCGGTCATTCCGAGCGGCTTTACCGATGAGAATCCGTTGTGCATGCGGTAAGCCGCAGGTTCCTGATGGCTAAGGTCATGCGGGATCACAGGCCGTGGTCTACGACTTGCCCTCGGTCACAATCTCCGAAAAATCCGCGATTGTGGAGAACTCCTTCAACAACGTCTGCAGCAGCGCCAGTCGGTTGGCGCGCAGTTGCTCGTCCTCAACCATTACCATTACTTTATCGAAAAACGCATCCACTGCGGGGCGAATGCGTGAAATTTCAGTCAACGCCCGGGAATATTCGCGCGCCTGGCCCAAAGCGCCTACAGATTGTGCGATTTCCAGGATTTGTGCCCGAAGCTGTTTCTCGGCGTCCTCCCGCAATAAGTCGGCCTGCGGACCCGCGGCGATTTGCTTTCCGGTCTCGTGCGCCTGCCGCAAAATGTTCTTGATCCGCTTGAAAGCGATCGAAATGGATGCAAAATCGGTCGAGCCCCGGACTTCGGAAACTGCTCCCGCCCGGGCCACTGTATCTACAACATCGTCAGCGCCGGCGGCCAAGACCGCATCCACCACGTCGTAGGCAAAAGCGAGTTGTTCCCGCAGGTAGAACTCCAATCGCTCGCGGAAGAACGCGCGAATCGCTTCTTCGTAATCAAAATCGCGCTTGAATTTCGTTTCCGCCGCCGCCCCCTTATAGGTCTCGCGCGACAGTGTCAGCAATTGTCCCAGCCCAATCGGCAACTTGTGCTCGGCAATGGTCTTCACAATTCCATTCGCCTGTCGCCGCAACGCGAATGGATCCTTCGATCCGGTCGGCTGCAGTCCCAACGCGAACATCCCCGCAATCGTGTCGGCCTTATCGGCAATCGAGAGCACCGCACCTTCCACCGCACGCGGAACTGCGTCCTCCGCCGATTCCGGCCTGTACTGGTCGTAAATAGTGTCTGCGATCAGTTGCCGCGTCGCATTCGGCATGCCCTTATCGAGTTCCTGCACGCCTGCATAGAGTCCGCCGACAATCCCTTGAAGCTCCGTAAATTCCTTCACCAGTTCAGTTGTGAGGTCGGTTTTCGCGAGACATGCGGCTTTGTGCACGACTCCGGGCCTGACCGCCGTCCCGCTCTGGCGCAGCGTTTCAGTGAGCCAACTGCAAAGACGCTGGACGCGCAGAGTCTTCTCGTAGTAGCTGCCAAGGTCTTTCTGGAATGTCACGTTCCTCAGCCAGGAAACCCGCTCGCGTAACGGATGTTTCTGATCGGTCTGCCAGAAGAAGCGCGCGTCGTTGAATCGAGCTCGCAGCACCCGTTCGTTACCGTGCCGGATCAGGCCTTCCGGATCACCGTCCGTATTCAGCACAGCGAGAAAATTCGGCAGCAGTCTGCCCTTCGAATCCTCAATGGCGAAATATTTCTGGTGATCGCGCATTACCGTGACTAGAACCTCTTGGGGCAATTCGAGAAACTCGCGGTCAAAGCTCCCGAGAATCGCCGAGGGCCACTCCGTCAGATTCACAACCGCGTCGAGGAGTGCGGCGTCTTCGCGCCACCGTGCGCCGGGAATCATCCGCGTTGCCGCGTCGAGGGCTTTGCGAATCTGCTGCTCGCGCTCTGTCCGCGCCAGTACTTTTGCGGCATGCAACGCGTCAATGTAAGCCTTACCCGCTCGAGGCACTTTGACCGGTCCTGAAGACAAGCGCCTGTGCCCTCGAGAATGGTCGCCTGAGCGAATTCCGGCGAACTCAAGTGGCACTATCTCGTCGTCCAGCATCGCCACCAGCCATCGCACCGGGCGCACAAACCGTTCGTTCTGCTTGCGCCAGTACATGTTTTTTGGCCAGTGCAGCGAAGAGATTTCTTTCGGCAGAGACTCAGAAAGAATCTCAGCAGCCGAGCGTCCTGTCTTTTTCACCTTGGCCGAAAGATATTCGCCCTTCGGAGTAGCGACGCGCTCGAGTTCTGAAACATCAATTCCAGCCCTTTTCGCAAATGCGTGGGCCGCAGGAGTCGGCTGACCGTCCTTGAACGCCACTTTTGCGGCGGGACCATTGACCTGTTCCGTGACGTCGGGCTGCGCCGCTGGAATTCCAGCGGCGAGCACCGCCAGCCGTCGCGGCGTCTCGAATCCGCTGATTGTGCCGCTGGCAGGCAGTCGCTCGCGCGTTAGTAAATCGCTCACGCGACGCACCAAATCGGCCTGTGCCGCGGCGATCATGCGCGCAGGGATTTCTTCGGCCCCAATCTCGAGAAGAAAATCAGGCATTACTTATGCTCTTTGCCGCGAACTCCACCGCAGGCTCAGGCTCCTTCTCTTCGGATTCGGGTTCATCCGTCTGCTGGTCTACCCAAGCCTTGGCGATTCCGACTGCCAGAGCCCGCACTCGCGCGATCACGCCGACGCGTTCGGTGACTGAGATCGCGCCGCGCGCATCGAGGATGTTGAACAGATGCGAGCACTTCAAGCACAGCTCGTAGGCGCCGAGGAGAGGGAAGCGTCGTTTCTCATGGACGGGGTGCCCTACTTCTCCCGGGTTTTGGGAAAGGTGGGAATTTTCTGTCCTATCTACTCTCGCGTATTGATCCAGCAGTGCATTGCATTCCGCCTCGCACAATTCAAAGTGCTTCCACGCGGTGGCAACGTCCGCCATCTCAAAATTGTAAACCGACATCTGCAACTCGTCTGCCAGCCGGACCTCTCCATATTTGGTTTCGTGGCCTGTCTCCGGGTCTCGCGCCCAAACAATGTCGTAGATCGAGTCCACATCCTGGAGGAACGCCGCAATACGCTCGAGTCCATATGTCAATTCGGCGGAAATTGGGAACAAATCAACTCCGCCACACTGCTGGAAATAAGTGAACTGCGTAATTTCCAATCCGTCGAGCATCACCTGCCAGCCAATGCCCCAGGCACCGAGAGTCGGTGACTCCCAGTTGTCCTCTTCGAATTTGATATCGTGCTGGCGCAGATCAATTCCCATCGCGCCCAGCGATTCCAGGTAAAGCTCTTGAACGTTCTGGGGCGGCGGCTTCAGAACGACCTGCAACTGCATGTGCTTGTAAAGCCGATTCGGATTTTCGCCATAGCGTCCGTCCGCGGGTCGCCTCGACGGCTGCACATATGCAACTTTGTACGGCTTCGGCCCGAGCACCCGCAGAAAAGTTTCCGGAGCCATCGTGCCAGCGCCCACTTCCAGGTCATAGGGCTGCTGCAATATGCAGCCGCGTTCCGCCCAGAAAGTCTGGAGACGAAGAATAAGCTCCTGGAAAGTGAGCGACTTGGCTTTAGCCTTGGGCATTGGACAAGATCAGGGCCAGCTCCGCTGCTAGCTCATGCAAGCCGGCCCGTCGAGTGGGTTATGACTTGGGCTATACAGGAAGAGAAGTAATCAAAGATTGTATCGGAATGCCACCATAACGTCAGCCAACAGGCTGAAGATGTCAAATCTTCTCCAGCATTCCTCGCGTCAGCAGCTTCTTCTCTATATGCCGTTCCAGCGTTTGCAAAAGGAATTTTCTCAAGTCAGCGCCCGACTTGGGATTTGCTGCAATCCCTACGGCCGAAAGCGGCACTCGCAACATCTGCCCCGCCAAACCGCGCGATTCGGCCGAAATTTCTGACGACGCGAGCCGTTTATGCTCCGGGCACATCAGACCGTCGGCGAGCACGTGAAAATAAGCGCGGCTACCATTCAGGACACGGCCGCACGCCAGGCATTCAGAAAGATCTGGCAAATAGCCCATCAGGCGCGCCATCCAGAGTTCGAAGTACGTGACCGGCAGCAACAGTTCCTCGCCTTGCAGTCGTCGGACAACGGATAAAGCCAGCCGGAACACTGCATCGTTAGCTTCACGGTCAGGCGACAGTTCGTCGAGCAACTCAGCCACATGTCCCAGCGCCACCGCCCGCGGATAAGTGACTTCCGAAGTCAGCGGCGACTCCAAAACTTCGCAGGCGTCAAGTCTGACTAGCTCTTGCCGCTCGCGGTCTTCGTACGTGAGCTTGACGTACGTGAGCGGTTCGAGCGCCCCGCCGAAGCGGCGCCTCGATTTTTTGGCCGCCCGTGCGACGCCGCGCACTTTGCCCTCAAGCCGCGTAAACAAAGTGACGAGCAAATCGGATTCGCGCATCGGATACGTGCGCAGAACAATCGCTTCCGATTCCTTCAGCGGCATGGATGATTGATTCTATTGTTTTCCGCTGTGCGGCGTCAGCGCAAGATACTCCCAAAATAAATTGTCATTCCGAGGACCATCAGGTCCCGAGGAATCTGCATTTTCACTGACTGCAGATTTCTCACGGCTCAAGCGGATCGGAACGACAGATTTCCCGAAGATGACAGAGGATCACTGCTGAGAACTATCTCCCGAAATACTTTGCATTCCGCTCGGCGTAGCTCTTCCACTTCTCCGGCAGGTCATCAAGCGCGAAAATCGCCGATACCGGACAAACGGGAACGCATGCTCCGCAATCAATGCATTCGACGGGATCGATATAGAGCATCTCTTCGCCCGCAAACTTCGGGTCGTCCTTCTTAGGATGGATGCAATCAACCGGACAGGCATCCACGCAGGCGTGGTCTTTAGTGCCGATGCACGGTTCTGCTATGACATAAGCCATGAGTATGATTCTCCTGAAATCAATGCTGGACTTTACGGAAACTTGATTCTAGCAAGAATTGACCAGGCGGGCATAGCGGCGTAGGCCGAGCGGCGTGGGATTAACAGCGAAGTGCCGGCAGCTTCAGGTAGTTGGTAACGCGAACTTATGCATGCACCAACTCACGCTGCGCGCTGGGCTCATACTCGACGATATATCCGGCGACCGCGCTGGCGGCGACTGTAAGCGGGCTGGCTAAGTACATCTGCCCCGGGCCGCTGCGTCCGGGGAAGTTCCGATTTTGCGCGCTGATCACGACCTGGTCCGGCCGCGTGGAGACACCCGGTCCGGCGTTGATGCAAGCGCCGCAACTCGGCTCGATCACGTGCGCTCCAGCGCGCTGAAAAATATCGAGATAGCCTCTGCGCATGCAATAGTCCCGCGTCTCCTGTGATCCGAACTGAATGTAGAATTGCACAGAGTATGCCACCCGTTTCCCCTGTCGCAGCGCGTCATCGAGCACACGGGCATACATGTCCATATCTTCATTTTTTCCCGCAGTGCAAGTCCCGCCGTATGCAAGTTCAACCGGAACCGGCGTGTTCATCTCGCGGATGTACTTGCCATTCCCAGGGTCGCCCGGGGTGGCGATCATCGGAGTGATGTCGGCAGCGTTGAGTTCGATCACCTGTGCGTATTCAGCATCAGCATCGCTGTTAAGACCATCGACCATTTGTTCTGCTTGCTCACGGCTCATAGTTCGCCGCTCCATCAGGAACTCAACTGCCTTTTGGTCCGGCGCAACGATTCCGGTGAATCCGCCGATCTCCGCCGCCATGTTGGTCATGGTCGCGCGTTCGTCCACGCTGAGTTCTTCGATTGCCTGGCCCGCGTATTCAATGACCTTCGCCAGTGCTTTCCCGCTGCGTACGTAATCCAGGCTGAGAATCTTCAAGATGAAATCTTTGGCGGTGACGTTCTCGTGCTTCTTGCCGCGAACCACAATCTTCACCGACTCTGGCACACGCACGCGGACATCTTTCGTAATCCACGAATTGAAAACGTCTGTCGTCCCGATCCCAAACGCTATGCAGCCGATCGCGCCTGAATGCGGCGTGTGCGAATCGGAGCCAACGACCAGTTGGCCAGGTAGAGCGTAACTCTCGAGAACCACCGAATGGCAGATGCCCTCGGCTCCTTTTCGATCGGTCAGTTCTCCATGAAGCCGAATGCTCTTGCGTTTCGCGAATTCCCCCTGCTTCAGCTTGAGCTGCGTCGCAAGATCAAGCAGGCCCATCTTGCGCTTCTGCTCAGAAAGCACTTCATCCAGAAACGTCAGGTGATCACGGAAAAACAGCACTGAACCGGGATCATTGATCGGCGCATCTTTTCCTACTAGTTGATCGAAGAAGATCGCCGCCATCGGCGTGACGTATTCATGGCTGAAGCGAAGATCAGTGCGGGCGAAACCAGTATCGCCGGGCTTGACCGCCGGAACCTCGGACTGTGTGGGAACGGGCGCCCTCGCAAGCCTGCCCTGAGCGGAGTCGAAGGGTTCGGCCGAGCGCTCGGCAGCTTCCGGGGATGATGCCTCGACCATGTGCCTGGCGAATATCTTCTCCGCCAGAGTCATCGGTCGGGGTTTGGTCTCGATCTTGGGCAACGAAACCTTCCCCTGCATTCGTGCTACGTTGAACTTGAACAATCCGCCGTACTCAATGATCTGCCGCGTGATCTCGTCTTCCCCGGCTGTGAACACGGCCAGCGGCATTTCTTGCCCAGACCGGATCTTGTCGATCAGGGAAAAATCCGTCGAGGTCAGCACCCCGAGGTTCTGGCAGTTTTGCTTGTAAATGCGCTCGATGTTCTCCGCGATCACCAGCTTGATTCCTGCGCACAACTCCGCATAGGGGGACTGTTCACGGCTCGATCCCTTGCCACGCCGCTTGCCGCTGACCGCCGCGACGAATCCGCCCCGCTTCACCTCTCCGCGCTGGATCGGAACTTCGTTTCCGGCCTTCAATCCCGTATAAGGAAATTCACCCAACGTTTCGTCGAAAAAAAAGCAGATGTGCGCCGGTGTGATCTCGTCGGTCGAAATATCATCGCGCAGCTTGGGATTGTTCTGTGGATTCTGTGTGTCCCAGGGCAGGTCTTCGCCTGCAAGCTGCTTCTTGATCAACTCCGGATCTTCGGTGAGGAATAGAATTCGTCCCTGTAGGTGCACCGTTTGCGGCCGTTTCGCGATTTTTCGATTCAGCAAAGCTTCAATCACAAATGCCTCAAGCCCAGGCTTTATTT
>QHZW01000039.1 GCA_003224815.1 Acidobacteriota bacterium | reverse complement strand
TGGGCTCAGTTGAGAAAAGTCTTGAAACCAGCTTCAGCAAACACCAGCATACCTGCTAGCATCTGAATCATACTCTGAAAGGGTGCTATGAAACCCGCGTCTGTGGCCGCTTCTCCCGCTCAGGAAGATATTCGATTGATTTCATCACCAGCCACCAGCAGAATCGAATTTTTTCCGCACATGCTCGCCTTAATCTGTGTTTTGACACTGGCGCCGGCAGCCGTAGCCGGGACGGTTACGATCACGAGCCCCACTAATGGCGCGACCGTTGCCTCGCCCGTTCATGTGCACGCCACGTACAGCGGCTCAGCCTCGTACATGAAGCTCTGGCTGGACCACAAGGCCAGCACGGTGCAATCGAACACCAACGTTTTCGACCAGCAGATCTCGCTTAGCTCTGGCGCACATGTCATTACGGTGCAAGCGCTGGATAGCTCGAACGGGCTAATCTATGCCGATACTGTGAACATCACCGTCGGCAGCTCCGGGGCGACCGTGACCGTGAGCCCGGGTTCGGCGACCCTCAACACCGGCAGCACGCTGCAGTTCACCGCCACTGACAGCGCCGGCCTTACAGTTACGTGGTCGGCTACAGGTGGAACGATAACCAGCAACGGGCTCTACACGGCGGGCACAACCGCGGGAACATTCAAGGTAACCGCCACCGATTCGAACAACAACCTGGGCACGGCGTCGGTAACGATTCAGAACTCAACGCGTGGATCGACGGCAAGGCGGGCACGGTGCAGTTGAACACGAATGTCTTTGATACCAATGTTGCCTTGTCCGCTGGAGCGCATGTAATCAAGGTGCAAGCCAAAGACGCCTCGAGTGGGGTGGTCTATACATCAAGCGGATCCAACATCACCGTTTCGTCCAGTGGAACAGCATTGAACTACACCACCTGGAAGAATGACAACGGGCGAACCGGGCAGCAAAGGAAAGAGACAATTCTGACCCCGGCGAATGTGAACTCGAATACTTTCGGGCTTTTATTCAGTGATTCTGTGGATGGATACGTTTTCGCTCAGCCGCTTTATCTGGCAAATCAGACGATGACGAATGGTGTACATAATGTGGTGTTTGTCGCAACCGAACACGATTCTGTTTACGCCTTTGACGCAGACCAGGCCGGGTCGCCCCTGTGGAAAACCAGCCTGCTTCCGTCAGGCGCCACCACGGTCCCGCAGGCCTTGGTGCACAGCACAATCTTTCCTGAAAACGGAGTCACAGGGACGCCCGTGATTGATCCGTCTACTGGCACCCTGTACGTGGTGGCCGAGACGCTCGAAAACAACAACGTGGTTTACCGGTTGCATGCGTTAAGTGTGATAACTGGGAAAGAGCAAGGCGGCAGCCCGGTGGTGATCAACGCTTCGGGCTGGCAGCCAATGGAGCAAAATCAGCGGCCCGGGTTGCTCCTCGCCAACGGCAACGTTTACATCGCCTTCGGTTCTCACGGCGATGTCCAGCCATATCATGGATGGATATTTGCGTACAGTGCCGCCTCGCTGGCGCAAGTCGGAGTGTGGAATGTTACCCCCACAGCCAGCGAAGGTGCGATCTGGATGGCGGGATCAGGCCTCGCGGCAGATTCGAGCGGTGATATTTACGCTATGACGAGCAACGGAAACTGGAATGGTACCTCGAACTTCTCCGACAGCTTCGTTAAATTAAGCCCGAATCTTACCTTGCTCGATTATTTCACTCCTTATAACCGGGCTACGCTTTCGGCGAATGACCAGGATGTAGGATCAGGCGGTGTGCTGTTGGTTCCCAATCAATCGGGTACTTTCCAGCATGAAATCATCGGTTGTGGCAAGAGTCCGGCTATTTATGTTTTGAACCGCGATAATATGGGCAAATTCCAGTCCAGCTCCAATAGCCAAATTATCCAGGAAGTGGACGGCAAAGTGGGAGGAACGACGGGAACACAGGCTCCCGACAGCTGCTTCATGACCCCGGCGTTCTGGCAGCAGAACGTTTATTTCATGGGAAACAATGACGTCATCAAGGCATTCAAACTGAATGCATCGACAGGACTGTTGTCGACAACCCCCAGTTCGCAAGGTAGCTATGTATTCGGTTTCCCCGGCGCGCAGCCCGCGGTTTCATCCAATGGTTCCAGTAATGGAATCGTGTGGGCTGTCGAGTATTCAAAAACTACTTCGGCATTACACGCCTTCGACGCAACGAACGTTAGCAAGGAGTTGTATCGCAGTGGGAGCCTCGGGGCCGGGGCAAAGTGGGCGGTTCCGACGGTGATCAACGGTAAGGTGTACGTTGGAACCGCGGGCAAACTGTTCGTCTTTGGGCCTTAACAGGCGTTGCCCTCACGAAACCGTTGCCACAACGAATCTGCCTTGTCGTCTCACCGGCAGTTCCGTCATTCCCCTTTGCGTAGCAGATGAGACTGGCTGGCCGAGGAAGGCGTGTAATCGCCGAAATGGCGGAATTAGCCCGGTAGATCTGCCTACTGATAGCTGTTCCTGCAGGGCAACATATCGGTGGCGCTACCTTGCTGCATGCGATTCATTAAAGCTGATTTGCTGAGGGTTCCCTTTTTGAAGTGTTTCCACTGCCATAAGCCATATCCATTCGCCAGATAGAATTGCTCTTCATCACCGCAGTTCTGATAGTTCCGATCGCAGTTGTAATGGTAGTGCAGTACGCGCGTCCATACATTCCCTAAACTGCCCGACGCGTTCATAAATACGGGACCATCGAGATCATTGACCGCTGTTCCGATCGTGCTCGACTTGTAACCAGTGCAAGATGCGTAATAATTGAATTTAGTGTTGGCCACCTTGATTTGTGGTCCGGGCTTTCCCGAAGTGATGCAGCGGGCCGCTATCGGCAAGTCTTGAACGAACCGTTTGAAGCTGCTGTTATCTGTCCAGTTCAACTCCGTGGAACGCATGTAGACATAATTCTGGTCGAATGCTTTGACGTCGAACCCGTGTGTGCTCGGGCTCTTCAGCCAAAACCAATAACCTGACGTCGCAAAGTCCTGGTTCGGATATACCTCGGTATAGATCGGGTTCGGGCTTCCACTCATGAACTGGAGAGGCCTTCTTTGCTGATCCATCGCGAAATACTTCATGACATCGATCTGACCCGCTGGGCATGTAAAGGTCTGCGCGGATGAAGGTCCGGCCATGAGTAGGACAAAAGCTACTAAAGACCAAAAGATGATCGGAAGCGCTGCACGTTTATTCATAAACACATCCAATGCGTAGTCGTTTTCACCACCGCGGCTTACAACCATTGCGGTGGCGGCATACCGTCTTACAACGTTAGCCTGAGCTCATTGCTTAGCCGAACCTTTTAGTTCCTCTTTCCACACCGAAGTAACTACGCGATTGCCGCAGTTCACGGAGATGTGATACTTACAAACCGGTCGTTGACGTACGTCATGCGCTTCGCTCAGCAGCACTGACCGAGAACTCGGTGACTTGCGCTTAGCTAATGTCTGAATACTTGTGCCCTACCACGCAGTAAACGTCATTTGGTCAACGTAAGCGTCATAAGCATCGCCGGCACGATTTCCGTCCATTTGGAAGTGAACGCCAAAGTTGTACGAGCTTGACTTCGTGATGGGATCGAACGACTGATTGATCGCATGCGTAACTCCGTTGAAGGTAAGCGAAAGAAATACAGCTTTGCGATTGCTGATCGCTGTAAGAACAATCAGGTGATTCCAGGCGTTAGCCGCTGGGCGCGTGCATGGAACGGTAGTGGGCGACCAGTGACCTCCGGCAGTATCCCAGACGCTGAAGATGCCCTTATGGTAGGAGCACTGCACTGAAAATTTGTACCAGTCGGTCCCGATATGCTTGTTGGAGGAGAACTCAAGCCCCTGAGCGGCGGAAGGATCGCTGACAGCGTAAGAGGTATCCAAACTGAAGTGAGTCGCCGTGGTACTTGATCCCAAAAGAATGGGCCAGAGACAATTATTGAATTCTCCAGTCGGGCCAAGATGAAACTTCCCTGACGTTCCGTCGAGCGAAGGGCTGGCTGTAATGGACGGCTTTGAACTGCAGATCGGATTGCCTTGGTCTGGATATGTGTACCAGCCAGACTTCTGCTCGATGTCAGAAAACGTTTGGCTTCCAGGAACGGAGACGGTCAATGGTACCGAGGCCTGGGCAGATCCACCGCATTGGTCCGAAGACTGGACCGTAGTGTTGTAGGTACCAGGCCCAAGCGTGAGGTTGGTATCGAGACTTGCACCCGATGCACTGTAAGCGAGTTGGTTAGCAGAGATGTAGATTGCTATCGAAGCCACGCCTCCGGAACAGGTTGTGCTTGCAGTGGCGACGTAGTGCACCGGCGAAGATGCGCTACCGCCGCTCGGGGCTATCACGTTTATTGTGGACGAAGGTGCCGAGCTGGAGCCGGAGGATCCCGACCCTGAGCCTGATCCGGGGGAAGATGGATCTGGGGAGTTACTGGCGCTGGCGGCCGCAGGGTCAAGATGAGTCGCGCTGCAGCCGAGCAGATACATGCAAAGAAATAACGAGGCAAAACACCTTATAACTGCACTGCCTCTCGAAAGCTTGGGGGGATTTTGCTGCATGCCATCCATTCCATATGCAGGCGAACACGTGAAATTTCCTTAAAAGTACTCTCCGAAGTAGCACCGAGGTAAGCTGCCGAAAGTCCATGAACCTTTTTCTGTCGAATATTTGTTGAAAGGACAATACGTGGGTTAGGGTCTGCTGACTTGCGCGCAGGAAGGCTCGGGGAGAATGCTGAGCGTCAGGTCCTCCAGAATTCGACTCACAGGCGACTAACCATTACCATTAAGGTCATGCGTGATAACGCGTGAGTTTCGGTTATCGAGACAAGGCGCCCCAGACTCGGTTTTGAGTCTTGGGACGTATATCGATCACCCTCAGCAACTTGATTTTCTGCGAGGTGTTTCACGATCCAGACAAGCGTCCCCGGAGCGCTTCCCATGAAATTCCTGTTTGGATATCTTTTGCTGTTTTTTCCTGCTGCGTTGCTGGCACAGGGATTCTCCTGTCCCGCGGGCCAGGCTGACGTCATGAAATACTTCGCGATGAGTGAAGCGAGAAGAGGCAATCAATTTCTCCAGGGCAACCCGAATCCCATTTATACCCAAGTCTTTCCCGATACCGACTTCCCTGCGCGAGGGTATTGGTTCTGGCTAAAGGGCCCCAAGGCGCACGGATTTGACGTGAAGTCATTCGACGAAAAATATATCTATATGCGGTCCACAGAACTGACTTGGAAGGACAATACGTCTTTCAAGCGTTTTGAGCACGATCTCCCAATTGCCCCACGCTGCGCGCCGTCGGCCTTACAAGTCAAGCAGCATCGGCACGGCGGTTAATGATATTGACGCTCCGCAGAAGATGGACGTGGGAGGAAACATAGGACAAGCACTGACACGGGTTCTGCACTACCACTACAACTGCGACAAGAATTACCAGAATTGCAGAGATGAGGAGCAGTTCTATCTTGCGAACGGCTTCGGCCTTTGGCAGTGGCAGCACTACAAGAACGGATCACTGGTCAAATCGGCTTTGATGAACGACATGGAAACCGGCAAAGCGGCCGCAACACTCCCGTGCTCGGAGTCTTATCAATGACCCCTGGAATTAACAACGGCCATTCGCCAGATGTCTTTTGGGCGGGAAGCTGACAATCGAGAAGCCGCATTCTGAAGGTGAGTTGTACACCAACGCGCCAAGTGACCGTTAGCCGTTGTCAGCCCGGCCCTCACTCAGGCAGAAGACCATCTTCCGCACTACCACGGAGTCTTCATGGGAGCGGACATTTGATTTCTGATCGAAGGCTTGCCAACGGCCTGGACGTAGATGGTGCCGGTCCCCAGGCGGTACGGACCGAGGTCAAGCGCGTGAGTGCCAGCAGGCAACGTGTCCAGGTCCAGCAGGTTTTGGTTGTCTGGACTGAAGTACACAACGTAGTGATCCACCGTGTTTTCATTTCCACTGACGTGCCATTGGAGAACAGTGCCCGAGATGGATGCGGAGACGGTCAGGCAATTGTCGATCCCAGACTCAATCTCTGTGCCTTCTTCGTAGTCGTTCCAGGTGACCAACTGCAACATAGGAAGCTGTGTCCCAGAATTGTAGTAGCTGTTGATCTTCGCAAAGGTCTGAAGCCAGGTTTGTCCGCACTGCTGACCAACAATTCGATTCAGGCTCCACGAAGCCAGTGTGTCATTGAAGCCTTTGTACCCTGCACCCCATGCCATCTGCTGTGGAGATTTCATCCCAGCGTTGTAGAAATTCGTGAGATAGTCCATTCCGTACACTTTCGAAGTTGCGTTCATCCACGAATAGCTGCCGCTGCTGACCGGGTGCGTAAACCCGCCGGAACTCTGGAATATCCACGCAATGTTCGACGAAGTTGCAGCCTGTATCGCCTTCCAGTCGAGGGTGAAATGCTTGTCCAAATCGAACTCGGTGATGAGTGGCTTGCCATTCAAGGTCGCATAGACAGGAGAAGTCGCGTAATGCTGCAGCACATACTTGGTCAGATAAATCATCGTTTGCTGCGCATTGCAACCCGAGCACGGGCTCAGAGTCACTGCACCCTTGTCGATCATGATCATCACTTTGAAGCCAGGATGATTTTGAGCTGCTGCAAGCCACGCTAGAGTTGTTGGCTCGGTCCGGTCCGCCGGGCCATACCAATCGATCACCACGCCTGCAATACCGCGGCTCACCATGTCATTTATCTGATTATCGACCTGATTCGGATCCCAGGAAACGTAGCCAACCTGCATGTGGCGCTTGTCGCCGAACCAAGGCTGCAGTTCCGCATAGATTTCCGTCGTGGCCCCCGTATAAAGCAGCGAATGAATATCCGCCTTACTGACATTACCCGCTCCAAGATTTCCATTGCTTTGCTTTACGAAGCTGTTCGCCGCGCTGGTGTTGTTACTGGTCTGCGCAGTCAAAGCTGTGGTTGGTGGCTGCACCGTGACCCGAACGCTTGTTGTTGCGGAGCTGCTGCAGTAGACCCACACCTGAACCACCGTATTGTAAGTGCCGGGAGCCAGGGTGAGGGTTGTGTCGAGCTTGGCGCCTCTCACCACATACACGCGACGATAAGGCGCAGTATAGATCCCCATTGCCGAAATGCCTTTTGGGCAGGTCGTCGTAGCGGTCGCCGTGTAATGTATCGACGATGAAAATAAATTTCCCGTCGGCGAGGTGACCGTCACCTTTCCAGTTGCAGTGCCCGCGGCATGTGCGGCTAGGTTCGCTACAAAAACGAGAAGAAAAAGTGATAGCAGTTGAGGGTAGATACGCTTCATCACAGCCTTCCAAGAGGGTTGGAATAAAGCCCGGTCGGTCTGGTCGCTCTGCGGACTTAGCGACAGTATGTGGGAATCAGGTACTTTGCCCTAGGTAACGAAAGTCATTTGCCGTGAGCCAGTGGGGTATGGCCGAGTGGATTTCGGCCCTTCTGTTTTTAAACGCATCGCCAATCTCATCCGCAGACAAAACCGACCGAGTGCGATGACCAAAATTGGGACGCTATGACAAACCTTGCCCGGGAAGCTGAGGCTGATCTTTTAACGGAGGCTAGGCAGCGAAGGATTCGCCCGGCAGAGAATGTAGCTTGCGCCCGAACACGACCGTGGTCGAAGAGTGTGACGGTGCGTAAAGCTGAAATGTCCTCGAACTCGCCGCGCTAAGTCGCCACAGACTCATTCAGGTTCAGAGTCATGAAAATTGACTTTACGTTTTTGGCATTGGGGCCATTGCTGCCGGCGTTCGATCCTATAAAATAGAAACAAGCTCCCCGATGGGCCAGCAGAAAATCCGCTCCATCCGATCTCGCCCGGCTGTGCCCGTGTAAGAACGCCGGTGAGGTGAGGCACGTTGGCAAGACCAAGAGCCTGTCCACCGGGGCGGAGGATTATGACGCCGTCTGAGCACGATTTTATAAAACGAAGAAGAGGAATCTGAATTATATGGAAAAGGAATTCGCCATCGCAGCGGGGGCCGCTGCTCCCCATACTCAGGAACAAGTCAACTCAACAGAATCCAAGTGTCCCGTAGCGCACGGCGCTCGGAAGTTCCACACGAATGCGGACTGGTGGCCGAATCAGCTGAACCTGAACGTGCTGCACCAGCACTCTGAGCTCACCGACCCGATGGGCAAGGAGTTCAATTATTTGGCCACTATGGGCCGCTGTTCATCCGCATGGCGTGGCATAGCGCAGGCACGTACCGCATTGGCGACGGACGTGGCGGCGCCGGAGCCGGCCAGCAGCGCTTCGCGCCGCTCAACAGTTGGCCCGACAATGTGAACCTGGACAAGGCGCGCCGTCTGCTCTGGCCGATCAAGCAGAAGTATGGCCGGAAGATCTCTTGGGCCGACCTGATGATTCTCGCCGGCAACGTCGCGTTGGAATCCATGGGCTTCAAGACTTTCGGTTTCGGCGGTGGGCGCGAGGACGTATGGGAACCGGAGGAGCTTTTCTGGGGACCTGAGGCCAAGTGGCTGGATGACCAGCGCTACAGCGGCGATCGTGATCTGGCGAGTCCTCTTGGCGCGGTCCAGATGGGTCTAATCTACGTGAATCCGGAGGGACCCAACGGAAAGCCCGATCCCATCGCTGCGGCACGGGACATCCGTGAGACGTTCAGCCGCATGGCGATGAACGACGAGGAAACAGTTGCGCTGATTGCGGGAGGGCACACGTTCGGCAAGACGCACGGTGCTGCTGCTTCAGCTCAATATTGCGGGCCTGAACCTGAGGGTTGCGACGTAGAAGAACAAGGCCTCGGCTGGAAAAGCACGTTCGGTACGGGCAAAGGTGGTGACGCCATCGGCAGCGGCCTTGAGGTCACTTGGACCCAGACACCTACGAAGTGGAGCAATAACTTCTTGACCAACCTGTTCAGCTACGACTGGGAACTGACCAAGAGCCCAGCCGGCGCATACCAGTGGACGCCCAAGAATGGCACAGGGAATGGCACAGTGCCGGATGCACACGATACCTCGAAGCGCCACGCGCCATCCATGCTGACGACGGATCTCTCGTTGCGGTTCGACCCGGCTTACGAAAAGATTTCACGGCGGTTCTACGAACATCCGGACCAGTTCGCCGATGCTTTCGCTAAGGCGTGGTTCAAGTTGACGCACCGCGACATGGGACCGATCTCGCGCTACCTTGGCCCGCTCGTTCCCAAGGAGCCGCTGCTATGGCAAGATCCCGTTCCAGCCGTTGATCACAAGTTGATCGACGAAAAGGACGCTGTTGCATTGAAGGCAAAGATCCTCGCCTCTGGTCTGTCGATCTCCGAACTGGTGACGACTGCATGGGCGTCGGCTTCAACGTTCCGCGGATCCGACAAGCGCGGTGGTGCGAACGGAGCACGTATTCGCCTCGCTCCTCAAAAGGATTGGGAAGTGAACCAGCCGGCGCAGTTAGCCAAGGTTCTGCAAAAGCTCGAAACGATCCAAAGGGAGTTCAACAGCTCGCAATCCAACGGCAGCAAAGGCAAGAAGGTGTCGCTGGCTGACCTGATTGTTCTCGGTGGGAATGCAGCTGTCGAGGCTGCTGCGAAAAAGGCCGGATACGACGTGAAGGTTCCGTTCACGCCAGGACGCACGGATGCTTCGCAGGAGCTGACCGATGTGCACTCGTTCGCGGTTCTCGAGCCAGCGGCAGATCCGTTCCGCAACTACGTCCGGAAGGGGGAGAAGCGCTCGCTGGACGAGCTGTTATTGGATCGGGCGCAGTTGCTGAAGCTGACTGCTCCCGAGATGACGGTTCTTCTTGGCGGCATGCGTGCCCTGAACACCAACTTCGGGCAATCAAAGCACGGTGCGTTCACCAAGCGACCGGAGACGCTGACGAACGATTTCTTCGTCAACCTGCTCGACATGAGCACGCAATGGCAACCATCCACAAGCTCCGATGGCTCCGGTCCCGTGTACGAGGGACGTGACCGGAAGACCGGGCAAGTGAAGTGGACCGCCAGCCGCGTCGATCTTCTCTTCGGTTCGAACTCACAGCTCCGAGCAATCGCGGAAGTCTATGCACAAAGCGACTCGAAGGAGAAGTTTGTGAAAGACTTTGTGGCAGCATGGAATAAGGTGATGAACCTTGATCGCTTCGATCTTCGTGCGGCAGGAAAGAGAGCAGTGAACTAGAACCAGAGTTATAATGCCAGCCTCGTGCGTTCTGATCGGCGCACAAGTCCGTGTGCACAATCCTAAGGAGCTGCGTATGGCATCGGTACTAATTACTGGGACAAGCAAAGGTATCGGGCTAGAAGCGGCGCTGGCTTTTGGCCGTGCGGGCCACAAAGTCCACGCCACCATGCGCAAACCCTCGCAGGCTCCGGAACTGGCAGAAACTGCCGCGGGTGAGAAACTGCCGATCACAGTTTCGGCGATGGATGTGGACTCCGATGAATCCGTGCGTCAGGCCATCGATGCAATCCAACAGGCGCACGGCCCGATCGACGTCCTAGTCAACAATGCCGGTATCGAGCGATCGGGCTCCGTAGAGGAGCTTCCATTGGCCGACTTTCGTGCGGTGATGGAGACCAATTATTTCGGTGTGATCCGCTGCGTTCAGGCGCTCGCTCCTCACATGAGAAAGCGGCGAAGCGGGTGCATTATCAATG
>QHZW01000508.1 GCA_003224815.1 Acidobacteriota bacterium | reverse complement strand
GCTAGGGGCTTCTCGCAGACGACATGCTTCCCAGCATTCGCGCAATCGCCAGTCATTTGAGCATGCAGCGCATTTGGGGCGGCGATCGTGACCATCTCGATGTCTTGTTCCTTGAGCATCTCCCGATAATCCGTGAAGACACGAGGTATGCCGTATCGCTTGGCCAGAACCGCAGCATTGCCCTGAGTCGGCGATGCAACCGCAACGACCTCTGCAAATTCCGACGCCATCTTTGTAGATGCAACATGAATGTCTACCTCGAATTGTGAGCCGATAATCCCTACTTTCACTCGTCCATTGCTATGCATGTATTCGCTTCTTCTCGATGAAATGACAATCAGAATCAGGCAGCACGATTGTTCGCAGTAGTCAATCCTCGAGCAAACGCGTGAATATAAGCCGCATTGCACCCACAACAGCCACCCAAGTACTGAATACCCTCAGACTTCGCGATGTGAGCAAAGCGCTCGAACGAGCCCCGTGGAAGTTGAATAGCTTCGAGTTCATCTGGAAACTGCGGGAGGCGGGTAAAGCACGGCGCTTCCTCGGTGGTATGAAATGCTGCGGGCTGTGCGACTATTGGCACCCTGACCGCATTCCGCATCTCTCGAATGATGGATAACATCCGTTTCGGTTCCTGCTCGCAATTGGATCCCACAACATCGGCGCCAGCATCAACCATGGCTCGGGCACAATCAGCCGGAGAGTGCCCGTCGGAACACTGGGTCAACTGCGGACGAAAAGTCATCGTGGCTACCATCGGCAGACCAGTCGCGCGAGCGCACTCAATCGCAATCAGCATTTCTTGCAGGTGAAAAAAGGTTTCCAAAATGAGCAAGTCCACCTTGGCGTCCGCAAGGAAACGGACCTGTTCTGTAATCAGGTCGCGCACGCGCCCTGCCGCGGACGGCCCCTCCCGCTCAAAGAGTTGGGTGAAAAACGTGAGCGCCTGCAACACCTGCGAGCCGGCGTTGAGAAACTCCCGGTGCAATTCGCGCAAGGCATCAGGATGCTCGATTGCCACTTCGGGCGTGAACTGTCCACTCCCTTTGCCTGTGCCTACTTTTTCGCGCCCTGAGCCGCTGTCCACCCATCCCCGGCGCTCCAATTCGATAAGATAGCCGCCGTCGCCGAGGACAATGCCCTGTTTTGCAATTCGATCAAGTATGTTTTCAGTTTGAGCCATAGGTGTAATTCGCCTCAGTGTTGTGCTTTTGTGTAAAGACGATTGCCGCGGCCCCGACCACTCCGGCGTCGGTCCCTAGCTTCGCGGTCACGATAGACAGATCGCGACTGTTGTCGGCGAAAATGTGCTCGCGACAGCTCCGCAGAAATGCATCCCAATACAGACCGCCAGCCATGCCCAGACCGCCAGCCATGCCCAGACCGCCACCAATAACCATGATTTCAGGGTCGAGCACGTTCACGAGAAATGCAGCGCTGACACCCAACGCCTGGCCGGCGGAAATTAATATTTCAATCGCATCTTTGTCCCCGTTCGATGCGGCGCGAAAAACTTCTTCTGCTGCGGAGATTTTCTCTGATTTTCTGACCTGTGCGAAACGCTTCGCGATTGCAGCTCCCGAGGCGAATTCTTCCAGCACGGGCCGCAACTTCGCCCCGCAGTGGGTACAAACCGTGCTTAGGGGACTGCTGGACAACGTAATTGCATTGCCGTTGGCGCCCTTAAGCGGTCGCCCATCCTGCACGAGACAGTAGCTGATGCCGGTACCAACCGTGATGTACGCAAAGAGACGGTGCCCGCGACCCGTGCCAAAAATAGCTTCGGCCAAAGCCGCGGTGCGAACATCAGATTCCACCTGAGCGGGCATAATCTCGGATAATTTCTCCTGAACGGGTACTCCGCGCCAGTTGATCGTGCAACTACTGGTCACATTGCCGTGACAATCCACCAACTCCGCAACACCCGCTCCGATACCGACCACTTCGATTTCTTTTTGTCGAGCCCAGTCGCGCAGTTGGCTAGCCAGATTAAGAGTGTCCCTTAGAACCGCCTCACCCCCCCGCCCGGGATCAGTGGCGATGATTCTGCGGTTGAGAATTTCACCAGACGGCCATAACACGACTCCCCCGGCGATTTTGGTGCCACCAACATCCAACCCGATGGCTCCGAGTTGTCGGTTATTGTTCATCTGCCGGCCGTGTGTGGTCATGAAGATGATGGCGATCCTGCCGCTCCTCCAGCCGAAGATTGAGAGGAGGGAATGCTCGATGCTGTGCAGAGGCTCGCGCTTCTGTTGCAGCGCGGTTACCATCTCCGCCAAACCATCTGCCCACAGCCACGTTGGATCAATTGGCTCAAATTCTTCCCAACGCCCGGCGGTATTTCGCCATATCTCAAAACCACGCGGGTCCCAGTCATCACCAAGCAAATTTGCCGTTCCTTCGGTGCCGTAGAACTCGAGAGCGGGACGCCGATAGCGCTGAATGCAATGGCTGGCGACCAAAGATGACAACGCACCACCCTCATGCTTCAACAAAACATGCGAAACGTCAGCAGTTGCTGTTTCGACGGTCTCATCGCATATCTCGCGATGAGCTATTGCGGTCGCTTCGCAGGCCTGGACCTCAACTACAGGCCCGAGGATCGTAGTTAGGCTCTTCAGATTGTAGATTCCAACTTCCGCCAACGGACCGATGCTGCCGTCGTGATACCAACGTGCCCAAGTGGAACCGGCGTTGCCATACAATCCGCGAGCGGAATGCACTTTACCGATTGCTCCGTTTTGAAGTCGCGTCCACAACGCTCGAAAGGTGGGAGCAAGCTGTACGAACGGAGCAAACATAAGCAGGAGTTGCCGCTTGCGAGCAAGGTCGGAAAGCTGTTGGGCCTCACAAGCCGTGTTCGCAGCCGGCTTTTCCACGACGACATGCTTGCCGTGCTCCAAAGCCAGTCGCGTAAGCTCCGCGTGGCTCTCGGGAGGTGTGATGATGAGTACAACGTCCACGTCCGAACGCAACTAAGCGGTCCAGAACCTGGAAGTACGCCCAGATCACATTGCCAGCCCCGATGATTCCGACCGTCACGGGACGCAAGACGCTTGCTCCTGCTGCGCGGTAGCCTGCTCTGACTCACGGGACAACATCGCTCCTCCGGCAACGGCTAGCGCGATGCCTATCCACTGAAGCCCGGTCGGCCGCTCTCGTAGAAACACCATAGCGAGGGCTATGGTGCACAGCGGATAGAGCGCCGTGAGAGGAATCGCAACACTGGCCTTTGCTCCTCTTTCCAGACACGCGAACACGGCCCAGTTCCCCAGCCCATTGACCGCTCCGGCAATCAGGCCGACCATCAGCACTTTTGTGCTGAGCCCCGCAAGTGAGGTCAATTTCCACATCCAGGGAAGCAAGACAACGAATCCGACGGTGACCCAGATGACCATGGAGCGTGCCGAAACGCGATTGGTACCGAGCTTCATAAATAAACCATTGATGCCCCACAACAGAATCGCGACGCCGGCATAGATGGTCCAGTGCATCAGAAGTTTCTCAAATCGAAAGGATTACGATGGATGCAAGTGCTAGAAACATGCCTCCCATCTGCACTTTGTTCAATCGTTCCCGCAGCACTGCGAAGGCCAGCGCCACGGTGAGTATCGGAAAAACTGCGGTGAGTGGGGTGACAACGGAAGCATCTTGTTGACGCAGGGCAGCGAAGTATCCGAGTGTGCCCTATCCTGTCGCAACGCCGCTTAAAAGACCATAAGAGATGCCAATTCGGTCGCGATCGAGTTTTCCGCGCATGTGCAGAAGCATTCCAATTGCGACGGGCAACATACCTAACGTAAACAGGATCTGCATCTGCAACGGACTAGCTGCAGCCGACCCTACTTTTGACAGAAACCCCCAAAGGCCCCAACAGAAGACGCAAAGCAGAGCGTACCGAAGCCAGATTGGAAGCCTCGCTTTTTCACTCTGCATCTGGAATTACCTCTGCTTCCTTGTGCAACAGGCCATGTTCGTCCTCAACGACGTAGGAACAGATACGAAATGAATCGCAATCCACACCCGATAACTTCGATAAGCGTTCAGCGGCCA
>QHZW01000038.1 GCA_003224815.1 Acidobacteriota bacterium | reverse complement strand
AAGTTCGAAGTACACTCTCGAGACATCGTGGCCTTTCTTCCGTTCAGTCAACTCCTCTATAAGGGTCATCATCAGACCAAGCGTTCGAGGAATTGTCGTGAATCCTTTGCCCACTTTCCGGTTCCAAACTTCTGCGGAAGATCCCGGCCAGAGCTGCTCCCGCAGATTCTGCCGCTTTAACGGCTGCCGCATTGACCTTGCCCGTCGGTTTTGGAATCATACAAATTGCTCATTCTGATGAAGATACCCGGCGCGGTGTGAATTACCCAAGTCGCTCGCCGACACAAAGGACGATCTGTCCTGGGCTATTTGCCATGATGCTACATAACTCCATCAAATACTATGACTTAGATGCGCATGTTCGCACATGATACATCTCTGAATGTGGGATCGAGAATAGCAGAAGAGTGCGCGTTTGCGCGAATTGAGGTAAAACTCTGGCGCGTTAGCGCCCAACATTTATTGAGAGCATTGAGGTTGTCTCGTTTGGCGTGCTGAATGTGCTATGTGTGCTCGTAGGGTGCTCCAATGTGCTCACAGTGTGCTCCCAGTGAACGCGTAGGCCCACCTCCTCGGAGTCAATGGCAGACGAACAAAAGGCGAAGATGCAACGATGCCCATTATGCACGAGGGCCGAAAGCGCGTGCTTGGAATTATGGCCGCGATACTGGCGAGCCTACATATGCGAACGGCGGATGATTTGTTCGGTGGGCCGGAGGGCAGTCCGCGGACGGACAGGCTGATAAGCGCGAGCATTCAGTAGGCAAAGCGAATCATGAGGCGGATTGATAATTCGTAGCATTTTGAGCGCCCGCCGCCGACGTCCCGGTGGCAATACGGCGATTTCGGTCGCAACATCGGTCACATTCCGCGGAAGGTGCTCCAACCTCCTAAACGGAGTTCGGTCGAAATCGAACAAATCCTTGATTTCAACACTCAACCCGACCGCAATACGCGCTAACACATCCAGAGATGGCAGTTTTGCTCCCCTTTCCACAGCGCTCATAAATTCATTACTGATCTTGCATTTTTCCGCTAGTGCGGCCTGCGTTAGGCCCCCTTGCTTCCGAAATCCATAAATCCTTCGCCCCAGCTTCTTTGCCAAATCGCTCATTCCGCAGCCTCGTGGACAGCACGTTAGGCGGAATGGCAGATTTTCCGAAGGAACTGTGGGAACGGTGCTGTATTATTCCGTACTTATGGATTCAGTACTGCCGGGGCGGCCCGCGTTTTGAAATTCGTCGGAATTGACCTCGCTTGGGGTGAGAAGAAGCATTCCGGCGTTGCGGTGATCGACGCTCAAGGAATAGTAATAGGAGCGTCCGCCCACGTCCGGACTGATGACGAGATCTGCCAGTTTGTCGGCCTCGGGCAAGGTGGGGGCGCGGTTATTGCTGTTGATGCTCCGCTCATCGTCAGAAACCGGGACAAGTGTCGCCCCGTAGAGAAGCGCCTCACAGAAATGTTCTGGCCATATGACGCTGGACCATACCCGGCGAATCTAGATAATCCGGCATTTCAGGAAGGTGGACGCATCCCGAGATTCGTAAATGTTCTGGAAGGGAAGGGATTCGTACAGCGCATCCATGCTGCCAAGCAGGAAGAACAGCAGACGTTAATCGAGGTGTTCCCCAGTCCCGCTCAAGTGGTCCTCTTTCCGGGTCAAAACAGACGACAGCATATCCATTGCACCGGACTGCGATACAAGCCCAAGCAGGGGCGTTCGTGGGCTGAGGTGCACAGTCAGTGGGAAATCTATCGAGCGCGGCTTCGATCACTGGAGTACGGCAACCCTCCTCTAAAACTTTCGCCAGAGGTGAAAAAGCAGATCGGTATCGACATTACCGAATACGAAGGAACCCGCTACAAACAATTCGATGATCTGCTGGATGGTATTTTCTGCGCATATCTTGCGTACTACTTTTGGTACTGGGGAAGCGATCGCTCTTGGACGCTAGGCGATCTTGAACATGGGTGTGTATTGCTGCCGCGCTGCCATTTGCCCGATTGTCCCCTGGCAGACTCGCTGACATAAGGTGAGGCGAATGTGTGCCGCTCAGTGCATCTGGGTCCGGATCCCGCCCTCACGATTCCCGGAAAATACGGCCTTATTTCAGGACAAGGCATCCGGTGAGAGCTGTCGCCAGCCATCGGCCACTGACGGCGTCGGTGGGTTTCTTGAATCGACTCGGGAGACACAACAGATAGCGAAGCCTTGATTTGGCCATACCTAAGGAGTGCCTTCCAACGCGGCGCGCGAATTCAGATAAGCTTCGAATGCAGCGCACACCTGCTTGCCCGTCATGGACCATTGCCAAGCCTCATAGTTGAGCATGCCTTCGTGCGGCGGCCGAGCGTAATCGTACTCGGGCACTGGACGGAACGTCTCCTCGACGGAATCGAAACGAACCAGGAAATTGCCTTGCGAGGCGTATGCCGCCAGTGCCTGGCGCTTGCATGAAATCTCGCCGGCTGTTGGGTGCAGCAAGGTGGCGGGTTCGGGTGCCGACATGAGCGTCTGGAATTTGCGCTCTTCTTTGTGGAACAGCTTGTAAACGGGCATTTCCCAGGCGGGCAGCGAGTGCTCTCGGGCAATTACCGAGGTGATGAAGTTGCAGCTGTCGTGGTCAGGATGGGTGCCTTCGTAAGCCAGGGTCAAAAGCGCCTGCGGGCGTACCCGGCGGATCACCTGCAACACACCCTCGATCGCTTCTGGTAACTGCCTGAAGAGCTGCTGATCAATAATGTGTTCGACAGACGGCGTCCTCAGAAATTCCACGTTTCTCACACCCAGATGGCTTAGGGCCAGCCGCGCTTCTTTCTGCCGCAGCCGACTATAGGCCTCGCGCGAACCGTATCGGCTCCAGAAGTATGGGTCGAGAGGCGCGCCGTCAGTGCAGAACAGTACATGGGGTTCTCGCATCCGTTGCATGAGAGCGGCGCAGGTAACCGCCTCATCATCCGGATGCGCGACGATGATCAGAGTGCGTCCCAATAGCGGGGCCAGAGTATGCATCAGGGTTTTTTGATGCAGCGCCGCGTTCAGGGTGGACTAGGAGCAAGTTGAGGATCAATTTGCAGCCGACAGCACTCATTTGGGCGAAAGAAAGCGAAGAGAAGGCGCACGCTTGTGATAACGCTGGTACCAATAGTTGACTGCACTTGTCCTACTGCACCCAGAAACGCAGGAGACAAGATAGAACACATTAAAAACAAGATAGAACACATTAAAAAAGGGATACCTCAACGAACCATACTTCCTGCGGTGCCGGATCGATGCCGCATCGGTACAAGAGCTGACGAGGAGGTAACTAAAGGGCGAGCTTGCCTGGTTATCCGAAACAAATGCTGGATCATAAGGGATTCACCTGGTTACCGCGGTGATTTCCCCATCCCCTCCATCCTTGATTAAGAAGAGTCCAATCGAAATAATCCAGCTCAGGATCAGCACTACTCCGACCTTAGTACTACAGCGCCACTTTCATGATCTGTACCAGACGGCATTTCTTGGGCACCACCTTAAGCACTGCCGCAATCCTTCCGCTGGCAGCGAAGGGACTGCTGCCAAACGCATCTCGCGGGCAAGAAGATCAAGCGTTATTGGACGAACTTCAGCGCGCAAGTTTCGACTTTTTCTGGCACGAAACAGATCCCCTCACGGGACTGGTTCGCGATCGAGCCAACGCTGAAGGGGGAGGCGAGCACGCTAAAAGCAGCATTGCCGCTACTGGCTTTGGCCTTACCGCGCTATGCATCGGCCATCACTACGGATATCGCGAGCCGAACGAAATCGCTGCCCGCGCACGCCAGTCGCTTCACTTCCTGGCTAACCAGGCCCCCCACGTCGAGGGCTTTCTCTATCATTTCGTCGACATGCAAACCGGGCAGCGCATAGCCAATTCGGAGCTGTCCCCGATTGACATGGCAATGCTAGTAGCCGGAGCACTCACCTGTCGAGCCCACTTCTTCCACGATGAGCAAATTCGCCGTGATGCGACCACGCTGTACAACCGTGTCAACTGGCCGTGGGCACTGAACGGCAGCGATACATTCGCTCTGGCCTGGAGGCCTGAGTCCAGCTTCAACCACTTGCGCTGGGACGCATACTGCGAGTCGATGATGCTTTACCTCCTTGCCATCGGCTCTCCCACGCACCCGATTCCTGAGATCTGCTGGCGGAGCATTCGCCGTCCTGCTGTTATTTACGGCGACTACCGTTTCATATCGACGCCCGCCCCATTGTTCGTTCACCAGTTCTCCCATGCCTGGTTCGACTTCCGCGATCAGCAAGATGACTTCGCGAACTACTTTGAGAATTCAGTAGTAGCCTCGCTAGCACATCGAAACTTTTGCGCCGAGCTGAGCAGCCGGTTTCCTTGCTATTCAGATAAAGTATGGGGCATCACAGCTTCCGACTCAAGCCGAGGTTATGTCGTCTGGGGAGGCCCGCCCAGCATGGGTCCCATCGATGGGACGATTGTGCCAGCGGCGGCTGCGGGATCTCTGCCTTTTATTTTTAACGAGTCTATGAGCGTACTGCGGAACCTTCGCGACCACTACGGCGAGAAAATCTGGCGACGCTACGGCTTCGTCGATGCCTTCAATCCACTGACGAGGTGGACCAGCCGCGATGTGCTCGGAATCGACGTGGGTATCAGTATGTTAATGGTTGAGAATGCGCGCAGCCAGTTCGTCTGGAATACGTTCATGGGCAACGATGAGTCACGGCTTGCGATGAAA
>QHZW01000037.1:4848-5130 GCA_003224815.1 Acidobacteriota bacterium | reverse complement strand
CGGCTTAATTGGAAATCAAAAAGGGAGAACCAGGGACGGAACTTAGTTCACCAAAAATTAACGCCGCTTTAATTATCTGCTATTGCGGATGGAGCGAGACTAGACACGGGGAACTTTGGTCGGCCGGCGGTTCGCGTCAATAAGAAACCGGGGGTAATGCATGAGCCGCAAAATCACCATTGTTTTCTTCGATGCCGGAGGCGGGCACCGCAGCGCTGCGGAAGCGCTGAAGGGCGTGCTTGAAACCCAGACCCGGCCGTGGCAAGTTGAGGTGCTCAACTT
>QHZW01000037.1:0-4746 GCA_003224815.1 Acidobacteriota bacterium | reverse complement strand
GCATCATCCGACAAATCTGGTCCTTTCGGTCATTCCGCACGTCAATCGGGCACTAGCAGAAAGTATTCGCAAGAGCACACCGGCTACGGCGTTCGCGACTCTGCTCACTGATTTCGCTGATTATCCGCCGCACTTCTGGATTGAGCGGCAGCAGCAATATCTGATTTGCGGGACGGAGCGCGCCGAGCAACAGGCATTCGAGCACGGGCATGATCGCGGCCACGTGTTTCTGGCATCAGGGATGGTGATGAAGGCGAAATTTTATGAGAAGAGGATGGTTGATCGTGTGGTGGAACTGAAGCGATTAGGGCTTGATCCTAATCTGCCCACAGGGATTGTCCTTTTTGGTGGGCAGGGTTCGAGCACGATGCTGGACATCGTGAAGCGGCTGAACACTGGAAGCTCAGAGCTACAGCTGATTCTGATCTGTGGCAAGAATCAAAAGCTGCAGAACGCTATCAAAGCCATACCGACACGCTATCCAAAATTCGTTGAAGGCTTCACGCAGGACGTTGACTACTACATGGCACTGTCCTCATTCTTGATCGGGAAGCCGGGTCCGGGAAGCATTAGCGAGGCGCTGCAATTCCATTTGCCAGTCATTGTCGAGTGCAACGGACGCACGTTGCCGCAAGAGCGCTACAACGCACAGTGGGTCACGGAAAAGCGCGTCGGCATCGTGCTCAAGAGCTTCCGGCAGGTTCGAGAAGGAGTTGAGCAGATGCTCGACGAGGCGAATTTTGCTGAGATGAAAAGTAATGCGGGCGCTTACAGAAACCGTGCTCTGCGGGAAATCCCCGACTTCCTGGAACAAATATTGGAACGGCACGAGGCTGGCGCAAAAGAAGCCGGCACTCCCGTAGCCACGGGCTCAGCATTGGAGCGCGCGCTGTCTCGGCCGCCTCCATCACATCCCATTCACAGGTGAGTTTCGCATGGTGATCTTTGCCGATACCGTCATTATTTCTGACCTGCATCTCGGCTCTGAAGTGAGCCGTGCGCCAGCGGCCCTGCGAATGTTGAAGTCGGCTTCGTTCAATAGACTTATTTTGCTGGGCGACATTTTTTCTGACTTGAATTTCGGCCGCTTGAAAAAAGAACACTGGAAGTTTCTGAGCTACATTCGCAAACTGTCGAACCCTAGGCGTGAGATTGAAGTGGTTTGGGTGGAAGGCAATCACGACCACGGGCTCTCGCAGGTGATGTCGCATTTGGTGGGAATTCGTGTCTATCAGGAATATGCGTGGGAATTCGATGGGATACGTCATCTTGCAATTCACGGACATCAGTTCGACCGGTTTCTGACGCGCAATGCTCCCCTGAGCCGGGTTCTTTCTGGCCTGCATCTTGCTCTGCAGAAGATTTCATTCGGCAAGAAACGCATGATCGGATTCCTTGAACGGTTTGATACAGCATGGCTGCGGCTTTCTCCGAAAGTGGCGGCTGGTGCGCTGGCACACGGCAAATCCAAAAATGCTCAGCGTATTTTCTGCGGCCACACACACGAGGCGCTCAGCCTGAAGCGCGAAGGCGTCGAATACTACAACAGCGGCAGTTGGACGCAAGAGAACGCGACGTATATCGCCATTGACCATCAGGGCGTGAGGGTGCTGGAATATCGCGATTCGCCGGAAGAGTCGCTCGATCAGGAAGTGAGAGACGAGTTAGAAGTAGATTTTGAGGATTTGCTGGCGGATTAGATCCTAGCGCTCGGTCCTATCTGTATCATCGCTTCTCGATGCTAGTTAGCTTGATTGCCTTTCCGAGAAGCCGCTCTGAGCCGCAACGTGAAACTCCAACCCCCTCCAGCGGCGCTCTTGAACCAAATTGGAAAAACGTTCTAAAGCGAAAATTAAACGAAATGCGCAACCACCACTGCCGAACCACTCTTCACTCCGAAACAGATCAGGCGCACCCTTGAGGTGATCCGGTATTAACGCGATCGAAGTCGGAGGGTGATGTTTTACGCGCCCGCAGTAGGGAATAGCTGCGAGCCTTTCACGCTGCTTTCGAAAATGTTCTTCCAGCTCAGGCGAAAATGATTTTCGCGGCGAGCTTGGCTGTTTGACAAAAAGTGCCCGAATGGCACGAGCCTCTTCATTAGCTGGTTGACAGGTAACGGTTTGTAGGAGCGAAGTTTCGACACACGAGATAGCTGTGGGAATCAGCAACTGAACTCGGTCTGAACACTCCTTGCCGCTTGGATGGAAAACTGCAGGTCCCGGCGACAACCCACTAATTCCAGCGCTCATGATTTCCTCAACAACATTCGGAGGAGCAAAGAAAGCATCGTAGACCCAGGTGAGTTGTGTAAATCCCGCTGGAGAACCACTTGCCTTCTTAAACCGAAACGGCGCTTTTTGTCGTTCGAAAATTCCGCAACGCAAACAGGGCTCCTCGTAAACAATCTTTAGATATTCGAATCCCTTTTCCGGTTGAGGGTAACCACGATGGCTTCGGCTCGACATCTGGAACCACTGTGCTCCCGCTGAGGGGACGTCTGTGAGATTTCTCCAGGGTGTGAACGAGACGTGAATGCCATCGCGGGATTTCTTATAGAAACCTTCTACCTGACCTTCAATCTCGTCTGTTGTGAGCCCAGAATCGGCCCTGAATCGCAAGGGCAATATCGCATCAGGTCGTTTGCGTAGGGCGGAATATAGCTCCTGCTGCGCTTGTTCGGATACGCCAGCCATGCCTCCCCAAAATCCGAAGCGACGGTCATCAACGAAAATCTGAGGCTGTTGAGTGCCGAGGCCCACTCCTGGGGTAACGAAACCTAGGTACTGGCTTCCATCGTTGAGTTCAATGACTGCTCTAACGAGTAGCATTCCCTCACTCGGATCAGCAGGCAATTTTCCCGTGTAGGGTCGGAAGGTTTCCTCGTCGGTGTCTTCATACCAAGGTTCGTCGTAATCGGCTGTGTGGCAGCCTATCCACACAGCTTGACGCTGGAAGTCCTCAGGATCCAACTCCCCAAATTGCTTTAGCTCGGGTGTACTCACAGTCTTCGAATTGGCAGTTTAAGTCATTGGGTACGCAAAGACCAGAGTGGAAAAATCCCGTTACACTCGTCATCTGTCGCATGTTACAGCGGCTAGAGCCCCGCCTCAATCCTTGATCGCGGGTCCAGCAAATCGCGCAGAGCGTCGCCGATGAAGTTAAAGGAGAGTACCGCCAGCATCACTGCTATGGCTGGGAAGATGACCAGGTGCGGCGCGTCAAACAGGTGGCCGCGGCCGTCGTTCAGCATCGCTCCCCAGGAGGCGGTCGGAGGAGGGACGCCCAATCCCAGGAAGCTCATTGTGGCTTCAGCAAGGATTGCGCCGGCCATTCCGATTGCGGCTTGCACAATCACCGGTTGAATGATGTTCGGCAGAATGTGCCGGGCAAGGATTCGCAGGTCGGTTGCACCTAAGGCTCGCGCAGCTTCCACGTATTCTTTCTCTCTCGCGGCTAGCACCTGTGCTCGAACCAAGCGAGCGTAACCGACCCATCCACCGATGGAGAGCGCGAGCACGAGGTTGAAAATACCCGGGCCGCGAAAGGCTACGAATGCGATCGCGATGAGGATCCCTGGGAACGACAGGAATGCATTCATCAGAACGACGTTGACGAAGCGATCAATCGCACCGCCGTAATATCCCGCCAGTGAACCGATGATGAGTCCGATTGCCAGTGAAGCCGCCACCACGCAACTGCCCACGATCATGGAAATGCGCGATCCATAAATCAGGCGCGAGAGTATGTCGCGGCCTAGTTCGTCAGAGCCGCAGATTTGGCGCAGCGACGGCGGGGCTAGACGGGTTGCTAAGTCGATGTGGGCGGGGTCATCAGGCGCGAGCCAGGGAGCAAAGATCGCGCAGATGATGAAGAAAACAACGAATACCGCGCCGATGACGGCCAGCGGATTGCGTTGGACGAGGCGCGGCAGCGAAATGGCGGTTGCGGACACGAGTAAACGCACATTTTACTTCGTCGCGTGCTTTTCCCGGCGCACCTTTTACTTTGCCACGTGATTGCTTCCACCACCGGCTGAAGCCGATTCAAATTCCTGCCCCATCCACTTCTGGATCGCGTCCATGTTCTGCTCGCGGCCTAGAAAATCTTTTACCAGTTTGTTGGCAGAAACCGATCCGCCGGGCTCCAGTACCGTCTTTCGATACCGCATGGGCGCCGGACCAGCGAGCAGGTTCTGATGATCGAATTGTCCGAAGAAATCTTCGGCAATCACCTTGTCCCAGAGATAGGTGTAGTAAGCAGACGAATATCCCGCGAGGTGGCCGAATGCCGTGTACATATGCGTGCCATCAAGCGGAGTAAACGGCGTGTACTTCTTTTCGTCACCGATTGTCACTGTGTCGAGCTCAACGCTGTCCGGTTTCTCCTTGTAAATATCGTAGGAAAGGGCCGTGAAAGAGTTCTGCCGCGCGACCCATAGACCGCGTCCGAAGGCGGAAGCTCGGTTCATGCGCTCGACCAGTTCAGCCGGGATCGATTCGTTGGTCTTGTGGTGGCGGGCAAAAGATGCGAGCACCTGCGGGCTGTGCATCCATTCTTCCAGCATTTGCGATGGGGCTTCAACAAAGTCGCTCTCCATGGTGATGCCGGTGATTCCTGCCCATTGCTGCTGTCCGCCGAGGATGTGGTGCATCAAGTGGCCGAATTCGTGGAAGAAGGTGACGACGTCGTCATAATCCATCAGGCCGGGATCGTGGGCCGTGGGCGCAGAGAAATTGCAGACCA
>QHZW01000344.1 GCA_003224815.1 Acidobacteriota bacterium | reverse complement strand
CTCCGCGCGATTAGCTTATCGGGGCGCACACCTGTACCGCGAATCGGCTTGGGGACATCGATTCCTCGGCGATTTGTTGTTTCAACGCAGCCGTTGGGAGGAGTCCTCGCGAGAATACGGTAAGGCTCTCTCAGCAGACCCCCAACAACCTGGCTTACATTCTTGTCTTGGGCAATCCTATCTGCATGCCGGAAAATTGAAGGAAGCCGAAACCGAGTTCCATCGTGAGCTCGCTCTTGACTCTCAAAATGAACTGGCTTGGCTTGCGCTGGCGGAGTTAGCTCTGAAGCGGAGCGAACCAGAGGCGGCGTTGAAAAACATAACCAAAGTATGGGAAATCTCTCCAGAGATGTTGGTCCTGGAGCGCGAATTTCCCACGGTTGAATTGTCGCCAGAAAATGCAACTGCCTCAATTGCGCAGTTGCAGACATCTGTTGCAGGTGGACCTGCCGAGCACTTCCTGTTTGCGAGCCTTTATGGCATTGTGAACGATGCCACCGACGCGGACAAGGAGCGGAACGCTCTTCGAGCTGATTTCCGGATCTGGCAAGAAGCAGACGAGCTCTCTCGTAACTCAAATCCTTGCAAAGCTCACCGCTATGCAAAATGCGCTTCTTTAATGAAGAATCAAAAGCATTTGTCGGACGCCGAGCGGTTGGTGCTTGGGAAAGCGCAATTTGCGTTGCGAGAGTACGAATCTGCCGCAGATGTGTTTGCGAGAGTGGGGGGCATCACCAAGGAAAATGAGGAAGCGAGCTATTGGTTGACTCTCGCCTATCACGAGCTCGGAGCGGAGTGTTACGCGAAATTGGAAGAGTCCTTTCCACACTCCTGGCGTGCCCACCAATTGCGAGGAGAGGGTTACGCGCTCCGGCAAGAACTTGATAGCGCCGTCAAGGAATTTCAAGCTGCGCTCGAACTGCAGCCGAATAAAGCCGAGCTTCATGAGTCGCTCGGCGAAGCCCTTTTGGATCGTCATTCCGACGAAGATGCCCAGCGAGAGCTGGAGAGTGCATTGCAACTGGACACATCTCGTACGCGAGCTCTTTACTTATTGGGCAGAATTTATGTGCAACGACGAGAAAGCGACAAAGCGTTGCCGTATTTACAGCAGGCGGTGCGCCTACAACCCGACCTGGCTGAAGCGAGTAGCTTGTTGGGAACGACATACGTCCGTCTGGGACAGTTTGCCAATGCAATTCCAGCGCTGCAGAAGGCCGCAGCCCTGGACCACTATGGCAATGTTCACTACCAGCTCTATATCGCTTACAAGAAACTTGGCCAGAGTGAACTCGCGCAAAAAGCGCTGGCGCGCTCACAGGATCTCCGCCGTAGCTCCCTCGAGCACGATCAGGCATTAATCATGGGTGCGCAACACATTGAGGATGAGTCCCCCTAAAGCATGTCATGACTTGGTTCGTTCGCAAGCCGCACAGGCAATGATCCTCAGTTGTCGGATGACGGCAAACCGGAAGTTGCGGTTCTCAGTGGCTGAGTGTACATAGCCTAAGAGGCGACAACGTTCTCCTTGCTCTCCTTCAATTCGAGAATCCGCCCATTTTCGAAGGCGAGCGTCAGTTCATGACTAAATCGCTCTCGCCTCCGGATAATGGTTTCATCCACCTCTTCGCCTTCCTCGTTGGACTCGTCCAGATGCTTTGCCGCCCGCCAGTGGGCGATGTGACGGTCGTCGCCTTCCCAAAGAAGCCGTTCAACATGCCGCTGCAGGCGAGAAGTCCAACGTGCCCTTTATGCAAGGGCGTTACTGGCCGACCGCTCATCTTCTGCTGTTTCCGAACCAGCACACTACGGAAGTGGGAGTGCGAGGAGGGTATACGGGAGAGCTGGCGAACCCAGAGATGTACGTCCGCGTGCTCAGATGGCGGTCGCGGATTGCCTCACGTTCAGCCACCTGCGGAACAGCCCGAATAACACACACTGGACGAACTTGGATATGGCTCTCCTCAAGCACTTCAAGATTACCGAGAGCATGGCGTTCGAGTTCCGTGCCGAAGCATATAACGTCTTCAACCACACTCAATGGTGGCGTTGCGGGAGATTCCGGGTTCGCCGCCGGGAACCTGGGAGAGAGCAACAATACCCTGAGCTTCCCGTTTGACCATCCAGCGGATTCCTGCAAGTGACTGACGCGCATAATCCGCGCATTCTGCAACTAAGAGCGGAATTTATCTTTTAGAGTGGGATATTTCACCGAAACATGGCAACTTCTGGTCATATCGCGGGGGTTACTTCGTTTCGCGTCTTCCTATTTGAAAGCCGAAGTAGTTTGGTCGGTTCGCCAGGAAATGGCTTCCACTGTGGAGGACTTGCTGGCACGGAGAACACGAGCACTTTCTGAATGCCCAGGCCGCACTCGAAATGGCCGGTCAGAATCTCCCGAGCCGGATTCTTATCACTACCGGATCTTCGGCATGAAATTGCAAGCCGCGATCGGTCTCATCTCCATTCCATAGCCGCACTGGTTTCCAGACGCCGTTCTGGTAGGATCCTTCTTCTGCGGAGAGAATCTGCATACGCATGCCGGGCAGGCGCCCGGGAAGACGAAAGCTGACACTCGCGTCGATCCCAGTGACGAGGAATTCGTCGGGCCCAAGCTGCGCCACTAGCGCGACACCATGGGCATCGCTATTGCCGGGCGGACGCCGGCCGTCGGGTTGCGGATAACCGTAGGAAATCGTGGCCTGCCAATCGCCAAAATCAAGTTCCTGCTGCGGGAGCCCAGTCTGCTCGATTGAGGTTTTCAGTTTCCCCTCATAATTGAGCGTCGCAATTTCCCGAACCATCGGAGCAAGCAGCGCAAAGTTTCTGGCGTGCCCGCTTGCGGCAGAATTGCCTAAAATATTCCAGCCCCTAGGGTCAACGCCGAAGGGGGCAATGCCGACCGCACCCTCGCCGAGAGCGGAAAAATCATATTTGGCAAACTGGTCCGTCTTGGCAATTTCAGGCACAAGTAGCGGATTGTCTGGGCGATGATAAGCAGTGAGGACCTCGTGCACGAATCCCGCATCGTCACCGTAAATGTCGGGCGCAATCGCTTTGATCGAAGGTGCAAGAGCGCGCCACAGGCCAACCCAGCGCTGGACTGCACCGCCGCTCGGATACTGGATCCCTGGAATTGGAATGCGCCGCTCAGGGGCTTCCGCTGGAGGATAGCTAAGCCATACATTCATGTAAACCGGGATATCGAATTCCGCCTTCCCTGCGGCGGCGATCTCGTTCACGTAGCGCGCCTGATGATAAAGCTGAAAAAGTTCATCGGCGTCCCCGCGGAAAACCGAACTCCACGTGCCCGGCTGTTTGTGGGCCGCTGACAGCATGTCAGCGGGAACCTGGCCGGCAAATTCTTTGTTCGACTCCGGAGAGAAGTCGCGCGAGCTGCCGATAATCCCAGATTCGTTCTCGACTTGCACGAGCAAGATCGTGTGCTCGTTTTCATCCAACGTTTTGAGGTGCCGCATCAGCGCGGAAAATGCGGTTTTATCGGCCTCTAGATTGGAGCGCGAGTTGGCCGAGAGCACGTCAATGAGTTCGCCGTCCGCGCGCATCACGCGCGGGTATCGCTGAGTATCGGTCTTGATCCACTGCGGCACGTAATGCATATTTCCGTTTTTCCAAGTTCCGAACCAGAGGAGAACCACGTGCAGATTGTGCGCGCGCGCACCATTTACGATCGCGTCAACGTTTTCCCAATTGAATTTTCCGGGCTGCGGCTCCATCTGCTCCCAATAAACGGGAGCTTCAACAGTGTTCGCGTGCAGCTCAGCCAAGGACTTCCACACCGCCGGCAACTCCGAAGGCCATGCGCTCGAGTTGTGAACCTGGCCCCCGAGCATCAGGTAAGGTTGACCGTCCACGAGAAGCGCCCAACGGCCATCTTTCTCGACAAACCTGGGCGCCTCGGCTGCGAACGCAATCGCCGCCGTGAGCGTCATAAAAAAGATGAATGCGAATGATCTGCGGAATGTCGCGCGCACTCTGAAAGCACTCAGCATTCTGTTCCCTCCTTCGTTCACCCACAAAGAGACCTGTGGCTCAATTAAGTACTACTCAGATTTCCGCTGACGCTCCCGTGATCTGGAACTGCAACTCCTGCGGGCCCAGGCGAGGGTGCGTTGCAGTAAGCCGAGCGGTGCCAGCCTGCTCTTTGGCGCGAATCCAAATCGCTCCCGTGCCGCCTACGAGTGAAAAAGGATTATCGCCAATAACCTCTGCTGGCCCCTCGATCTTGAACTTGATTGAGTCATCAGCGAAGGGCCGAATCGCGCCGAAGTCATCGTTGACGCGCATCACCACACGTGTCGTGTCCGCGCCATCCCCGATCAGGGTGGAATCATCCGCTGTGATGGTGAACTTCGCATCCACGCCTCTGCCCGACATCTTCTTAACAATGACCTGCTTGTCCTGTATGTAGCCCTCCAGTCGCAGATCACCCCACCCATGACGAAGGCCCGGGCCAACGTCCACAACAAACGGCGCATAGCGAAGATGTTGAAACTGTTTGCGATCGGGATCGGCTTCGGCGATCAATTTGTCATCGATGTAGATCTTGATGTGATCGCAATTGGAACAGATTACGGCGTTGGAAAATCCGACCGGTTCGTCCCCACGGGCCCAATGAAAGGCGGGCTCCAACACGACTTCCTCCGACGGGTCACATTGCGATTTATAGAATCCTGCCGCCGGCTTGGGCTCGCGGAACATGTCAGTGACGCCGTGGTAACAGATGCGGTCGCCCGAGCCGAAATTCGAATGCGTGTTGTAATCAAACGCGCACCAGCCGATGCCACCCGCGTACTGCGGATTTGAAGCAAGTTGGTCGTGGATTCGTGCATGACGCAGCGTGTGCTCCGTCAGGCGCTCGACGTTGTCGATGGTTTTTGTCGGATACGTGTGGCCTACAAATTCCGTGTTCAGATACCGTGGATGGTTCGGCGGCTTGAGCGGAAAGCCGAAGTCGTTCATGGTGAACACGTCTTCGAGAAACTCCGATTCCTGGAAGTAGCGGATGCCGCCGGTTTGCCGCGTGGGGTCGAGTTGATGCGCGGCGGCATTGGTACGCGTGTAAAAATCGTGGTCGTCCTTGGACTCGTTGATGCGCACGCCCCACAGAATAATCGATGGGTGATTCCAGTCACGGCGAATCATGCGGCGCACATTATCAATGGAAAGCTGCTTCCAGGCTTCATCGCCGATGTGCTGCCAGCCAGGGATTTCCTCGAGCACTAACAGGCCCAGCTCGTCGCAGGCATCAAGAAAATGGCGCGACTGCGGATAATGTGAAGTGCGCACGATATTACAGTGCAGCTTGTTTCGTAGTATGTCCGCGTCGCGGCGCTGCGCCCGTCCAGGCATCGCCTGGCCGACAAACGGGAACGTCTGATGACGGTCCAAGCCGCGCAACTTGATCACCTTGCCGTTCAATTCGAAGCCGCGGTCGGTGAATTGAGCCTCGCGGAACCCGAACCGGCGGAAATCCTCGTCAATAACCTCTTTCCCTCGGAACAGGCGGACGCGTGCGTGATAAAGGTTCCTATGCTCGAGATCCCAAAGTTTGATGGTGGAAAGATTTTCTAAATGCACGACCTGCGAAGCCGGCCCAGACGCGGCAGTGCCAGTCTGCTTACGCGGCAAAGTAATGCGCTGCGATACTTTACCAATACTCTGATCGCCGTCAAGCAATTCAACTTCTAGGCTCAGCGGCTGGCCCGTCGCTTGCGGGTTTTCAATAAAGCATTCGACCTCAACTGACGGTTTTGCACTGAGGACGTCTTTCGGTCGAACAAAAACATTTTCCAGGAAGCTGGCCGGAACGATCCGTAGTGCAACTTCGCGGTACAGGCCGCCGAAGGTCAGATAGTCGATTTCATATCCGAATGGAGGAATGTCGGGACGTTCGGTTGAGTCCACATCGACGGCAAGGACATTTTCTCCATCCCAACCGATGTGCGGCGTAAGCTCGAACGAGAAAGGCGTATATCCTCCTTTGTATTCGCCCAGCTTCTCGCCATTGATCCAGACAGTGGAAGCGGTCATCACGCCTTCGAAATCGACGAAAACCCGCTTGCCCTGGGCTTCTTTGGGCAAACGAAAGCGGCGCCGGTACAAGGACACGAACTCGTACTCTTTTTCATCAAAGCCATGCCAGGGCAGGCGGACATTGGTATGCGGCACGACAACTCGTTCAAGGCTGGAGTCGTCGAAATCTTTCTCGTGCCCGCGCTCAAAGGGCTTAGAACTGAAGCGCCAATTACGATTGATGGGAAGCACGAGACGGCCCGCTGCGCTGTTCGCAATTGGCGATTCTGCTAGCGCATGCGAAGCAAGTTTCGCTCCAGCTATGAGTGTGCCCGTAGTACGAATAAAGTTGCGTCTGTCCATTACGGCATCCTTTCGGCACTAAGCTTTCGTGCTGAAGTATGACTGCGTTGTACAGATGAACTACACAATCCAGGAAAGCAGTTGTTTCATGTCGGTCGATTTATTGGACACAGTCCCGCGTGGCACCGTGGGGCCAATCACTACCGCTGAGTTGTGTTCCTCAAACCAAGCGAGGAACGCGGACACCTCTGCGCCGGGCAGTCGCTGCTGATTCAACCAGTTGTAATAAGCGCCCATATCGGCGTCGATCAGCGAACCCACCGGATCAAGTTCGGCACTTCCGGCATCCGGAGATAAGAGCTCGTTCATTGGCTTTTGCCGCTGCCGGGGTGCGAAGCGCACAAGCAACGTTGTGGGCTCCGCGCGGCGCAAGGCTTCCCGCGCAGCCCATTGCGTAAAGCTGGTGCTGAAAATCTGTGTCCCCGATCCTTCCGTGAGCAGCTTCACTTGGAATCGATCCAGCACATCATTCCCAGGCGCTCCCAATCCAAGATCAACTGGGCGGAGTTGCGCCATCGTCGTTCGCAGCGCCTCAGGACCCATTCCGGGCTTCTCAATTTCAGCGTGCATCTTGCGAAGCAGGGCGGCACGCACAGGATCCAGAGCCGCATAGGAGACGGTTGTGAGCGACGGGGAATGCGCCACCGACTCGCCTCCATCGATATACCAATGCGCATAAGGCCTGGCGTGGACTTTAGCGCGTTCGGCAACCGCAGCTAGTAGCGCCTCAAGTCCGTTCTCCGGCACTACATCAGAAAAATATGCTCCGTGAGGCCGCAACTTGCGGAACAGCGGCTCCCTATAGCTATCGACACTGGCTCCAACTACCGTGATTCCAAGCCGCGGAATCGGTGGCGCCTGCGCGGGCACGGCCGCATGCAGACAATCTGCATAAGCATTAGCGGCTAGCCGAAAGGTGTCCAGCTGATGGGTAGTCCACAGATGCGCTGAAAGCTGCTCGACAAATTGCGCCGGGAAATTGACCCAGTCGAAATGTTCCAATCTTGCGGAAACCGTAATCGAGGAAAACCCCTGCATCAAATCAGAGCGTTCTGTGGACGAGAGATGTGAAAGATTTGCCAGCTCGCGCTCAAGAGCGTTACGTTCGGCGGGAAACTTATAGTCAAACTCGATGACCTCGCGCAGCAAGCTTGGTATGAAGCTCAGCGGCAGCTCGCGAAGTACCGCAAGATTCTCCACCGCGAGAGCCTTCGCCTCCGAAGGATAGGAGCTGAACTGGTCGGCTTTGAGTTCACGCGGCAACATCACACAATTTCCGTGATCGGCCTGCCTTTAGACAGCGAAGCCGAGAAACCCATCATCGATCCTATGGTTGGCACGAGGTCGAGGGAATCAACTGGGCGGTCATGAACCACTCCTTCGCGAATACCTGGTCCCATCGCAATCAGCCATGTGGTTCGCGAGAGCGGATCGCCTGTGCGGTGATGCTGGAATCCATTGCCTCCAGCATCTTCGTCGGAATCGCGCCCAAAATCCGGCAGGATCAGCAGCGTCGTCTTGCCTGAATACTCCGGCTCGCTTTCAATCGCTTTCCAGACTTCCGCACAGAGCTGGTCCGTGCGGCGAATTCCTTCCACGTACAGCGAATAGGTTCCGGCGTGCGCGATATCGATGTCGTGCATGGTGATCCAGAGCAGGCTCGGAGCCACCTGGCGCATCAACTGTTTGGCAATGTACACGGAAAGTTCGTCGGGGCTCGAGAGCGTACGGGCGTGCGCCTTGAAGTCCACGACCGAAAGCTTCAGCAGGTTCTCCAGTTGCTCAAGTTCAACCTCGCCACCGGAAAGCTCAGGTGTGTAATAAGGAGTCTCGTAGTTATCGCGCAGCAGGTGTTCGTAGTTCGCGGGACCACTGCCCATTGCAGCGGTTAGCAAATGTTTGGGGAGAATGACACGAGCGCCCAATCCCGGCCCAAACGAACGGTGGCTGCTTTCTCCAATGTGATTGAACCCGTTGCTCGGCGCCACTACCCACGCATCAGAGGAGGGACGCTTCAGTTCTTTTCGGTAGTACTCGAAGACAGTTGGATTTTCCGGGGGCAACCCTGCGAAATTGTTGATGGTTTCGTAGGCGCCCGTTGCCAGGCTCGCGGTCGCAACATAGTGTCCCAAAATTCCATGGTTAACCACTTGGGTGAAAAACGTGGCCCGGGGGATTAAGTTGCGCATCATGTTGGGCACATCTCCCTGCCCTTCGGGCGCAAAGGTTACCTGGTCGCGCGCACCCCCGCCAAAGGTGATAACGACCACCTTTCTATTTTTCGATACTGCCGCGGCACGCGCCAGTGGTGATCGCAGCAGGGTGCTGCCCAAGGTCACGCCTGCGGCGTCCCGCAGAAACTCGCGGCGGCTGCGCGAGATAGCATGGCTGATCTGATCGAAGGGTCTCATGGATTACGTTCTGCCGGAGCGTTCTGCGTGCCTTTCGCGGAATAAACGAACTGCCGTATCTCGGAGCGCTGCTTGTCAAGTTCGGCCATATGCTGCGCCCGCAGCCGTTGATAAATTTCCAATTGCTGCTGCGCCTGCTCCTTTTTGCCGGTTCGCACATAGGCTTGCCCTAGACGGTAATGCGCGTCTGCAAGATCCGTATTCAACGCCAGCGCCCGCTCGTACTGAGGCACGGCAAGAGCGTCTTTCTTCTGCTCTGAATACAAGTTTCCCAACTGCAGGTGTGCTTCGGGAAAGCTGGAATCCAGGTCGATGCTCTTCTTCAGCAACGTTTCGATCTGCTGAAAATCCACGCTCGCATCCTGGGCGCGGCGTCCTTTCCATAGACTCATCGCATAATAATAAAGAGCTCGAGCGTTTCGCGGCTGCAGTTCGGCAAACCGGTGAAAGCGCTGCAGGACTTCATCTGCTTGTCCGGGGGAACTGTCGTAAGCCTTAGAAAGGAAGTAGTAGCAGCGCGGATCTGACGGATTCAAGTCGGCAGCTTTGATCAATGCCTTGACCGCATTGTCGTAATTGCCACGCGAATAGAGGGCCATGCCGAGTCCGATCGCCAGCCGCTGCGACTGCGGATATCGGTACGTGGCCTGCTGAAAAATCTCCACTGCTGGATCCAGCGTACGATGCAGCAACAATTCGCTCCCCCAGTCGAACAGGTTGCTCTCGCT
The DNA here is from genome assembly GCA_003224815.1 of Acidobacteriota bacterium. Classification (GTDB taxonomy): domain Bacteria; phylum Acidobacteriota; class Terriglobia; order Terriglobales; family Acidobacteriaceae; genus Gp1-AA145. Next base: position 6,921 of record QHZW01000344.1, on the reverse strand, counting down.
GGGATTCATGTGCGCCGCAGTTTCGTACTCGTGTACTGCGGCGACAAAGTTTCCGCTCTTCTCTTGTATCTCGCCCAGCAGACTATGCAGTTCAGCCGCATCCTTTTGCTCTCGGAGAGCGTTGACCACCCGCTCGGCCTCGGCATTCCGGTTGGTTTCCACATAAGCAAGCGCGAGATCGTAGCCGTTATCGTAAGCGTCGGGCTTAATCTTCTGTGCAGCTTGCAGGTAAGGTAACGATAAGGGAATCTTGCCGGCGGCAACGTAAAATTCGCCGAGGTTGTGGTTCGTATCATAACCGCGGGGATCCAGCGTCAGCGCGTGTTTGAACTGCATTTCTGCGAGTGGAAATTTTCCGATCTCAACCAGATTCGTCGCCAGATTGGTTCTAGCCGCAGCCGAGTTTGGATTCAGGCGAACTGCCTGCTGCAGATGCTCGTTTGCATCCTGCTTGCGCCCTTGCGCGGAGTACACCATGCCCAAAAGCTCATGAATATCGAAATTTCGCGGAAGTTCGCGAGCTAGTGGTTCGAGCGCGGCGGCCGCGCGGTCAAGCTGGCCGGATTGGTAGTGTGACAGCGCGCTCTGGAACTCCTCTGCCACTTTCTGCTGGTCGATTGCAGCGCCAATAGCGGGCGCAAATACGATACCGGGACAGAACAACAGCAAAAACAACCGGATTGGAAAGGTCACAGCACCCGTATGTTAACACCACGATTACGCGAACTGGGACAGAGTCAAACCCCCGGCGCGACCGAAGCCGCACCGGGATTGGGTCAGAAGTATAACTTCAGAGCGAATTGGATTTCTCGCGGATCGAGCGGATTGTCGCGAGTGGAGCCGATTTCGCCGAAGGCCTTATTCGTAAAGTCCGTCGACCCAGATACAGCGTTAACTCCGTTGCCGCCGAAACCGGGATAATTGAAGTTGGGATGGTTCAGGAGATTAAAGAACTCAGACCTGAACTCGATGCGCATGCGTTCCGTCACTTGGAAATTCTTGAACAAAGAGAAATCCCAGCGATAGAAGGCCGGGCCAGCAATTTGCGACGGTTGGTCGCCGCCCAGAATTCCCGCCGGCGTGGTTGCATTGACGCAACCAGTTGGTGTTCCAGGACTGCCGGCCACACAGGGCTGAGCGAAGGCAGATGCATTCAGCATAGCCGGGTTCCCGTCGGGTTTGATGTGTATTGATGTCCTCGGATTTTGGCCAGGAAGGACAAACGTATAGCAGCGGCTACCGCCTACATTGACAGTCGTTGGTGTCGGACAATCAAGCTTGAAAGGCTGCCCGCCTTGCAAGTTGACAATCCACTGCAATGCCCAACCACCCAGAACCGCATTCTTCGTGCCTGTGGCATCACCCATGTATTGCTTACCTTTTCCGAACGGGAGTTCATAGCCCCCGCTGAAGTGGAGAACATTGCGAATATCGAAGTTGGCCAAGCCATAGTTAGCATGGATTCCTACTCCAGGAATATAGGGCCCTCTGTATGCGTTCCCCGAAAAATTATTCAGCAGATCCAACGCGTCAGAACGAACTTTGGAATACGTGTACGCAGCCAGGAAGTTAAGGCCGCTCGCAAATTTTTTCTGAACATTGGTTTGCAGTCCATGGTAGTAGCTGCTTCCCGCGGTCTGCGCGTAACTCGCGCCTTCTGCGAAATCTGGAAAGGGCAGGCCGCCCTGAGAAGCTGGCAATGGGCCGCCCGGCAAGCCCGCGTTCAGGATCGAACCATTGAGCGTTACACTCGGTGACAATATAGCTGAGGGCTCGTTAGAACCGGGGAATACCTCCAAGTGCCGGCCAAGTGTTGTTACATATCCGGCCTGTACAGATAAACTTGGCCGCAGTTCATATTGCAAGGTGAAATTACCACCCATCGAGTAAGGGGTTTTGTAATCGAACTGAATGCCGCGAAGTTGTAAGCCATTTGCCACCACCGCCGATGGGGTGAGCGGTATGCAAGAGAATCCGGTCGTAATGGTAGGACTATTTGCCGGAGTTGCGGTTCCCGCAGGACATGGAGAAGTGAAACTCACTGGCGTCCAACGGTTGGCATGGTCAAAGTTGAAATCAAACTGGAAGGGATAATTCTCGCCCAAGTTTGGAGAGTATCCTCGATTCTCAAAACCGTTGTAGAAAATGCCGAAGCCGCCTCGGGCGACCAATTTAGGGGTTACCTGGTATGCAAAGCCAAAGCGTGGAGCAAAGTTCGACTTTTGCGAGTTGCCTAGACCCTTGCCGTACTTATTCGTGACCGCTAGGTTTATACCGTCCTGGGCAAGAACAGTGTTAAAGCTCGATGAAAAGTTGGTCGCGTTCGGGCTCTGCGGAACTATGTACATAGGAGCACCTGTCGGTGGTCCAAAAGGAACGAAGTTCGCCTGCTTCCCGTAATGATCGTAGACTAGGCCAAAGAAGTCCCATCGTAAGCCCAAATTTACCGTGAGTTTCGGTGACACTTTCCAGTCATCCTGAACATACGCGCCCCAATAATTCTTACCGTTGTCGCTGAGAGAAATGTTGGAGGCGCGCACGTCGTTGGGGCCTCCCACGTAGTCTGGACCACCAACAGTTGAAGTAGTGGGCGTCAGCAGGAACTGGGCCCGCCCCGTGTTCCCACCGCCGAGAGTCGGTACATCGGTGTAGTCACCATTGAAGTCAAACTGTCCACGCGACCAAGGCGGCTGCAGTGTGGAGAACTTCACGTGCTGCTGTTCAAAACCCATCTTGAATGTGTGCTTGCCATAGATCTTGGTGAAGTCGTCCGTCACCTGAATCGTCGAGCTGACTTCATCTGATGGCAGGAACGAGTTGCCGCCGAGTGTCTGCAGGCCGCTGATGCTAAACGCAGGCAGGCCGCCATTCTCTTTCTGTTGCGGAATACCGAGGATGCCAAAGTCCGCCGGAATCCCGTTACCTCCCTGCCCCTTGAGGTCATCCGCTTCCGGAATGTTGCGGGTCGTGTGTAGATAATTTAGACCCAGTCGCGCAACGTTGATAGTCGTCGGAGTGAATGTGTGATTCCAAACCAATGCATTGTGTTGCGAGAGCGCGGTCTGATTGCCCTGAAAGAATCCACCACCATCCGCGACTCCACCGAAAATGCTGGGAATTAGTTCCGGCTTATCGTCGTAGCTGAAGCTGTAGTACAGCTGGTCCTTTTGCGTGAAATCGAGGTCCAAACGAATATCGAACTGCTTCTCGTTCTGCACCAGCGTCGGCGAGTTCGCGTAATTATTGACCAGGCTACCGTTCGTGGGAGCCGGATACAAACTCAATAACGCGACGGCATTTGGATCGAGCCGGTTTGCGGGAATGATATTGCCAGGAAATGGATCGCGAACAAAGCCCCCGCTAGTTGATCGAGTTGTTGCGGGGTCAAAAATCGTTCCCTTCGGGAATGATCTGTTCAGTGCATCTATGGAACAGGATGCCCCTGGACAGCTTCCTGTGATCAGATCACTAAAATCAGTGAAGCCACTGACCCGCTCCGCCGCTGTCGGGACTGAGCCGATTTGGGCCTGCCCCTGCCGCAAGCGCCAAAACTGCGCATCTCCGAAAAAGAAAACCTTGTTCTTGATGACAGGACCACCTAGTGTTCCGCCGAACTGGTTCCACCGAAGCTCACCCTTTTTTGCCGGTGTGCATCCGGTGACATCGCAGTTGTGCTCGAAAAAGTCTCTGGCATCAAGCTTGTCGTTGCGGAAGAACTCCCAGACACTCCCGTGGAACTGGTTAGTACCCTGCTTCAGAGTTGCGTTGAGCACCGCAGCACCAGAACGGCCGTATTCTGCGCTAAAGTCTGTCGTCTGGACTCTAAATTCCTGAATTGCATCCACAGGCGGAAGCACGACGTAGTTCGTGCCATTGAGGAAGTCAACGGTGTCGGAGTTGTTGTCAATTCCGTCGAGCATGTAATTGTTCTGGGCGGGACGGAAACCGTTGGCGGAGAACGCACCCGAGGCTGCGTTACCACGGGTATCGGACTGCGGCGAGTTCACGCCTTGCACTAATTGCGCGAGGAAGGTGAAGTTGCGTCCGTTTAACGGCAGATCGTTCACGCTGCGCTGATCGACCACTTGCCCAACGGATGCGTCCTGAGTTTGTAGCACCGGGGTAGCGGCGGTAACTTCAATAGTCTCGGTTTGGCTGCCGGGCTTCAGACTGAAATTCAGTGCGACGCTGGAGCCGATGTCCACCTTTACGCCGGACTGGGTAGTGGTCTGGAATCCCTGGGATACGGCGTCGATCTTGTAGCTGCCGACTCGCACGGGAGAAAACTTGTAAACGCCGTCAGCACCGGTAGTGGTTGTAAGTGAGGCGCCGGTTCCTTCGTTCGTTAGCGTGACCTTCGCTCCCGTGACCACTGCGCCCGATGCATCGGTCACAGTTCCGGTGATGGAGCCAGTATCAACCTGCGCGTTCAGAGCGGTGATCCCGAACAACGCAAGGCCGACCAGAATCACGAACCCATTTCGCAGAACCCGAGAAATGTCACTCCGCCTCATAACCGTTCTCCTTATTAGGCGTTCTTCGTGCCCGATATCACGAAGCCGATCTATAGCCAGGCAAAATCGATATTGCCTATGAATACACGACAACGCAGCTGCGCTGCGTGTCACAGAACAGAACCAAAAAATCAGGCTGGGCTCACCAAGTGCGAGATCAGCCACCTCCGGTGTGCAAGCAAAGCTGCTTGCCGGGTCCAACTCACGAAAAATCCAAAACCGCTTTCGTCGCAGTTTTTAATTAACCGCTTAACCTAGTTGCTGGGTTTATCACGCCTCGGAAATCATTGTCAAGATTTTTTTCTGAATCGTGCTACACTCCACAAACTGCGCACGAATAGTTTGTGCAATTCCACGCGTCAGAGTGCAACGGGGAATTGAGTTCAGCCTAATGAATGTCACCATTCGCGACGTCGCAACGGCCGCGGGTGTTTCGACCGCGACCGTTTCCAATGTTCTGAACAAAACTGGCAAGGTAGGCACGAAGACGCAGCGGCACGTGCTCTCGACCGTCAAGCGACTGGGGTATGTTCCTGATGTCCACGCCAGACGGTTAGCTTCAACCAACCGCCGCACATTGGGCATTATCGTTTCCGACATCGAGAACCCGTTTTTCCCAGAGGTGATCAAGAGCTTCGAGGCTCGGGCCCAGCAACTCGGCTACGATGCCATACTCAGTGACACCAACTACGATCCGCGGCGCACTCAGCGGGCGGCGGAACGCATGATGGAGCACAAGGTTCGCGGGGTCGCCATCATGACCTCCGAGATCAGCATGAAACTCGTGCACGAACTCGCGCGGCGAAAAATTGCCGTGACCTTCCTGGATCTTGCGCCGGTTCGCGAATACATGAGCAGCCTGCGAATTGATTACGAATCCGGCATCAAGCAGATCGTGCGTCATCTTCACAGCATCGGACACCGGCGAATTGCCTTCGTAGCCGGAAGAACTGGGCTGAAGTCGAATACGTTTCGTCTGGACGCGTATGACCGCTGCATGCGCGAGCTTAGTCTCCAGCCGGGCCCGGTGTTGCCGGGCAACCTGCAGTTCGATGGAGGTCTCGAGGCAGGCATCGCGATTGCTCAACTCCGTCCGCGCCCTACCGCGGTGGTCGCGATCAACGACCTCACAGCGATAGGGGTCATCAAAGGTCTACTTCAGTTTGGTTGCCGCGTGCCTGAAGACATTTCCGTGACCGGATTTGATAAAACGCGACTGGCCGATTACAGTAACCCGTCACTCACGACCGTGGACATCCATCGCGACCTGCTCGGCTGCATGGCCGCCGACGCTCTCCACGAACTTTCCGGGTCGGGAAATCCTCGCGGTAAGGAGTACCGGGTCAGCGCCGAATTAGTCATTGGCGCCTCATCGGGTCCAGCCGTGCGCGCCTAGGTCTGGTACACTCCCCACAGAAGCGGCACCCGTCGCGGATTTCCGATGCCGGAACACGATTCCTTCCAAGCTCAATTTAGTCGCCGCGCAGTTCTCAAAAGCCTGCAGTACGCTCCCCTGCTCTTCCTTCCGGCGCCACTGAAATGCATCGGCCAGATCGCGCGGCCAGACTCTGGATCGTGGATTTTCGGGGACGTCGCGTTCACCCCGCACTACCCCGCGGGTTCTCCTCTGGACCAGATGTTGCGGCTGGTATCGCCAGCTGCCGATCGTTTTTCTACTGAAAAATATGCGGCAGAGATCGAAACTGCATTACAGAGCTGGAGTCAGGCCATAACGTCGGGAGCGACGGCTGACGTATTGCCCGAGTTCTTGCATGAATCGCTCAAAGCAGGATCTCCGCGTACCACTGAAGGCACGATGCTTCGTCAGGCGTATGGCGTCACCGCTTCTCGGCAGAAGTGCTCCTCTGATGAAAACCTTGGACGTGAGCAGTTCATCAACGAATTTCGGGAATACCTGGGATCTTTTTTGCGGGTCTCGGTTGCCGAATTTCAAATCACTTCTATTCGCGAAATTGGCACCGCACCGGTAGCAGCGGAGTTGGAGATTCGTTACACGCTGGTTGGAGATCGACGCGAGGGCGGCCGAGAACAGCGCATTGGGCGCTGGGGGACGCAATGGATACGCGATGCCGAGACTCAGTGGCACGCTACGAAATGGCAAACACTGGAAGAGACTGTCAGCCGGGCGAAGGACCCGATCTTCATAGATGTGACCGCGCAGGCATTCGGAAATCTGCCGTCTTATCACGAGCAAATGCTGCAGGGCACTGATTACTGGCGGACAGTTCTGGATGGTGCGTGCGGCATCGATGTTTATGGAAATCAGGGCATCGCAGTCGGAGATTATGACGGCGATGGTTTCGATGACATCTACGTCTGCCAGCCTTCAGGTCTTCCCAACCGACTGTATCGCAACCAGGGAAACGGGACCTTCGAAGACGCAACC
>QHZW01000343.1 GCA_003224815.1 Acidobacteriota bacterium | reverse complement strand
CGGCCAGAGTGTCCGCGCAGCCGGCACAAGAGCGCAGATGATCGTTGACCATAGCACTGGCGGCGGTGAATCCGGCGGCCAGGTCCGGAAGCAGTTCGCGAATTTCATTGCACTTCATGATCGTGTCCTTACAAAGTCTGCGCCGGAATTTTAATCCGGCAGGTTCTATACAAATTCTCTCAGCTGTGTCCGCAGCGTTTCATACGCGCGAAACAACAGAGACTTGGTGGCGGATTCACTCAACTTCAAAACTTCTGCAATCTGTTTGTAATCCATCTGCTGGTACTTGTGCATGAGCACCGCCATCTTTTGCCGTTCCGGCAACGCCTCAACTTTCTCTCGAATCGCCGCTAGGCGCTCGCGCCTAACAATTTCTTCTTCAACCGTCGGGGCCTTGTCCGCCAGATCAGGCGTCTGGCCCGTCTCTTCGTCAGCCTCATCGAGATTCGTAATGTTCTCAGGCCGCTCGTGTCGTGTGTCGCGCGCGTAATTTACACCCAGGTTCGTCGCGATGCGATACAGCCAAGTACTGAACTTCGCGCTTGGTTCGTAATTCCCTCGCGAGCGATACACCCGGAGAAAAACTTCCTGCGCCAGATCTTCCGCCGCCGCCGAATTGTGAGCCATGCGATACATGAAGCTGATCATGGGACGGCGGTATTTCTGCAGAAGATAATCGAAGGCAGAATCGTCGCCGGCCTTGACCCGCAGCATCATCTCGGCATCCGACAGTCCACCTTCGGCTGCCGGTGCCTGCATTCCGACCGCGAGCAACCCTCGAGATAGGGCTACGCTGCTCACATCAGATTCAACCCCGTCGTCGTCAGAAAGTTGCGTATCTTCGGGGGCAGAATTCTGCTCGGAATCCTTTGTGTCGGAAGGACTTAGCTCCTGCTCTGCTGGTTTTGGCTTCTTCCACATCGAATGTAAAGAATGGCCCGAGCTGGCTTGTCCAAAGGGCCCGCTCGCTAGCCCGGACTAGGCTAACACGGTCAGCAAGATGAGGGGCTTCGCAGGGCAACCACTCTGCTGACCGGGCATCTTAGACGGGTGTCCGATTCCGCGTTGGCCTCTGTCCTTCTTGTCTTACTAATTCTGGTCGGATTTGCCCAGTTCCTGGGATATCTGTTCGTCCGCCTTCGTCAGCCTAAAGTCATCGGCGAGATTCTCGCTGGCGTGGTTCTTGGACCCGCTCTGCTCGGCCGCTTTCCCGCTCTTTCCCACCTGATCGATTCCGCGAAGCAGCAGGGGAACATACTCGATTTCGTTTACTGGCTTGGGCTTTTATTGCTGATGTTCCTCTCCGGTGCGGAAACTCAGCAACTCTTCACTCGCGAAGAACGCCGCGAAGTGGGCTGGCTGACCATTGTCGGCACCGGCATACCTTTCGCACTCGGATTGATATTCGGTCCGTGGCTCATCAGGCCCGCGCTTGCCGGCCCCAACGGGAACCGTCTTTCTCTGACCATCATTCTTGCCGTCGGGGTGGCTGTAACTTCTGTTCCTGTGGTCTCGAAGATATTCGCCGATCTCAAGATTCTTCACACCCGATTCGCGCGCCTCGTGCTCGGGGTCGCCGTGCTGGAAGATATTGTTCTGTGGCTTGCGCTGGCGGTAGCGACGGCTATGGCCGGCAAAGCCTCGCTCGATCCGCGAGCAATGTCTTATCACTTGCTCGCAACGGTTGCGTTCTTCCTGCTTGGCTTAACACTCGTCCCGCGAATTATCAAAAGGATTAATAAGGCACGCTTTAATGTCCTCGCCAAGAACTCGCCGGTGGCTTATGCGCTTGCCGTGCTGCTTGCATATTGTGCGGTCGCTGGAGCATTGAAGGTCAGCCTTGTCTTTGCCGCATTTCTGGCAGGGTTCGCGGTTGTCCACAAGAAGAGAAAACTGTTCGCCGAGGCGCTGGACGCAATCGGCAAAGTGGCATTCGCCTTCTTTATCCCCGCTTACTTTGCGATCGTCGGATTGAAGCTGGACCTGATTCGCGGCGTGTCACTGTGGACAATGCTGGCGTTCATTTTCGGAAGCTGTATCGTAAAGATTCTTTCCGTGTCGCTCGCCGGCCGGTTCGCCGGATTCCGCGGTTTGGATCTTGTGAACCTGGCGATTACAACTAACGCCCGCGGGGGACCTGGGATCGTTCTGGCAAGCGTTGCGTTCGATGCGGGAATTATCAGCGCCACGTTTTACACCACGCTAGTTGTCGCTGCCGTGGTCACGTCACAATTTGCGGGAGCCTGGCTGGATTACGTCCTGCGCCGGGGATGGCCATTGCTTTCGTCGGCAACTGCCAAGAGCACTCCCGCAGCCGATACTGCCGACGATATGCAAGCTGCCTGATCTACTTCTTTCCTACCGCGCTCAAGCACTTTCCGTAAAGTTCAAGCAGATGTGCGGCATATTCTTCCGGCTTGGCTGCGGAGCCAGTGCCTTGAAATCCGACCCCCGTGGAAGTCGTGCGTCCATAGCCGGTGGTCATGGCGACAAACTTCATCATGTCAAGGGCAATATCTTCGTTGCGGCGCGATCCTGCGGTGATGCTGGGTAACTCGTCCATCGAACTCTCCGTCGTGGTGAGATTGAATTTCGATCATAGCAAAGGTGTGGAGAGGCGAGCAGCCTACGTTGAGTCGAACAAAAAGTGCGCAGTAAGCGGCGCACCAACGCAGAGGTTGAAATCACTTCGACAGCATTTGCACGACCGCCGTGTGGCCCTTTTCAGCGGCAATGTCCGCCGGCGTTTTGCCGTCATCGTTTCTCGCCTGAACGTCAGCCCGGTGCTGTATCAGGTCGCGCACCATCTCAATGTCGCCATTTTGAGCGGCAGCATGAAGCGCGGTCCATCCTCCCTGTTGACGAGCATCGGCGGACGCTCCTTCCTCCAGCAGCAGGCGCACAATCTCGCGGCTGTGGGCAGCGGCCGCGCTGTGTAGCGGCGTGACGTTCATTGCATTGTGTGAAGCTGCATCCACCTCTGCTCCGCGCCGAATCAGGTCACGTGCAATCTCTGCGCGATTGAAGAAGGCCGCGAAATGCAGCGGGGTGAATCCGTCGGCTGACCAGCACTTCGCCGCCTCGGTATCACTGTCCAGTATTTTCGAAGCTCGGAGTTGATTTCCAGCAGCGGTCGCTTCGAAAATGTCGAGGTTCGGTTTGGCCGCAATGAGCAGTTCAGCAATCTGCGCTTGGTGGGCATATAACGCATGCATTACAGCAGAAACGCCGTTCGGATCTTTGGCTGACGCGAGCGCCGAATCCTGTTGCAGCATTGTCCTAACTGTTGCGACATCGCCCGACTGCACGGCGGCGACTATATCGGTATGAGCCAAAGGTCCTCCAGTTCGACCGACAGTGAAATCCGAACTCTAGCACGGGTGAGCACGCCCGTGCCTCCATGACCGATAGCAATGGCCCATTCATATCTTCGTTCAACTACAATGATCCCGCTCAATGGAGGGCGAATGCGTCTCATCCGTCTGCTTGTGACGGTATTTTTCTATTCATTTTCATCCCTGCACGCTCAGCAACCGTCACTCTCGCCGACCGTGCAGAAGTATGTGCGGGTCAATTCACCCAAAGTCGTGCTTTGTCACGTTCATGTAATTGACGGCACAAGCAAGCCGCCGGTTGAAGACCAGAATGTCACTATCGAAGGCGGAAAAATCAGCGCAATCCAAGCAGGTGGAAATGTCCCCCCTGCGCCGGGCACGACTGTACTCGACCTACACGGATACTCCGTCATGCCCGGTATTGTGGGCATGCACGATCATCTTTATTATCTCGCCCGGCCCAACTTCGATGCCACGTGGAATTGGGAGCAACCGCCGATCGCGCCACAGATGAGCTTTTCCGCGCCCCGTCTTTACCTGGCTGGTGGTGTCACTACCATGCGTACCACGGGCAGCGTGGAGACCTATGCCGACCTGAATCTAAAACGGCTGATCGACGCCGGCCAGTTGCCCGGGCCGCACCTCGACGTGACTGGGCCTTATCTTGAAGGACCGGGAAGTTTCGGCGTTCAGTTGCACGAACTCACAGGGCCAGACGACGCCCGCCAAACCGTGAACTACTGGGCCGATCGCGGCGTTACTTCTTTCAAAGCGTATATGAACATTACGCGTGCGGAACTCGGTGCCGCCATCGAAGAAGCTCACAAACGCGGACTGAAGGTGACGGGCCACTTGTGCTCGATCACATATCCAGAAGCTGTCGCTTTGGGAATAGATGACCTTGAGCACGGATTTTTCGTAAACACGCAACTCGATCCCGGCAAAAAACTCGACAAGTGCAGCGACAGCGAAGGCGATTACACACTCGAACACATGGATCCCGGTGGCAAAGAAGCAGAAGACCTGATTAACCTGCTGGTGCAGCATCACGTTGCGATCACTTCCACGCTGCCCGTTTTCGAGGACAGTGTTCCCGGTCGGCCACCGCTGCGTCAGGCTCTACTGGATGCAATGTCGCCTCAGGCCCGCGAGGCGTACCTCTATATCCGCAATCGGCCGGCTAATAAGCCGCTGCACGGTAATCCGGCGAATATGTTCAAGCGTGACATGCAACTGGAGCGCGAGTTTGCGCTTGCTGGAGGGCTGTTGCTGGCGGGCCCAGACCCAACTGGCGATGGCGGCGTGCTGCCGGGATTCGGCGATCAGCGCGAAATCGAGCTGCTGGTCGAAGCCGGGTTTTCACCGGTTGAAGCCATCAAGATTGCGACGTTCAATGGCGCCACTTACCTCGGCAAGCAGGATCAAATCGGGTCAATAACCGTGGGCAAGAATGCCGATATTGTGGTGGTCAAAGGCAATCCCGCTGCCCACATTGAAGACGTAGAAAAAGTGGAAATCGTGTTCAAGGACGGAATCGGCTATGACTCGCAGAAGCTGCTCGATTCGGTGAAGGGACGCTACGGGGAGTACTGAGTCGAGATAAAATGCCCACTTCTCGCCGATTTGTGCGAGAAGTGGGACTAGGTAATCGCTGTTAGGCGTTTTTTCCCGTTTCGTGAATCGCAGCTCGCACCGGCTGATATTTTCCCGCCTCGCTGCGTGAAGCAATTGCCAGTCGGTTCCAGGCATTGATTGTCGCAACGGCCATAGTCAAATCAGCAAGCTCTTTGTCGTTGAAGTGCGGCTTCACTTGTTCATACACTTGATCCGAAACGTGTCCGTCAGTAATCAACGTGACTGCCTCTGTCCAGGCCAAAGCGGCGCGTTCACGTTCGCTGTAATATGGCGATTCGTGCCACGCATCAAGGCCGTACAGGCGCTGCTCGTTCTCGCCGATCGCTCGCAGGTCTTTCCAGTGCATGTCAATGCAATACGCACAGCCGTTCAACTGCGAAGCGCGTAATTTTATTAAATGCATTAAAGGAATGTCGAGTCCGGATTGATGGAGATAGGATTCGAGTCCGCTCATGGCTTTGTAGATTCCAGGGGCAATGTTGATATCAAGTCTCGATTTCATAGACTCTCCTTTGTGATGGCTCACAGTTTTTCGATTTACTAAACGACCGAAGCGATTTAAGTTTTGTGGTTAGGAAAATCACAAAAACCACGAAATCAGAAAAACACTGGAGGCATAGGTGTCCTCGGCCGTGCGTGTCGATCCTCCTCATGTTGCGGTTACGCATCGAATATAATTAATAGGTAGGCAGCTGGACCGGACGGCCGCTCTCGTCGCGTCAAGTGATGAGGGAGGAAAGTCCGAACTCCGCAGAGCAGTGTGCCGGATAACGTCCGGGAGGCCGGCGTCAAGGCCGGTTGACGGAAAGTGCCACAGAAAACATACCGCCTTTGCTGGCCCGATTGCGGGGGCGGGGGTAAGGGTGAAAAGGTGCGGCAAGAGCGCACCGCCGTTCGAGTAATCGGGCGGGCAGGGCAAACCCCACACGGAGCAAGACCAAATAGGGAGGGAGTTTCGCCGTCGCTGCAGGTTTAGCAGTGAGCGATTAGGAATGAGCATCGAGCCGTCCGTTAATTCTGGGGTCGCTCGGGTCGTGCCACTAACAGCTCATGGCTTAATCGGCAGCGACGGCGAGCGCGTGTCGGCTCGGCGCGTCAGCACCTTCGGGTAGGTCGCTTGAGCCGCACAGTAATGCGCGGCCCAGAGGAATGGCCGTCCTGCGGTACGTGGTCCCCGCAAGGGGGAGCTTCCCTGCAGACAGAATTCGGCTTACAGGTCCGGCTGCCGACTTTTCAATAAACTTAAGGCGTGGTTTGCTGACAATCGTGCCGAAATCTCGCCACTGGTAAATCTTCCACTGTCGTAGCAAGGTCGAAGCTATCGTGAGTGATAACGTCCCAGCACCATTGACGTACTGCTATGCATTTGGATCGATCCGGAAAGACCCGCATTTGCTGGGTGCGACAAGGCTTCCTAGATCCACATTTTGAAGATTCGCTACATCGTAGGGAGTCGCTGCCCTTGCCAGCATGTCAGCGCGAACGTGACCCGGAATCTGTGTGAGTGCGCATCCGGTACGCGCGCACGCCTCCTAAGATCAAGCATGAGGCAATAGAGTCGCAGGTCCTTGGGCTGCGCTCGGGATTTCGGCGCGCGGCTCAGAAGAAATGCTGAATCGTTCTCATACCTGCCACATCCAATAATCATCTGACTTAGTTCGATCCTACGCAGTTGATAGTCGGTTCCGCGTTTCAGCGTCACCCTCTCAGTAGCAGCGGTTCTTCTCGGCAGAAATTCAATACAAAAATTAGGAAAAGACAATGGAACAAGGAACAGTGAAATGGTTTAACGACGCCAAAGGTTTCGGCTTTATCAGCCGTCAAACCGGCGAAGACGTTTTCGTGCACTTCTCGGCCATCCGCAGCAACGGTTTTCGTAGCTTGCAGGAAGGCCAAGCGGTAGAGTTCGATGTCGTCAAGGGGCCGAAGGGCTTTCAGGCAGAGAACGTACAGGCTCTCTAAAAGAGTCAATGCAGCAAAATGGCGGAGAGGCTTTTGGCCTCTCCTTATTTTTTGGGATGGGGAACATGCCTTTCGCGTATCGGCTTTTCCACATCAAGTTCGACGATTTTTGCGTTTCCTCCGTTGCGCCTTGTAAACTGCAGCCACCTCAGGCGAGACGTATAACGGATGCCGAGTCTGACAAAAGCCCGCATTGCATTCGTAATCGCCATCGGCCTGCTGGTGGCCTGTGCGTTGGTTGTTTACGGCACACTACGCGGCTTGAATGAGAGCGAGATCCGGGTACAGCACGCGCAACAAGTGCAGGTGCTGCTGGGTGAACTTGAATCAGCGATCGCTTCCGCAGCCCGCGCCCGTTTGACCTACGTCTTCAGCGGCAACGATGATTCACTGAACCAATATCAGACCGCTGTCGCTCGTATCCCCGCAAAACTTAGCGAGCTTCGCCAGAGCGTGAAGGATGAACCAATACAACTTTCCTACTGTGACAAGCTCGAGCATCTGGTTACGACACGAATTGAGTTGTGGGAAAAATCGGTCGCGCTGAAGCGGAGCGGGGCTCCGGAACCCGCAGGCCAGCCCGACCTGACCCGGCAGAGCGTGATGTTTGCTGAAGAAATCATTTCGGTAACCCAAACCATGCGTGACGAGGAATCAAATCAGCTTGCCGGCAGAAGGACTGCGGCGGGATTCAACTTTTTCCTTACGAATGCGATCCTGGTAGTCAGTTTCATAGCTGCCGTCTGGCTGCTGTTCTGGCATTACCGTTTACAGCGGGCGGAGTTGATCGCCCGCGAGCGAGCCGAAAAGGAAACGCTGGCTGCCGCGCAAGCAGCACAGTTGGCGGAGAATAAGGCGCGCGCTGCGGAAAAGTCGGCGCTCGCCAGCCACGAAGCTGCACGCCACCTTAGCGCACGTCTGCTTCATCTTCAAGATGAAGAGCGCCGTCGGCTGTCACGCGAACTCCACGACAGCACGGGGCAGCATCTGGCTGCGGCAAAAATGGTTTTATCCTCACTGACGATGAGTCAACCGAATGACCGCCGCTATGCCGAGTGCATGGAATTGCTGGACCGCTCGTTGCGGGAGATTAGAACAATCTCACACCTGCTGCATCCGTCAGGTCTTGAAGAAGCGGGGTTCTCGACTTCGGCGCGCTGGTACGTGGAGGAGTTCGCGAAAAGGAGCAATACGGAAATAAGAGTCGATATCGCGGAGCTCCCAGAGCGTCTGCCGCGGGAAGTGGAGCTTGCTCTGTTTCGCGTGCTACAGGAAGGCCTGGCCAACATACACCGCCATGCCAAGAGCCGGTCGGCGGAAGTCGAGTTCAGGTTGGAAGGCGCGCAACTTGCGCTTGAGATAAGAGATCATGGTGTCGGCATAGCTCCGGAAATGTTGGAGCAATTCCGTTCCGCCGCAGTGTTTGGCGTTGGATTGGCGGGAATTAGGGAAAGAGTGCGCGATCTCGGCGGAACATTCAATGTGGACTCAAACGGAGAAGGCACTCGACTGCGGGTGACGATACCTGCTCCCCAGTCCGCGGCTTCACGGGCTGGCACGGAACCGTTTCGCAAAGGCTCAAGCCCGGGGCTCAACTCCTGAACAGATTTTTCGCGATAAAGAGTGCGTTGGCAGGGCGTTCAGCGAGTCTTCTCATCAGATAGGGATACCATTCGGTCCCAAATGGAACGTACACGCGCGTGCGCCAGCCTTCTCGAACCAACGATTTTTGCAGATCGCGGCGAATTCCGTAAAGCATTTGAAATTCAAATGAATCGCGCGGAATCTGCTCGCGCATCGCAAACGCTTTTGCCTCGTTGATCATTTTTTCATCGTGAGTCGCAAGCCCGTGATAGATCCCGCTCTTCAGCAGAACCTTCATAAGCTTCACGTAGTTTGCATCAACTTCTTCTTTGGCCTGAAATGCAACTTCAGGCGGTTCCTTGTACGCGCCCTTGCACAGTCGTATTCGTATCCCTTCTCGTATCAACCTAGCAACGTCGTCTTCAGAGCGGCGCATGTAGCTTTGTATCACCGCGCCAACGCAACCACGATTTCCGGGCATACGATGTAGTTCGCTGACAAAATCGATCGTGCGCTGGGTGTAGGTTGAGCCTTCCATGTCCACGCGGACGAAATTCTGCGGCTGCATGGCTGCAGCCTGCGAAACCAGCGCAGTCACGTGTTCGTGGGCAAGTTGCGGATCAATATCGAGCCCCATGTGCGTGAGCTTCAGACTGATGTTGGCATCAAGCTTTCGTGCAGCGATTTGCTCGAGCAGTTGGCGGTAGAGCTCGGCACTTTGCCGCGCCTCGGCGGCGTTGATCACGTTCTCGCCAAGATTGTCTATCGAGACACTCAGGCCGGCGGTATTAAGGTTCTGCGTGACCCGTAAAGCGTCTTCCACCTGCCTACCGGCGACAAATCTGCCTGAGACGCGCTGCCCTAGAGCCGAACGTTCTGCGAATGCGCGCAGAGTGCTGCTTTCGGAAAATGAAATGAAGAGTGCCCTCAGCAAGAGTGTCCAGCCGGGGCATAGGATTGCCAGAATTGCGCAAGCCTTGCAGGGAAGATCACAGAAATTTGTATCACAAATGCGGCGAAGACTTCCGCAAATGAATGGTGCGCTTACGGGACGAACCGGATTTCAAGAATCTCGGTGGTTTCGTGCTCCGACTTTGCCCATTTCCATTCGCGAACTGCGAACTGTGCCGATTGGGCGAGCAGTGCATTGCCGCCCTTTACCTCCACCGCTTTTACGGAGCCATTCGGCTCAACTAGAGCTTCGAGTCTTACCGTTCCGCTGAGACTGATTTTGCGAGCCAGAGCCGGGTAGTCCGGCTTTGGACTCTTCACGAGCTTTCGCGCACGGGAAGTGCTTTCGTCTTGAGCGAAGCCGCGAGGAATCGGGGTCAACAGCGTAATGGCTAGCAAAAAAAACGCCAACACGCAGGGAGCTTTCATGCACGTAGACTACCCCGCAGTCCGGTTACGGAAAAGATTACCGGGGTGAAACTCGAGCGACACTAAGGTAATGGCAACGAGGGAAGACCCTAAAGTTCAATGGCCCTGCTCCTCAAGGAATTTCTCCACCTCCAGGGCCGCCATGCACCCTGACCCGGCAGCCGTAATCGCCTGACGATAGCGGCGGTCCTGCACGTCTCCGCAGGCATACACGCCGGGAACCTTGGTGAAGACGTTGTTCGTGGTCTTCAGATAGCCGTCCTGGTCCATATCGAGCTGGCCAGCAAACATTCTGGCATTCGGGATGTGGCCTATCCCGAGAAACATTGCGCTCACAGGAAGTTCCCAGGTCTTGCCATTGTTGGCATCACGCAGCCTTAGTCCGGTAACCTCGTTTTTCGCAGGGTCAAGCACATCTTCTACGACCGTGTTCGTGATGAAATCGATCTTGTCGTGCTTCTGCGCGCGGTCAAGCATGATCTTCGACGCGCGGAATTCATCCCGGCGGTGGATCAGTGAAACCTTGCTGGCGAAACGAGTGAGAAAAAGCGCCTCTTCCATTGCGGAATCGCCGCCGCCGATGACGGCAATGTCTTTGCCGGAGAAGAAAAACCCGTCGCATGTGGCGCATGACGAAACGCCCCTGCCGATCAGCGCCTGCTCGTTGGGCAGTCCCAGCCAGCGCGCGCTGGCGCCGCTGGCAATAATCAAAGTGCGGGTACGAACAGTTTCATGCCCCACCTGCAACGTGATGGGGGCGCCGCTTAAATCGGCGTTGCTGACATGCGCAAGCTTGTACTCCGCGCCGAAGCGCTCGGCTTGGTAACGCATGTTGGCGATCAACTCCGGTCCCTGAATTCCGTCGGGGAACCCAGGAAAATTTTCGACCAGAGTGGTAAGTGAAAGCTGCCCCCCAGGCTCATGCCCTTCGAGCACCAGCGGCTTCAGATTGGCGCGCGCTGTGTAAAGCGCAGCCGTATGGCCGGCACATCCCGAGCCCATGATTACAACGTTGCGAATGTCATCCATAGTTACTTAGATTGCCTAGCGGAGATTCGGTTTCAGCAGCGATTCTAACGGCTTCTGACACTGCTCTGCTTCTTGCGCGCGGCTGATGTTGTTGCGGTGCCATGGTGGATTCTGCTCAATTCTTCAGGGACAAGCGTGGTTGCACCAAGCAATCCACGATAATCCGCGAGTAACGACGAAGCAGAACCAAACAGTGGCTCATAAGCGCTCTGGTCGGCGGCAGGTCCGTCCGCAGTCCCTGAACATCGCGCCAGTACCACCGATGATTTCCCGAAACGCTCCAATTTGATGCGGGCGGCGGGCGTGCCGGAGCCAAGCATGGTCGCCGCTGAAGTCACTGACGATGCGCTGTCTTCGATCGAAATCTGCAACAGTTCTTTGGGATCGCGCACGCGCAACACCAGCGTTTCGACCATCTGCTGGCTGTCCCGGCTGAATGAATACTGAACTGTGGAGTATGTTCCCGAACCGGTGATATCGCGGCGTACCCGGACAAAATCAGCGACGGATTTTTCCGCCGGGGCTGCCGCAGCATTGACTACGCTCAACGGGTTTGCCCTCTGATCCAGTACCGAACGGCCTCGATCCACCTCAAAATCTTCGCTGAACGACGGCTTTCGAGGTGCCTGCGACAGCGCCGACGCAATTTCGCGCTGCTCCTCAGGAGAAGGAGTGCACACGTTAAGCATGTGGACCTTCACTTCCGGCTTCTGCGGAGCAGGTTTGTTTTCCTGGCCAAACAAAATCGGCGGCACTACAAACGCGACCATGAAGAAAACAGATTTGCTGAACACAGCGGCATTGTAGCAGCACGTTTTGCACGGCCAAAGCTTGCCTGTGCGTGGCCGGTCAATCCACCCTGCTTCCATCTATAATTCAGGCGTTCTCCCATGCCTTCCCGCTTCCTACGTCTGCGCCTCTGGCTGGAACAGAACGGCCTCTTTCCGCGTGGAAGACTCGCAATTATTACTACGTACCTGTTCGCGCTCGATATCTTGTTGTTTACCCTGCAGAAGATCATTGCCACATTTCATCCCAGCTCTGCGGGATACCTGAGCGGATGGGTGATTGCTCTTACCCTGATCACGCTGGTGCTTCTTCTCCGGCTCATCGAACGCCGCATTTCCGCCAAACTCCTGTGGCGCATGCGAAACCGGCTGATTGTGACCTACGTTTTCATCGGAGTGATTCCGTTAATACTGCTGGTCAGTCTTGCTGGACTCTCCATTTATTTGTTCGCTGGGCAATTCGCTACATTTATGGTGACGTCGCGGCTCGATTCAGAATCGCAACGCCTCCGAACACAAAATGCGGTGGTCGCGGGAGAGATCGCTGCCAGGCTGGATGCCGGTCAAGACGAAGCCACTTTGAAAGGGCTGTGCAAGACGGACGAAAGCTCAGTCGCAGCATGGCTGAATGGCAAGCAGATATTGAAGATGCCCGACAACTCGCCTGAGTTTTCGGTTCCGCAGAAGTTGAAGTCTGATTTGGGTGCTGTCATCCACGATCACGACCACTTGATGATGAGGACGATCTCCGAGGCACATACTCGACGCGGCAATTTGATCGTCATCTCAAGTGCTCCGCTTGACGGTCGCGTTCTGATGCGGATTGCTTCGGGCGTCGGAGAAATTACTCTTGAAGAGTTGCGAAGCGGTCCCGCCAGCGGACTGGAGACCAGTGCCGCCCGCCTGCAGCCGACACTCACGGTTGGCAGCATTCCCTCTCCTAAAGGTCTGTTCGATATCGCAGTTCGCCTCTCGACTTCTATTTCGGTTATGGATTGGTCAAGTGGACAGCATTCGGATGCCGCGGCGATCGACGTCCAGACGCGAGCATCCGCTCTCTACGATCATTTGTTTGCCGCCCCCGGCGAGTTCGCCACAACGGTCGAAGCCTTTCTGCTTGCCGCCGCAATTTTTTTCGCGATTATCGAACTCATCGCGCTTTACATCGGTACCCGCCTCACCCGCACAGTGACCGGGACGGTTTCTAATCTCTACCGCGCCACCACCCACATCAATCGCGGAGACTTCAGCCATCGCATTCCCATAACCTCCAACGACCAGCTTGCCACGCTGGCTGGGTCGTTCAACTTGATGACCGAGTCCATTGAGAAGTTAATTCTCGAACAAAAGGAAAAACAGCGGCTCGAAAACGAAATCACAATTGCGCAAGAGGTGCAGTCGCAACTTTTTCCTCGGCGAATCTCGCAGTTGCCCAGCCTTGAAGTGCACGGCTTTTGCCGGCCGGCGCGCAGCGTGAGCGGCGATTACTACGACTTTCTTCCGCTGGGTTCTGACCGCCTGGTCCTTGCGGTCGGCGACGTAAGCGGCAAAGGGATTTCGGCTGCGCTGCTCATGGCGACAATTCACTCCGCGGTTCGCGCTTACTCGATTGAAGGAATCCCGGTCTTTCGTCAGGCGGAAGCCGTAGGCGCGGGCCCGGTGCTCGCATCCAAATACGATCCCATTATTCCCGGCGCGGAGGCTTCGCCGTCAACGCTGCTTTCGTTGTTGAATCACCAGCTTTATCACAGCACTCCGGCAGAAAAATATGCCACGCTGTTCCTCGCGACGTACGATGGCGATACGCGACGCCTGACTTTCAGCAACGCTGGACATCTGCCGCCGCTGCTACTCGGTTCATCAGGCGCAATCCGCAGGCTTGAGCACGGCGGGACCGTCGTTGGGTTATTTGATAACCTCAGCTATGACGAGGGCACGGTGCAAATGCGCGCCGGAGACATTTTCCTGGCTTACAGCGACGGCGTGACCGAGCCTGAAAACGAATTTGGCGAATTCGGCGAACCGCGCCTGATTGAATTAGTTCATGAAAACCGCGACCGCGCGCTCGAGCAGATTACGGAAATTGTGACCGCCGCCGTGGACGATTGGATTGGTGGCGCGGAGCAGCCGGACGACGTCACGCTCGTGCTGGCGAGGGCGCGGTAGAATGCAGAGTCTATTTGCCCTTAGGAAGAAGGGTGACTCCGGCCGACACCTTCTGGTCTTTGCCCATCCCGCCGATAACAATCAAACCGTCTGACGTCACTACCAGTCCACGATGG
>QHZW01000036.1 GCA_003224815.1 Acidobacteriota bacterium | reverse complement strand
TTCAAGTTGCACCCGGGCTTCGGCTTAGTGTCGGTGATCTTCCCCCAAAAAAGTGGACAGGGTTAAGCTGCTTTTAGCTCCATCTCGATCAGGGCGATATATCTGGCGGAATGGAGTCGGGTTCGATTGTAGAAGCCCTCGATGAAGGCGAAGATATCGCGCTGGGCTTCGGCGCGGGTCTTGTATTGGCGATGATGAACGAGCTCGGTCGTCGGGGTATGGAAGAAGCTTTCCATCGGGGCATTGTCGTAGCAGTCGGCTTTGCGGCTCATTGATCCGATGATGCCGACAGCCGACAGGACCGCACGATAGCCGTGTGAGGCATATTGCACGCCGCGATCGGAGTGATGGATCAATCCGGCCTCCGGCCGCTGCTGCTGGATTGCCATCGTCAACGCGGACGAGACGAGTTCGACCCGCTTGTGATTCCGCATCGCCCAGCCGCCGATCTTGCGGCCGAAGAGGTCCATGATGGCAGCCAGGCAGCCTTCGCCGCAGGAGCATCGGCGAGCGGGTCATTCCAATCCAGTGCCCGTACAGTTGGCCCAAAGGGCAATATCAATCTGACGTTTGTCGATGCAGTGTTTTGGTTGTGAGCCGTCAATGGCGCGTCCGCAATTGGGGCTGCTGCAAATGTTCAATTGTAACGGCACTCCATCCGTGGTCCTCACGCTTGGCAAGCGGGTGGGTAAGCCAAACCACGAATTGGTCGAGCAGGCTGAGAGATTAGCCTTGGCCAACTTTCAAACTCCGTTCGATATTCCAACACTCTGTCGAGCGCTGGCCGTCAGCGAACGAACCCTGCGCAAAGCTTTTCAGAAGATCCGGGGCCTACCGCCCTGTCGACGCCTGCGGATGTTGAGATTATCGGGAGCAAGGCGGGCGCTGCAGTCGGCCAGCGGTCGTTTTGTGACCGTCACCGAAATCGCGACCTCATTTGGCTTCGTTGAGCTTGGGCGTTTTTCCGTTGAGTACCGGAAAGTGTTTGGTGAAAGCCCTTCGGAAACGCTTGGTCGGCATTCCGCAACCGACCGGTGCCGCCGCGCCGCCTCGCACGATCGCGTGGGGACCTCTGGGTCTGATTTTAGCGAAATGTCATCTTTCTAGGTTGCGAGACATCATGGGTCGTTTTGTGTGCGTCCTGCTACTTGCGACAACTCCGTGCAGCTTTGGCTTGGCCGCTTTGGCCGCTGATCTTCCGCCGCGAATGGAGGCAGTTGCTCCGGTCGCCCACGTACCCGCGTGCCAATCCTTTGTGTATCCGATACCGATCCTGAATCTCGGTCTCGTCGGGTTAAAGCAAGAGTTGAGCAACAATCAGGTTACTGCACGCATCGGCTATAAGTTCTGACATCCGCCAGCTAATAATTACAGAAAGCGGGAAGTTTAGTCATGTTCAAACATCTCATTGCGCCGGTGCTTGTTGCGCTCGCGGCGGTGTTCGTCTCACCAGCAGTTGCCCAGCAGCCGCCGGGAGCCAACGTGGGTACCCTGACGTGCAAGATGGCGCCCTCTATCGGGTTAATCTTTGGATCCCGGCAACGGATGGCCTGCCGGTTTGCTCCCAATGGTCCCAATCCGCCTGAGGCCTATGTTGGCGTGATGGGCACAATTGGCCTCGCTGTGGGAATCACGGCAGGCGGGCTCATGGCGTGGGGCGTATTTGCTCCCACCACAGGTCCAAGACGCGGAGCGCTTGCCGGCACGTATGTGGGTGCGAGTGGCGCAATCGGAGTTGGCGTCGGCGTTGGTGCCAACCTCCTGTTCGGCGGAACAGGACGTTCAATCGCTCTGCAGCCGCTTTCTGTCGAGGGGTCGGTTGGGATCAACCTGTCTCTTGGAGTTTCAAGTCTCACGCTTTCCTTGGCCCAATGAGGATACTGCAAAAACCTCCCTCAGCCTCCATCGCGACCCCGCGGCGACTTCGACAAAGCTGCCCGGTTCGGAGCCAGTCATCAGAGGACGTTCGATGAAAATCACAGTGAAACTACTGGCCAAGCTTGGATTGTTGCCATTGCTGGCCATTTTGTCCGTTGGTTCCGTTTCCGCGCAGACAGATATCGGAAAAACGGTTCTGGAAAAGCTGACGGCCAGGGTTGCCAAATTCTGGAGCGCCTGTGCCAAGGACATAAAGAAGTATTGCAAGACGGTAACGCCGGGCGAAGGCCGCATGATTTACTGCATGCAGGCTCACGAGGACAAGATTAGCATCAAGTGCGCGTTCGAACTGGGAGAAGCCGCAACAAGTGTGCAAACCGCGGCTGATGCTCTGAAAGACGCAGTGATTGCTTGCAAAGCCGAGATTAATGGCGTGTGTGGAAAGATACTGCCAGGCCAGGGTCGTATTGCCGCGTGTCTGCTGTCGAATAAATCGACAGCGTCAGCTGGTTGCACGGAAGCTATTCAGAAAATCGAATCCATAGCCGCTCAATGAGGGTAGTGCCGCGTTCGATCTCGCCGTAACGGTCGCTGTTGCGATCATGAGGCCGATCCCGGTAAAGTTGACCGCGACTTGCATACCGATGGAGTTATGAACGTGATCAAGATGACGTGGCCGATGAATGACAACGGAATGCTGCGACCAACATCTCCGTCTCGCCGTCGATGCGGCTTTCAAAGGCTCTGAGGCGTTTATAGATCGAAATCAGTTCTACAATTCTAGGCCACGAGTTCACAAGGTATTGGAATGACGATCGAACCTGGGCGAAAGCATTGAGAATCTGGTTCAACGGACCAAGCGTGATCTTGCCGGCCACAATAGTTGGTGCAAGTACAATGTAAGGAAATACGTTGTCCGTCTGCAAATACAGGATACGGCCGACATTGAAGTACATGTAGTTGAGGTAGACCCGGAAATAGTTCTGGCGGACGACTGCAAAAAGATCGATTAGTTTGAGTGGTACCGCGCGAGCCGGGTCGTCCTCACCCAGGACAAGTTCTTTCCGATAAGCTGCTTCCACACGCTGATTGTGAAATTCTAGTCCCGGCAGCCGCATACCAATCAGTGCTAGAAACGCCGTTTCAAACATCGCCCAAAGTAACGCGGCCACAACTAGCGGATACGGAATTGCACCGATCAAAGGCAGTTCGGTCACGTTGCTCGAAAGCCTGACCAAGACGGGTAGAAACGCAATGAGCGTCATGATCGCGTCGACAAGATTGACGCCCAGTCCTTCCATCGCGGTCGCAAACCGCATCGCATCTTCTTGAACACGCTGGGAGGCTCCTTCAACGGTGCGGAGCCGCGGCCAATGGGCCGCGTAATAATCGTTCATCGCAGTACGCCAGCGAAAGATGTAATGGCTGACGAAGAATCTGGTCAAGACTCCGACAGTTACGGCAACGAAGGCGATTTCGGCAAAAGTTGCAAGCTGAAGGTAGAATTGAAGCAGGGTGACAGGCCCGGCTTTCGAAAGCGCCGCCTGGACGAGATCGTAAAATGGTCCGTACCAGTCGTTGACCGCGACGCTAACCTGAACCTGGAAGTAGGAAGTGAACAAGATCAACGCTGATCCAAGAATCGACCAGCGTGACCACGGGTGGGGGGATAAAAGCATCCAGGTCGACGCGAACAACGCTACTGCCACGACAAAATAGAGATAGAACCAGAGGAATTGCGCCGACCAAAACACGGCGGCTCCGACTGTCTTGATGCCAGACGCTTGAAGGTGAAATCGCAGCAACTCGCCGGTCTGAGAGCCGAACGCGTACCAGAAGCTAACCGCGAAGGCCCCCCACAGGGCGGCTGAGACCGTTAAAACCAACGGGCGAGGGAAGAACGATACGAACATGATTGGGTCCCGAAAACGGAAGACGCGCAAATAGCGCTAACCGGTTATTTCATCTGGCCATTCCAGCAGAGCAATGCGCTGAATGAGTTGGCTGATCCATTGTACTATTCGACGCAAGGCGCGGTGCTACCCCGGTCACGCCATATCTTCTTCTTCCTTCAGAAGGGTTCTGCACAGTTCGGCAGTATGGAACGAAGTGAAGCCACCCTTAGTCAGCTTTACTCCCAGCCGCGTTCTTCGCTCTACCTGAAGCTGACGGGGCCGTCGCCTTCGCGGCGGACATGAACATAGATACTTTGATGATTTGAATTGCGAGACCTGGTCCCATCTAGTCTGGCGGCTTACGCTGAGCCCAGTGAAATTTCGGTAATCATCCTTCGGTTGCGTCCTGGGGAGTTCAGATTAAAGCTTTGTAAGCAGGGTTGCCTCGTAAAGTGGAGCTTACTAATTCGCGTGCAGATGTCTCGGAGAGCAGCCACCCGATTGCTACCGGGCCGCGGTCGCAATCGATCAGCCAGGCGTCTGCAATTACTCGCAATTACGAAAGCCGGTGCGCGATGTTTGAAGCGATTAAGGCGTTAATTCCGAACCTTTTCGAAAGTGCAAGACCGCAGAACGCGGCCGAAGGACACAGCAGTTGGCTCGCGACCGCGGCATTACTCACGCGTGTGGCGACCGTTCACGACGAGATGTCCGCGGGGCGGCGGAAAAAGCTTTACACAATATTGAAAGCTGCCTTTCGACTCGACGATCTCGCGGTCGCTCAATTGATCGACCAGTCGGCCGAGGTCGCTCGGAATGCGGTCGACCTCTATCGTTTCACTCGGCCGCTTAGGGAAGCTCTCGACAACGAGGGCTGCTGCCAAACCGTCCGAATGATGTGGGAGATAGTTTACGCTGACGGGAA
>QHZW01000035.1 GCA_003224815.1 Acidobacteriota bacterium | reverse complement strand
TGGATGAAGGCAGCGGATTCTGCCGTGAAGACTATCCGCTTAACAAGGTGCACGCGGCGGTGTGGGATGGACATATCTTCATCAATTTAGATCCACAGGCCGCGCCGTTGGAGCAACAATTAGCAGATCTTCCCCAAAAGTTCGTTCCGTGGCACATGGAAGAACTCCGCCTGCATAGACGAATCGTTTACGACGTGAAGGCGAACTGGAAGCTGGTCATGCTCAACTACAACGAGTGCCTGCACTGTCCGGTGCTGCACCCGGCATTGAACCGGTTGACAAATTATTTGGGCGCGGACAACGAGCGCCCGCAGCCGACGTATATCGGCGGAGCAATGGGGTTCCGTGACGGCGCGGAAACCATGAGCCTGGATGGCAAGCGGCGGCGCGATTATTTACCGTGCTTAAAGGGTGAGGACCGGGAAAAGGTCTGTTATTACTCCATATTTCCGAATTTCCTGCTGAGCCTGCATCCCGATTACATGATGACCGCGACGCTTTGGCCCAAGGCAGTAGACAGGACCGAGATCATTGCCGAATGGCATTTTCATCCCGCAGAAATGAGCAAGCCGTACTTCGAGGCCAACGATGCCATCGATTTCTGGGACCTTACCAATAAAGAAGACTGGAAGATATGCGAGTTATCGCAAGCCGGGATTGAATCGCGGGCGTACAAGCCCGGGCCGTACTCCCGGCGCGAGGAACTGCTGCACGCATTTGATGAAATGGTACTTGCACGTGAACGCGAAGCCAAGAAGCGCCCTACCAGCTGATAGCCGTTTGTCGGCGCCCGTCACTCCACAAACGTGCAAACAATTGCGCTGCTGTCAGAAGTGGTTCCCGCAGTACCTGACAGATCATTACTTTAGATTGGCAAGCAGGGTGCTTTCCTTCCTGATAGCCAGTGCCGCCCCCCGGCCGATTGGCATTTGACCAACGGCTGCCCTGGACCGGAGATTCGCAAATGAAGACCTTTTCACTCCTGGTCGTGGTGTGTATCGCGTGCGCGACTGGAGCTTCCGCGCAGTTAGCTGGATCGGCCAGGAGTTCCCAGCCGCAAGTATTCGTAATGCCCGAATATACGCAACATGCCTCGCAAACCTCGCTGGCCTCGGGACACGATCTGCTCGAGCATTCGGGTGTCACGTCTGCCCATGGAGAAAGACCGCTCTGGGAACTGATGCCGGAAGCACGGGTCACGCCCCTTGGAGATTCAGCGCGCTCTCTAAGAAAAGAGCATACTGCCGCCAAAAAGGCCGTCATCTTGTGGAGTAACTAAGACCGGATTGCGGCGAGCAAGTAGATACGTGTACTACCGCCTTGCCCAAGCACCTTCCAGACTTGAACCAGTTCCTGGATAGCGTGCGCGCCAGGGACGCGGTCGTTGACCATTCGACATCGCGCGTATGCAGTATGATACGCCTGCCGCACAGCGCTGATGCCCAAGCGCGACAAACTGCTGCGTAATTTTTCGAGGTCGTCAGCAGACATGACGGACTTGGATTTGGTCTCAGGCGAGCGCATATCTGGACGGCGACCCATGCGAAGTCGATCATAACATTGTTTCGCCTTTTGTTCGCCACAACATAATCCTGAGAGCCGCAACGGGCAGGACCTCTTCGTGCCACCCGCCGTCCACAGTCACTCAGCTTGACTTGCATCCATGCTTCAGATAGTCTCCGGCGTGCTCTGGGATTGGGGCTCGGAGCTTCTGGCAAAATCCCACCGCCGATTCTTCCGGGAAATCTCATCACGTCCGGAACACGCAAGCAACAAACGTCACTTCGCGACCCAGGAGGGTCAATCCATGAAAAGAATTGCACGCTGTCTGTGGGGAACTGCGCTTCTGTATGTCGGGATCGGCGTCGCAGCTGCCCAGGAAACAACGCCACCGCCAAAAGTATTGGTCATCGATCGCGAATTTACGAAGCCGGGTAAGGGCGGCTCTGGGCATGACAAGTCAGAAAGCGCCTTTGTGCAGGCTTTCGCCCGTGCTAAGTGGCCGACGCACTACTTCGCAGCAAATTCCATGACCGGCAAGTCGCGCACTCTGTTTTTCATTGGGTACGATTCGTTCGACGCGTGGGAGAAAGACAACATGGCGGCTGAGAAGAATGCCGCACTTTCGGGCGCTCTGGATCGGGCTGTTGCCGCCGACGGAGATTTGCTCAGCGAGACCGATAACGCGGCGCTGACCTACAACGAAGACCAGAGTTTGCGGGGCCCGGTGGATATCGCTCACATGCGATATTTCGAGATTTCACTTTATCGGGTGCGTGCGGGACATAGCCACGAGTGGGAAGAACTGGTGAAGTTAGTAAAGGGTGCATACGACAAAATTCCGGATGCTCACTGGGCTGTGTACGAGGAAATGTACGGCCAGGAAGACACGACTTATGTTGTGATCGTCCCGATGAAATCGCTGGCGGAAGTTGACAAGTCCATGCAGAACGACAAGCAATTCGTAGATGCCATGGGCGAAGACGGAATGAAAAGGCTGGGTGAACTGGAGTCGTCCGCGGTCGAATACCACCAGACTAACCTGTTCCATTTCAATCCAGCGATGAGCTATCCGCGGGATGAATGGGTGAAGGCAGACCCGGATTTCTGGAAACCGAAACCAGCAGCAAAGGCCGCTGCAAAGACGAAAGAAGAACCGGCAGCGAAACAGTAACGTCAACTCACTTCAGAAGAAAGGGACAGCGTGAGCTGTTCCTCTTTTTATTTGGGAAATGTTGCCTGACCGGAGTCTTGGGCTGCGACTTGTGAAATCGCTGACCAATCGAGTGATTCCCCGCCGCGCGCAAGCAGGGTAAGGAATCGGTCGCGGATCAAGCTCGCGAGCGGGAGAGGAACGCGCAACGATTCTCCTGCAGCGAGTGTGAGGCGAACGTCTTTGAGTCCGAGTGGAGCGACGAACCCGGGAGGAGTGAACTTCTTGTCGACGATCAGCCCCCCGTAAGTTTTGTAAACGGGGGCGTTGAAAAGGGTGGAGGTTAGGAAATCAAGATACTCCCGTTGGTTAAGGCCTGCTTTGCTGACGAGCGCCATGGCCTCGCTAAGCGATTCAATAACAGAAGCGATCAGGAAATTTCCGCTGAGCTTAACTACGTTCGCAAGCGAGGGTTTGTCACCGAAGCGAAACGTCTTCTGGCCGATGGCGTCGAAGATGGGATTGCATGCGTCGAGCGCCTCGGGCTTCCCCGCGGCCGCTACGAACAGCTTGGCTGAAGCAGCTGCTTCGGGGCGTCCGAAGACTGGGGCGGAGACATAAACCTGGCCCGACTTTTCATGCGCAGCAGACAGACGATCGGATAATGCGACACTGATGGTGCTGGAAGAAATATGGATTGCACCCTTGCCGAGATTTTCGAGTACACCTCCGCTTCCGAAGACGACATTCTCAAGTGCGGCGTCGTCGGCCAGCATGGTGATCACTGCGTCTCCACGACAGGCGTCGGCGATCTGGCGCGCATACTTTGCGCCTTGATCGACGAGCGGCTGTGCCTTGGAAGCGGTGCGGTTGTGGACGGTGACCTCGTGTCCAGCATTGAGCAGGCTGC
Source organism: Acidobacteriota bacterium (assembly GCA_003224815.1). GTDB lineage: Bacteria > Acidobacteriota > Terriglobia > Terriglobales > Acidobacteriaceae > Gp1-AA145. Next base: position 648 of record QHZW01000035.1, on the reverse strand, counting down.
TGGCCATGGCCGATCCCATATTACCGAGGCCGATGAATCCGACTTTCATGATTCGCTCCTTGCAGAATTAGATCACGAAGGAGAGTGGTCGGATCCTATTTGAAGAAACGCATGAAACCGGTCGGAGGGAGGTCCGGGGATAGGAATTGCCGCGGCATTCCCGCTTGCTTCGTGATGGCCTCGGCAGCGATGTGCCCGCTGCGGACCGCGCCTTCCATGGTTGCGGGCCAACCGGTGGCGGTCCAGTCGCCGGCGAGGAACACGCGAGGCCATGCCGTTTGAGATGCGGGCCGATAGCGGTCAATGCCCGGAGTGGGTGAGAACGTGGCATTGACCTCCTTAATGACAGTGGCTTTCACGAGCTTGGCTTCGCGGGCTCCCGGAAAGAATTCGCGTAGTTCCGCGAGTGTGACGTCGATGATTTCTTGGCGTGATTTGTTGAGCAACGACTTGGAAGAGCTGATGACGAGTTCAACGTAGCTGGGGTTACCTGAGGACTGCATATCCGTCGACTCCGCACGGGATGACAAAACTGAAGGTGGCATTTGTGGCACGACTGAAGTCTTGTCCTTCCCATCTTTGCCGACCTGTATACCCTGCTTACTTCCCCGCAGCAGCAGCGACTTGTGGAACATCCACTGGATGGTG
>QHZW01000034.1:4689-6375 GCA_003224815.1 Acidobacteriota bacterium | reverse complement strand
TCGTCGGTGGGAATCTACACCGCTCCGTACGTGCTCGCCTATAAAGTTTCCGGATCCACCCTGAACACTTATTTGACGCTCAAAGCCGGAACCTACAACGCGGTCGTTCAGGAATGGGACAAGTGTGGGAGTTCGAGCAAGGCATCGCTCACGATAACCGTAACGACATCGACAAGCACGACGACTTCGCCTACTGTTCCGGCGAGCAGCCACGTTTTCTTGCTTGTGGAAGAAAACCACAGCTACTCGAGTGTCATCGGCAGTTCCTCGATGCCATACCTCAACAGTCTGGCCTCGAAGTATGGATTGGCGACGCAGTACTATGCCAATACACATCCTTCGATCGGCAACTACTTCATGATGAGCGCCGGCCAGACGATCACTAATAACGACAGCTTGTGCAGCACCCTAACCCAGGACAACGTGGTCCGCCACCTGCTCACGGCTGGGAAGACGTGGAAGTCCTACGCGGAAAGCCTGCCCTCTGTGGGTTACACCGGATGCGGCGGTTCTCCCTATGCGAGGAAACACAATCCCCTTTCCTACTTCTCTGATGTTGTGAACAGCAGCGAGAAAAACAATCTGGTTCCGTTCACCAAATTTGCTTCGGACTTGGCCAATCACACGCTGCCGCAGTTTTCTTTCATCGTGCCGAACCTTCTGCACGATGCCCACGACGGCAGTTTGGCAACGGCAGATTCCTGGTTAAAAACGAACATTGCACCACTGATCGCAAGCTCAACGTTTCAGAACGGTGGACTTCTAATCATCGTCTTTGACGAGAGCGTCGATGCTGACACCGCGCATGGCGGTGGACATGTTGCAACCCTGGTCATCGGCCCCAAGGTAAGGCTCGGGCACAAATCGACCGTCATGTATCAGCACCAGAACGCACTGAAGACCCTGATGAAAGCTTTGGGCGTATCGAGCTATCCCGGCGCGGCCAGCGGCGCGGCAGCAATGACCGATATGTTCTGATCACTTTCGTGGAGCGTGCCGCAAAGGTCCGCTCCACCTTTATTTCCCGCCCAACCATTCCAATCCCATTTAGAATCTTTGCACCACGTGAACAAGCTCATCTGGATCCTGTCTGCTGCCTTCGCGTTGACGGCGGGCATCACCGATCTGCGCTGGCGCCGCATTCCGAACTGGCTCACTTATTCGGCAATTCCGGTGGCAATTCTTCTGCACGTATTGGCAGATGGTTGGCGCGGCGCTAAGCTGTCGCTACTCGGAACCGCTCTCGGCCTTGGAATTCTGCTCCCATTCGTGTTAATTCGCAGCCTGGGTGGGGGTGACTGGAAACTGGTCGGCGGCCTCGGTGCATTTTTTGGATGGCAAAGGCTAATCACGGTTCTAATCTGGACTCTGTTGATCAATGGCGTAATGGCGCTGGTCATAGTGATCTGGAAAAAACGGCTTGGGCGGACGCTGCGAAACCTTGGCCGGATGTTCGCCGCATTCTTTAAATTCCATCTGCCAGGGCAAGATCTGACCATCGACAACCCGGAAGCGGCAAAGGTCCCTTTCGGCGTAGCCGCAGCCATTGCCGTTCTGCTTTATACTGCCTTCCAACATTCGTGAAACGGGTTCTGAACCATGATTTTCTGCGGCCGGAATTTGCGATTCAATCAGCTGCACGACGCCACTGCCGCTGAGATCGCCGAAGCCGCCGTCATCCTGCCT
>QHZW01000034.1:0-4666 GCA_003224815.1 Acidobacteriota bacterium | reverse complement strand
CCAATTTGTCCGAACTGCACCAGTGCGAACACGTGGCAAAACAGCGGGTTACCCGACGACAATGCGGTGGTGGGCGCGGTGGACGACTTGCTATGCGCAGCACACGTCGATCCCGGGCAGGTTCAGCCTTACCAGGCTGCTGCCACACCGTCCTGCTCGGGTGCGGTACTCACCGGGGCATGCGCGCAGGTATCGACGGCTGTGAAAGGACGGCCTTGCCCGTCGAGTGGGGGCGGCGAAGTGACCATCTGCCGGAATGTGACTCTAAACCCCACCAGCTCAACCCCGGCTTGCGGAGTGGTTGTTAGCTTTCAATATCCTTATCAGTTCAAACTCCCCCTGCTCCCGGTCAGCAATCAAACGATCCTCTTGAAGGCGCAGGGACAAATGGGAGTTGAAGATTGATGCGCGCGCTTCGACGCTCAGTTCAGGCGGTTGACGCTTCACAAATCGTGGAGTTCGCCGTTGTCCTGCCATTACTGGCCGTTATGATCGTAGGAATTTTCGACTTCGGTCAAGCCTTCAGTATTCGGCAAAAGTTGACCTTCGCTGCCCGTGATGCTGCGCGCTTTGGCAGCAGTCAGCCGACCAACGATCTCACCCAGGCGACGCCGATTTCAGTTTCTGCCATTCGCGACCTGGCTGACGCCGATTTAGTTGCAGCCGGCCTTAACGACTGTGGACTCACCCCAATCACGGCAGCCCAAGCATCAGGCACAGTCGCCTGGACCGCATCTGGCAATTGCCCGAATTCAGCGAAATTTACACTCACCATAGATCGTGGATATGTTTCGCCGCCGCTCGGCCAGGCCGGCATTACAATTCCTGGCGCGAACGAACCCTTGCGCCTCATTTCGACACACGTGATTATGAGCTATCCCTATCAGTGGCACTTCGGCTCCGTGATTCAATTGCTGGTGCCAAGCGCCACCTACGGCGCAATTACACAGATTAAAACCGACGCCATCGCGCCCAACCAGGATTGAAGATGCTTAAGAGCTCACGAATCAGCAATCAACAGCGCGGTCAGACCATCGCTCTTGTGGCAATCTCTATGATCAGCTTCATTGCGATGGCGGCATTAGCCATTGATCTGACGAGCTTGTATTCCGCCCGAAGCGAGATTCAACGTGCTGCCGACGCCGCTGCTCTCGCCGGAGCTAAAGCCTTTGTGGATTCCGGCTTTACCACTGACCCGGGAAATTCAAACCTTCGAACCATCGCACTGAACATGGCGCAATCGTATGCCGCTGGAGTTGCATCGCAGAACCTGGTTGCCAATGGAGTCGCGCAGATAGTCGGGACGCCCGCCGTGGATATCAGTCTGCCGGGAAATCCACGTATCACCGTTAAGCTACAGCGGACCGACCTGCCGCTTTTCTTTGCTCGCATTTGGGGCAGTAATTTCGCATCAGTGAGCGCGACCGCAGCCGCAGAAGCCTACAACCCTTCTTATTCGCAAACCAAAGCAACTTCTTTTCTGCCGTCTGCGCCCAGGTGTGTCAAGCCGCTGCTCGTACCTAATGATGACAAGCAGTTCGGCGTTCATTTCATCAATACATCGAATGGGGCAGTGAACGTAGCAACGGGAGTCCAGTTCATTGGCGAACAAATTTCCTTCACGACTGCTTGCACCCCAGGCACAGGCAAAGTGAAGGGCTGCAAAGTTCCTAGTAAACCCAACCCCGGCGAGTACATCCCAATGCTGGTCGGAAGCGCCCACCAGTACTGCCATAACTCCTCCGCACAGGGTTGCTCTGGGACAGGAAGTCACTTCGAGCAGAGCATTGAGTGCTGCGATGGCACCGCTTTCGATGCTCCGCAATGTGGCACGGGTACCGCACGCGCTTCATGGGATCCAACTATCGATCCTAAGGGCACGGGCATCGGCACCGGGAACAGCCCGGTCGCTGCCGGCTTGCAATGTCTCATCCATTCAACTGGGGGCAACGCGCAGCAGGATTCTCTCGATCCCAGCGCTTTTTCCTCCGGCAAGGGGCCCTTGTTGATTTCCCCGGGCACATTTAGCCAAAACACCTACGGTGTATCGTCAGGGGCGATCCTCGCCACCAGCGACTCCATCATTACAGTGCCTTTGTTTGACAACAGTTCGGCATTCCGGCAGCCGCCGGACACTCAGCTCACAATTGTCGGCTTCCTCACATTGTTCGTGAACAACGTGAGCGGAAGCAGCGGCGACTTCACCGCTACCATCATGAACGTCACCGGATGCGGCAACAGTCCAAGCACCAGCCCGGCCGTTTCCGGCGGCGGTGTCTCAGCAATTCCTGTACGCTTAATTCACAACTGAAAAGGCTACATTGTCGGGGGCGGATCAGCCGGTGGACCCTCAGCTGGCGGCCCATTGTCTGGCGGGAGTGGCTGTTCCGGAGGCGCTTCCTGCGGGACCGGAGCCGTCGGCTCTGTGTTGTCCGTATCGATGTTCTGCGCTGTCGCTGGCGTAAATTGCTGCTCGAATGCGGCCGGAGCATCAGCGCCGCCTTCCTTTCGGCTCAGGATTACGCTGCGCAGCATATTGGGATCGGCTTCTGAACCGACCACCACAAAATTCATTCCTGATCCATTCAAAAGGTCGCTCAGGACTTCGCTCGCAGTCCCCGGGCCGAAGTCACCAGCAACCCGCTGCTGCTCCGTCCCCGACGGAATCGCAATCTCCGCGCCCGTGACCTTTTGAATTTGGAACAACACCTCAGAGAGTGTCGCATTGTTGCAATGCATGGAAAGTGATCCGTTGGCAAACTGTACGCTCACGCCATTAATCGTCGGCGGCCGGCGGACTGGCAAGCTCACCGTTTTCACCACTGCAACCGGCACTTGCGCTCTTATGGTTTGCTCCCGTGTTCCGGTCGGCGATTTCGTTGAAACCCATCCCACCGTAGAAGGCGCAGCTTCCGCACCCTGCGACTGACCGCCGAGTGAGATCAGCAAGCCCGATCCATCAGGCACTACGCGATACCACTGCGGAGCATTGAGGTCCACGACCACCCGCGTAACTGGCGGCTTCTGCGAGTAAAGGCTTGCCCGCACTGAAATAACTTCGCCGCGATTGATTGTGATCTTTCGCAGCGCCGCTGCCGGCAAAGAGTTCGGCAGATCTATTACGAGGCGCTCAGGGCTGGAAACCATTTGCACTTCGGGCGTCAACGCAGCGCTGGTGTGAATTTGCAGGCGAAAGGGATTTTCGCCGATCACCGAAATCTTCTCAATCACTGCCGGATGTTTCCCCTGCGCAGTAGCTGTAACGCACACGGCCGCAACCATCAACTCCACAAAGATGCGCAAGCTTTTCTTGGAAGGCATCGCCTGAGCGGATTCTAGCAGTGCAATTCCTGTGCTTATTCGCACTTTAGTTCTAGCACGAACGACTGAACCCGCTCCGTTACCTCTTATAGCGATATCGCGCGATGAGCGCCGCCGTTCCGGAAGCCATCAACAGCATCGTCCCAGGCTCTGGAACCGGTGGTGGCGGAGGTGGAGGATTGTGCTGGCAATCCTTGGAGTTGTCTGTTTTATTCGGAGGACATCCGCCACCGATCGGCGTGGTTACCGGCCCGCCTCCGCCTCCAATTGGCGGTGGCATGAACACGCCTGGCGGCGGCCCTCCAGAAAACGCATTGCCCGGCAATGATCCCAGCGGCATTCCTGGATCAAGCGGCATCAGCTCTGTGCTGAGATTGTTTGGAAACAATTGTTCCGCACCGCTCGCCACCGCGTCGGGGCGGTCGAGTTCCGCCATGGTGGGCTCGTTGGGTGAAGTATTCGCCTGTGGCAGGACCGAAACCTGGTTACCGCAGCGAGTGCGTGCCGTGATGTGTCCATCACTCAGCAGCTTCTCGCCAACGTGCAGCTTTGCTTGCTTGCGGCTCCAGTAAATACGATCGCCGCGCCGATACGACAAGTACACCAGTTTGGGCTCGCTGACCTCGACGACTCGCGCCTGCTTATACGAAAAGCCCGAATAGTGTTGTGCCACCGCCGGGTCATGAGCGGCCACGTTCTGCAGCTCTTCGCCTGATCTCACGCCGCCCGGAACCACCGAATATGGATAGACCACGCGCGGGTTACGGGCCTGGACCGGCATCGGCCGCAATGATCCTAATGTAGTGAGGCTTGGAAAATTCGACGTTCTCTCGCCGTCACCCGGCGAGTTTGTCTCTCCGCCGATCCAGCGCACGCCCACAACGCAGCCGACCACCAGCAGCAGAAATGCCGCGCAACGTACGATCACTCCCGCTGGATTCGCTCTTCTGCTACTTCTTCGACCCCTACCGCGATGATGCTTCAACTTCGCTCTCCTGTGCACACGACGGCTTCACGAAAAATTGGGGAGGAAGACTACAACTTCCGTTGCAGTTGCCGTGCCACACGGCCAGCCTGACCTGAAAGGTAAGTACCTCAATTGTTTGTAGATATTACCCCAGCTATTGCACGGCATGCTAGCAGAGTAGGAAAAACCTTGCACAATAAATCTATGTTGACAGTGTGGATTCTATTTACCCGAGCCAACCCTCAACCGGCATAAATCCAGCAACTTACGTTGTCTAAATGCCTGTGGATATCCCGTCCCAAATCGGGCACGAAACCCGCTTTCGGAAACCGCCCGCGTTATATTGAAGCGATGGCAAAAAGCTCAGAATCACGTTCG
>QHZW01000033.1 GCA_003224815.1 Acidobacteriota bacterium | reverse complement strand
TTTCGAGCAGCTCCGTTCAACTATTTCAGCTGCCAAGCGCCTTGGTTACTATCAGATTGAATGCGAGGCACGGCTGGCGCTCGGTGAGATTGAGTTGAAGGTCAACTCTTCTCTCGGACACAAGCACCTCACCGACCTTGCCACAGAAACCCGCAGTCACAACCTTGAGCTTCTAGCGCGCCAGGCAGAGGGCATCATCGTCGCCGGCCCCGTTGTTGCTGAAAACCGCTCCGCACATTAGACGTCACCTCGAAGTACCCCGTTTCAACTGCACTTTCGATTTCTCGCCCACTCTCGGGCGTGTCACGAATCCGTACAACAGACTCAGAGATCACAACTTACCGTGTCAGTTCTGTTTAATTTGCGTTTCCTTTGACCTGGCGAGATTCCCAGAGTATTTCAAGCGCATGCGATGCAGAAAACCGCAAGGAGCCATGCCGATGAAGGAAATCAAACCACGAAAGCGAATGATATTTGGGAAGCGTGCGCTGATGATTACGTGCGCTCTGGTGGCAGCCGCTTACGGGCAAGCAACTCCGCCGAACAGAGGAGTCTTAATGCGTCCCCAAGCGCCCACGCTGCTACAACGCCCTGCTTTCGGCGTGAGCGCTTGCACTGTAGGCATGCTCGACCTCCGGATCACGACCGGAAACGACGACCTGCGCGGCGGGAATGACAACCTGAGTGTGAAAATCCACTACGCCAATGGCGATATGCAAACTGCCGCCAATGTGAATAAGGGAGCCAATTGGCCCAACCAGAGCGTTAACACCGTTTCAATCAATCTAACCCGTCAGGTCGCCCCAAATGAAATCAAACAGATAGGCCTGGTCCACTCTGCGCAGGCTGGTTATAACCCTCCTTCCGCGAGACAGGGTGCCCTGACTGCGAGCCCGGTTTCCGGTCCGATGCTGGGACCAATTTATGGCGCACAAGGAATAGAGTCCGAAGACAACTGGGACATGGCGGAACTTCAGGCATTTGCTCTGGGCAAAGGAGTCAATGTGCCCATTGCCTCATCCGGCTTTCACAGGTTTACAGGAAGTAATCCATCATTCGACATCAACGCGCATCCGGGTGTCGGTTGCCCGACAGGAAAACAGGTCAAAAGCATTTCGTTCACGTTCTCCACTGCAGATGACGATCTGCGCGGCGGAAAGGACAACCTGAACATAACCATTCTGTTCGCCGACGGGACGAGTCAAGCAGCGAACAACGTCAACCACAGCCAGAACTGGCCCAACGGAAGTACGAAAGGCGCCGAAATCCTGTTAAGCCGGCCCGTCACCATCGACCAGATTCGCGGGTTCACGCTTGAGGATACCTTCACCGGAGCTTCCGGTGGAGATAACTGGAACATGGCGTCTGTGCAAGCCGACGCAGTTCTCGCGGACGGAACGTATCACGCCATCGCAAAATCCGGATTCCACAGGTTTAGCGGAGACTGGAGCGGGCCTAAGGCCAAGCAAATAACCATCAGCGCTCACCCGATCAACTGATTCATTTACTGCTTGTCTGGAGGAAGCGATATGCGGCTGAAAAAATACACGTCGGTTTATCAATCGGTATCAATAAGCGTGTTTGTAGCCTTGGCTTGCGCGACGACGATTGCTCAGATCACTTCCACCAAGCCGCCGAACCCAAACATCCCCGCACCCGGTCCGCAGCGTCACGAACCTCAAGGTGGGCAGCGCCCTCCAAGTCCGCCTTCAATCGCAAAAGCGCCACCCCCGAACAGCGCGCTCATCCCTTACCCGGGCGATATTGAGGGCTTCGTGTATTGGGACACGAGCACAATCACTCATAAACCGGCTAGCAGTTGCAGCGGGCTTGCTGTGAATGTGACCGCGGCCGGAACGTCCAACAACACGATTCCAACCGGTAATCACTTCAAGTACGCGGGCCAGGTAAAAGCATTTTTGTATGGCGGCAAAGTGGCTCTGTATGACGTGTGCATTTACGCATACGATCACCAGCCAGTCGGGCCGCAATTGCAAGCGCAACTTATGATCACTGATCGCAACGTATTTTCTCAGGGAGTCATGGCCCAGACCGCGACCGTTGCGCCGATCACTATCATCAACGGGCAATGCAACATGCTGCCGCCCATCGTGCCTTCTTCGATGGGAGACCTCACCGCTCATTGGGGTTCATGTCAGAACCGTGCCTATGACGTGAACTTTGCGGTCGTGCCTGGCTTACACGTGATGAGTTCCAGCGGTGGCTCAGGCGGAATGTTGTCGAGTGCGAATAATGGCGCCGCAAACCCAGGACCAATTCAGTCGCCCACACGCGGGATGTTGGCTGGTGCCGCAAATCCCGGCCCGCAGCAATCAGGCTCGCGTGGAATGCTCTCCGGCGCTAGGGATCCGGGCCCCATTAGCGCACCGTCCGGGGGAAAGGGAACGCCTGGGCAGCTCGCGGTTGGACGGCCCGGCGCATCGACGCTCACGAACGCTGACTTGATCGGCCTCATCAAGGGCGGGGTCCCGCAGTCCGCAATCATCAATCAGATCAATTCTTCGAATAAACAATTTGATTTCTCTCCAGCGAGTTGCCAGTCACTGGCACAGGCGCATGTAACCCCACAAGTTCTCGACGCAATGGGCGACGGGAGCGTTCGTCCATGTTTCACGGGCGGAGTTCGCACAGGAAGCGGGACTGGCGCTGATGATCTCAATCCGCAACCGTTCCCGCCCAAAGGCATTTCAAGTTCACGAGCTAACAAGGCCAGCCTGCCGGCACGTCGACTTTCAGTAGCTCTGGGACCGGTCAAGCAGAGCCAAAAGATCACCAATCCGAAAGCCTCGTTGCAGGACACTGCAATCATTGCCGTCTTGCAAAAGCAGCGACAAGCTGCCGATGTCGAAGCCACGCAGATGAAGTTGGGAATTCGCCCGACCGTTGTGTCCACCGCACCGTCAAGGACGATGTCTGCCGGCGGCGATGCGAATACACCTATTTCGTCCGCCGCGCCACAAACTGTGTCCGTAGCTGCAAACGGGCCGCAAAGCTCAAACTCAACATCAGCCAGCAGTCGATATGGCGCACTACCGCAGGACTTGATCCCCGGAGTGGCATTACAGTGTGGACGCGATCCCGGCTTGCGGATTCTTACCGTCAGCGGCGGCGCGGGACCGGCAACATTCACGCAGGACGACAAATACAACTTCTACACGATCACAGGGTGCTCCTTCGGCGACCCAGGGCCAAACTCGAAAGCCTACGTCTACTATCAGGGCTCGTTTCACGAAGACTTTCAGGTCGAAGAGTGGAGCGATAACTGGATCAAACTCCATCTCGACCCAAAGGCGACAGGCGTTGACGATCAAAACAATCTCACGCTTGTGGTGCAGCGAGACGACGGGAAGCAAGCCAGCAAGGGCGGATACAAGTTCTACGCCGCTCGCGACACCATCCTTTTAAAGCAGGTTCCGCAACGTTATTTTTCACTGAATAAATTCCGCCCCGACCAGTCAACCATACAAAACTGGAAGCCGATCTACACGTCCGGTTCTTCCCCAAACGTAAAGCCTAACCTTCAGGGATTGAGCGCCGAGGTTCACTGGGACCTCACGACTGATCCAAACGATGTGATCACGGGCGGCAACGATATCTACGATTTCAGCCACTTGCACTCCACATTCGCGTTGTCGAACGCGCAGATGGAGTGGAGCGACGTCGCGTGTACCGATCCCAATTACAGCCAGTTCAAGGCTTCTAAGGACAACTGGAACCTTGATTGGTACCAGACTGCCGGGATTCAAGTGAGCTGGCAGGGACAGATGTGCAGGAACACCCCCGGAAGTTGCGGCGGCGCTTTTCAAGGTGACTGTTTCGAAGGCGCGCCGGAGTCGAACTACGGCATCAACGTTTGGGTCACAGGGCCGCGGGGAGTTGATCCGTGGACGGGTAAGCCAAGCTCGTAGCGAAATCTATCTGGGCAGAACATTCGGAGAACACCATGAAACTGAACAATTGCATTCCCGCGCTATTGATGATCGTGCTAATCGTGCCGGCATTGTTTTCGCAGCAGGCGCAACGACTGCTCAACAATGCGGACATCATCAACATGGTCAAAACTAAGTTGCCGGAGTCGGTCGTAGTGCAGGCAATTCAGTCAAATCTCGGAAAATACGACACCTCGACGAACGCTCTCATTTCTTTGCACAAGGCCGGCCTCACCGAAAACGAACTGAATGCGATGATTGCGGCCTCGAGCAAAGGCAGTGGGGCTGTGCCCTCTTCTTCTGCACAAACGTCGACACCTTCGGTTCCGAAAGGCCGAATGCCGACGCTCACCGTGACCGCGGGCGGAACCACGCAAGAGCTGCACCTCGAGAAAACCCAACTGGCGGAAACCAAGACCAAACCATCTTCGATGAAGAGCCTCGCTTCCGATTCCGTTGTCACTCAGGCCATGCAGACTGGCGTCAACGAAGCCGCCATGAGCGCAGCGATGCACATGAACTCCGGGATCGGGGGCGAATCCGTGCAGCAGGCGGGCAGCGTTTTCTCCAGCGTTATGGCGCACCGGCAACCGAAGACGACATACGTCTGGGGCGTGCCCGGGCCTGCTTCAGCAAGTGTGCTGCAAAGTGCGTCGCCAGGTTT
>QHZW01000003.1 GCA_003224815.1 Acidobacteriota bacterium | reverse complement strand
TAGGCGGTATTCGCTCCGGAGTCGAGCCGTTCATCGAGCAACGGGCTGCTCCGGTCGCTGCACCAGGAGGTGGCAGCGCAGCAGCTGCCAGCGGAGCGATGGCAGCTGCACTCGGAGTGATGGTGGCGTCGATGTCCCGCGGGAAGAAAGCATACGTTCAATATGAACGACAGATCAGCGAGGCGATATCCCGGTTGGGGCAGATTCGCGAGGAACTAAAGGCATCCATCGACGCAGACGCAGATGCTTTTAATTCCGTGATGGCGGCTTATGAGAATGCAAAGGAGTCCTCCGATTCGGATGGAGTAATTGATGCCGCTCTCAAGCAGGCGACGAATGTTCCGCTTGGCGTGGCCGAGCGAGCGCGCGAGGTCGCGGGGATTGTTGAATTATTGCGGCCGATTACCAGCCCGAATATGAAGTCGGACCTGGTGACCGCGGCTGCGTTAGCGAAGGCTGCGATTGAGGGCGCCCTGGCAAATGTGGAAATAAATCTGGAGTCGCTGAAGGACGTGGATTTCGCGACTCAGGTCAGGAAACGACTTTAAGGGCTCAGAACGGGAAGTCCTTAAGTCAACGTTCCCTGTTCCCTAATGATGGCGGGTGGAGTTCCCTACGGAGGGCACACCACTACAGAGGGGTCGCAAACCCCTACGATTACAGTGCTCGTATGACCCTTCGCACTGACAACAACCGTTGTAACGCCCTCTGGGCCGGCGCTCGTCACAAATCCATTTGCATCTACTGCGGCAATTGATGTGTTTGTTGATGACCACTTGCCGGACGAGGCGGCGATAGTCTGGGTCGTGCGGTTGCTGTACCAACCCTGAATTTGAAACTGAATGGTGCCGCCGGGAGCGATGTAAAAGCTTGTGTTGTGGGCAAGATTCGGATCTGCCGGATAAATCTGGACGCTCAAAAGACTTACATCGCTGCTGCAGCTTGTACCTAGCAGGATTGCACTCGTTAGCGCGAGCACCGACAACTTACGAGATAACATCTAGCCTCCTTCGCGAAGCAAAAACAGAGTCCAAACCTGACCTAGTTGAAGGTCGCCGATATAACGAGACTGGAAGTTAAACTGGGTATCGTGCACACCAACCCGGACGGAGAGGGACAATTTCCCCAGGTTACAGAAGTGGATGCGCCGGTCGGCGTAGCTGTTAACATGACGGGTGTTCCACTTACAAACCCTGCGCTGCATGTACCTGCAGTCGATGCACAGCTGAGGCCCGCAGGCGAACTGGTTATATTTCCGGTGCCCGGGCCCAGGAAATTCACAGTCAATATTGGCCCCGTGTTACTTAGACAGGCCACATTTGCGGTCATATAACCGGTTACGAGGGCCCCTGAGGATGATCGATCTCCGGTGCTATGGTTGGTCGTCACGGTCGCAGACACAAGAGTGCTTCCGCAGGCAAAACCGCCGGGAGCGATTAGACCGGTAGAGTTGACCGTAACCATCTGTGGGGTATTCGAGGCCCAAGTGACCTGGTCTGTAATGTCCTTGGTTACCGCCGGATGGATATAGGTTCCCAACGCTCTGAGCTGTACATTCAGGCTCGGATCCGCAACGCCGAAATCCTCGGTAGTGGGTTTTAGCGAGATTGATACCAATTGCTGGTCATGGGCACAGCTCAAGCTCGCCAGCAACGCGGCCAAAATAACGAACGCGCCAAGGCTGCGGAACAAAAGACCTCTCATCAGAACGTTCCTCCCCTATGAGGCACGAATTTTAGCATCCCTGCTCCGTCCAGCAACACTCAAAAATGGAATCAACTATTGGCTGAGGAGCCACTCAATGACGTTCAACATGCATGTGTCATTCCAATCCGTCTGGGCCAATCGCTTGATTCAGCGTGAGTTGCTGATCCATCGAGGTATGGCCGAACTAAAAGCCTGCACTTTGTTTACTTCGGGCAATGCTTGAGTGGCTACGATTGTACTCACATCGCAGAAAGACAGCCCCGAACGAGGCTCGTCCGGGACCCGGTTCGCTTCCGGCTTTAGCCGCCTACGATTTCAACTGGGCCAACTGCTTCTTGACGTCAGCGGCGTCACTGTAGTTGGGGTTGATCTTGAGCACCCGCTCGAAGTGTTGCCTGGCCAAGGCGGGTTTGGATGCGTGCTCGTAAGCTAAGCCAAGGTGATAGTGATAGGTCGGGTTTTCCGGCTGCTTGTGCTTTTCAGAGAGATTGATCGCCTCCTGGAACATGTTGATTGCGGATTCGTAGACGCCCTTCTGGTAAAAGGCCCAGCCCAGAGTATCGGCGACATTGGGAAGTTCGGGCATGGTGCGGCGGGCAGTCTGTGCGAGATGAAGCGCAAGATCGGGATTGCGGTTGGTTTGGAGGAGTAGGTATGCGAGATTGTTCGAGGCCATCGGGTCGTCAGGTTTGAGATCGAGGGTCTTCTGATAAGCTTTTTGCGCCTCCTCCAAATTATTTTTCTTTTCATAGACGCTGCCCAAAAGCATGTAGAAACGGTAATCGTTGGGATTGTTGCGAAGTCCGTTATTACAGGTGGCCAGAGCGTCGTCCACGGTACCGGCGCCTAGTTGGGCGCGGCCAAGGTTCAAATAGGCGTCCACGTCCTTCTTATTAAGCTCCACGGCTTTCTTGAGCGCTACTTGTGCTCCCGCATAATCTTTCTTTCCTAACAGTACGGTCCCAAGCAAACCGTGGAATGAGGCGTTATTAGGTTGAAGTGCGATCTGCTGGTTGAGAGTGGCTATGGCTTTGTCGGGCTGCTTTTGGATCAGATAAACACTGAGTAAGCCGCTGAGGACATCCGCTGAATTGGGGTCATGGCTAAGAGCTTGCTTATACCAGCTTTCCGCATCGTTGTACTGCGCCTCTACCTTCCGCAGGTTGCCCATCTGCATATAGCCCGCAGATGACTGCGGCGCAACCTGGATGGCTTTGCGAGCGTCCTGCTCGGCGGCTGAGAACTGTTTACGAGCCATCAGCGAGAGTGATCGGTAAGCGTAACCATCGGGGGCTGCGGGTTGAAGGCTGATGATTTTGGTCGCCGCCCGCTCGAGTCCGGGCATGTCGTTTTTTTGCATGCTGTAACGCGAAAGCAGAATGTAAGCTTCGATCAGCTCAGGATTGAGCCGTGCAGCCTCGCGCCACTCGTTGCTGGCGCGATCGGCGTCTCCACTTTGCGCGAGGGCGAGGCCGAGTTCATAGTGTGCCAGGGCCATTCCCGGACTGCTGGTGACCACTGACTGCAACGTCTGTGATGCCTCCCTTACTTTGCCTTGCTGCAATTGGATTTCGCCCCGATAAGCGAGACACTCATCATCTTTGGGGCGGGACTTCAACAGGGCCTCATTTAGTCTGTTAGCTTCATCCAAACGGTTCTTGCGGATCAGCAACTCGATATAGTTTTTCTCGACCTGCAGGTCTCTCGGGTGATCTTTGTACAAGGATTCATACTCGGAGACTGCCTTATCGAGATCTGCAATTCTGAAGTAGTAATCCCCCAGCATTCGATAGCCGACCGAATTATCGGGGAACTGCTGCTTAACCTGCTTCAGGAAGCTCTCTGCTTCGTCTCGTTTGCCTTCCGAAAGATAAACTTTCACGAGAGCGGCACGCGAATCTGTGTCTTTGGGGTCGCTCTTGATTACCTGTTTAATCTCCTGTTCGGCTTCAGCGTATCGCTGCCTGTATTGATAAAAGGCGGCAAGCGCCAGGTGGGGATTTGCTCCGGGAGCGTTCAACTCAATCGCTTTCTTATAGCTGGCCTCGGCTGCGTCGAGCTGATTTGCTTCGGACTGGAGGATGGCAAGGTCGAGGTAAGCGTCACCGCGGTCAGGACCGAGCGAAACCGCTTTCTTCATTTCCGCCAAAGCCTGGTCGGTTTTATGCTGCTTGTTCAGAAGATTCGCGACGGCGATATGGGTATCGGCACTATTGGGTTGCTTTTCAAGGAGCAGGTCTGTGTGTTCCTGGGCCTGCTTTAATTCGTCGGTGCCGCCGGACGCGATCAGCAAATTAGCCAAATCGGCATGCGCCTTAAAGTTGTCAGGCTGAAGATCGACGGTGCGGGAGAGTTCGTAGTAGGCATGTGACCAGTCCTGCAATTTGCTGTAGGTCTGCGCGAGCTGGTAATGCGCCGCGCCGAAAGTCTGGTCCACGTCGACGGCATTGCGGAACTGGATTACGGCTTCGCGGTATTTGCCCTTGTCGTAATAGCGCTGGCCGCTTTCAAAGTATTTCTGCTTGCGGACATTCGGATCTCGTGAGCAGGCAGTCAGGAACATGGCAATAGCAGCGATCACCAGTGCCAAACGCAACAACGATGAACACTTCATTGAAGGAATCTCCGCAATTCTTCTAAATCGTTACGGTAAAACGCAGCGAAGGTGGGCGGAAAGTTACCGCCGTCATCTTTGCAAGGCGCGGCATCTAAAATTGTTTCAACGCGGGACATAGGTATTAATCAGCGGAACCAAATTTGTGGCGAATGACAGCAGACGCCGCTGGGCTGCGTCGGCATCCTGGTCAGGACCG
>QHZW01000342.1 GCA_003224815.1 Acidobacteriota bacterium | reverse complement strand
CCAGATGGAACTGGCGCGGGCTGCGAAATTGCCGATCGTCATTCACTGCCGTCCATCGGACAAGAGCGACAACGCATGGGAAGATTGTCTGGCTCTGATTGGACTGCACTGGAAATCTTCTGGACTGGGCGGCGTGCTTCACTGCTTCACAAGTACGTGGCCTCACGCCAAGCGCGCTCTGGACATGGAGTTCATGATTTCTTTTGCCGGGAACGTGACGTTTCCCAAAGGCCAGCAGATCCGTGATTCGGCAACTCACGTTCCACTTGATCGTATGCTGATCGAAACTGATTCGCCGTTTCTTGCACCAGTTCCCTATCGCGGCAAACGCAACGAACCGGCGTTCGTGAAGGAAGTCGCAAGGCAGATTGGGGAATCGCGCCGGCTGTCGACAGAAGAAGTGGGTACTTTGACTTCTCAGAACTTCCACCGATTCTTTTCGATGCCGGGGCGTGAGAAAAGCTCTTAACCGCAAAGGACGCCGAGAGCGCAAAAGGATAAATTTGCATTCTCTGCGTACAGGGGATGGAGGCTTTTCAAGAACCCAGACCCCAAACTACGTTAATCTATTACGTCATGCCAGAGAACACATTCGACATTGTCAGCAAGATTGACCTGCAGGAAGTCTCGAACGCCATTCAGCAGGCGATGAAAGAGATCACCACACGTTTCGATCTGAAAGACTCAAAATCCAGTATCGCCATGGAAGGCAAAGACGCGATCATCATGCACTCAATCCATGAATATAAGCTCAAAGCAATCAATGATATTTTTCAGGCGAAACTGGTTAGGCGTGGGATTTCTCTGAAGGGACTTACGTATGCTCCGATCGAGTCCGCTCTAGGCGGGACCGCTAAACAGAAGATCACCATGCAGCAGGGCATCCCGATCGAGAAGGCGCGTGACATCGTGAAGCTGATCAAGAATTCCAAGAAAAAAGTTCAGGCTTCGATTCAAGGGGATTTGGTGCGGGTTAGCGGAAAAGATCGCGATTCGCTTCAGGAAATCATTGCCATGTTGCGTCAGCAGGATTTCGGAATTGATATGCAGTTCACGAATTACAGATCGAACTGAGCTCACCACGGAGGCGCGGGGTATAACTTGCTCTTCCGCGGATTAACGCTGATCAGTTGCAATGTTCACCCCTGGTATCCGCGTGGAAGAGAACTCTTCGGTTGGGAAAAACATGAGCACGGCCACCATTAACGGAGCAGAGGTCTTCGAACTACTGCGCGATGATCTTGCGGCGATCGAGCGAGAGTTCGGGCGCGATACTGTGTCTGGTGTCTCTGCCATCACCGAGATCGGCGAGTATCTTCGCGGAGGCGGCGGTAAGCGACTGCGCCCTGCCCTGCTGTTGCTCTCTTCCAAGCTTTTCAATTATGAGGGCCGGGGCGCAATCAAACTGGGCGCGGTCGTAGAAATCATCCACACCGCAACGCTCGTT
Source organism: Acidobacteriota bacterium (assembly GCA_003224815.1). Taxonomy (GTDB): domain Bacteria; phylum Acidobacteriota; class Terriglobia; order Terriglobales; family Acidobacteriaceae; genus Gp1-AA145. The sequence goes on along the minus strand of QHZW01000342.1, from coordinate 17,116 downwards.
CACGACGACATCATTGATGAAGCCAAGACACGCCGAGGACGTCCCGCTGCAAACACCCAGTGGGGGAATTCCAAATGTGTGCTGGCCGGCGATTGGCTTTACATGCAGGCCTTCAAAGTTGCGGTGCAGGAGCGCAACTTCCGCATCCTGGATGCGCTGATCGAACTGACGCAGCAGATGGTCGAAGGCGAACTGCTGCAAATGGAAAAGCTTGGCGAACTGATCTCGCTCGATCAGCACTTCGATCTCATCTACCGCAAGACGGCATGCCTGTTCTCCGTTTGCATGCGCATGGGCGCAATTCTCGGCGGAGCAACTCCCGAGCAGGAAGATCAAGTTGCCCGCTACGGGCGTGATCTTGGCATGGCATTTCAAATTGTGGATGACGTGCTTGATCTCACCGCTTCCGAAAGCGTGCTGGGCAAGTCTGTCGCCAGCGACCTGCGCGAAGGCAAGGTGACCATGGCCGTTATTCACGCCCTCGAACGCTGCACGACGGATGAAAGACAGCAGATTGCGACAGTTGTAGAACAGCGCACCTTTAACGGAGTGACCCACGCCGACATTCTCGGAATTCTGACCCGCTACGGTTCACTCGAATCCGCCAACGCATGCGCGGCCCAATACGCCGAATCCGCGCGCAAGGCTATCTGCACCTTTCCCAACTCCGAAATCAAACGCGCCCTACTCTGGGCGCCCGAGTTCGTGGTAGCCCGCGAGAAATAGTTCCCGGACAATTCCCTGTGCAGTCTTTCGATATCGAGACATATATTTGCCGAACAGGCCATTGCCTATCGAGCATCCAAGCTTGAGTGTTATAGGTATATCATTACTGTGCAATGGATGTACGTAGCGTCGAGCAGCGGTGGCTCATGCTGGTTTTTAGCCTTTCGGCCAAACGCTCCAGCGAACGTGTCGAGATTTGGAGGAAACTCCGACGAATAGGTGCCCTTTCTCTGTCAACATCTGGGCACCTTCTTCCCCTGACTGCACAGAATCAGGAAAGATTCGAGTGGATCGCCTCATCCATTCGATGCTATAAGGGCAAGGCTTCCGTTATACAAGTGCACTCGATTGACGACCTTCCCAGCGAAGAACTCGTGTGCCGCTTTGCTGCTCAGCGCTCCAAGGATTATGCATCCGTTGTTGCCGACCTGAAGAAACTCTCGCGAAAAAGAGACCCGCAGCAACTAGCACGCGTGCGGCGGCGATTTGAGGAAATCGCTGCCATCGATTTTTTCGACAGTCCGATGCGCAGCCGAGTTGAGGGGCTGTTAGCGCGGGCTGAACCCATCAAAGCGTTGCCACGCGCAGCTTCCCGCCCCAAACGAAAATTTCATAACTGTACTTGGATAACGCGATCCCGGCCGGGGATAGACCGGGTATCGTCTGCGTGGCTGATCACCAGATTCATCGACCCCGCGGCGAAGTTCGCCTTCTCGTCAAACCCTGAGGACGTTCCGGGAGCCGTGCCCTTCGACATGTTCCAAAGCGGCGGATTTGGTCATCGCGGAGAAGATTGCACATTTGAAACTCTACGAACAGACTTTGCGATTAGCGACCCCGCGGTTCGCACCATCGCCGAGATCGTTCACGATGCCGACCTGGCGGACGGCAAATTCGGAAGAAGCGAAGGGCTCGGCCTCGACCTGACCTTAATTGGATGGGCGCACCAGGGTGTGCCGGATGATGAGCTTTTGCGAAGGGGCATGCAGTTGATCGAAGGATTGTACGAATCATTGAAAAATCGATAGGAGGACTCATGGAAAAGCATCGTGTATTCGTGTCTCAATTGATCAGCCTGGCCCTGTTTGCACTGCTCCCTTACCTTGCACTGGCGCAATCCGCAGAACAGAGTTCGTCTGAGTGGAAACCAGTGGAGTCGGCGTTGGGCCGCAGTGGAAAGCTCCAACCCGATGGCGCATTCAAATTTGCAATGCCCAGAAAGGACCTGAAGGTCACAGTTGCCGGCCTTACGATCAAGCCTGGTCTGGCACTGGGATCATGGGCGGCGTTCTCGGGAAGCGGGGATAATGCCATGATCATGGGCGATCTCGTGCTCACTGAGGACGAAGTGGCACCAGTGATGGCGAAGATCCAGGAAGCCGGACTGGAGGTCACGGCCGTGCACAATCACGTGCTGCATGAATCGCCACGGGTCATGTATATGCACATCGCTGGTCACGGGGATGCCGCCAAGCTTGCGAAAGGACTTCATGACGCGCTCGCCCTCACCGGTACTCCGGCAGCGAGCGCAGCAACAACGACGCCAAAGGTCGAACTGGATACCGAGAAGATTGACGCCGCACTGGGGCGCAAGGGCAAAGATAACGGCGGCATCTATCAATTCGCTGTCCAACGGAGTGAAGCCATTCGCGAAAACGGAATGCAAGTGCCCGCCTCAATGGGAGTGGCTACGGCGCTGAATTTCCAGTCAACAGGAAATGGACGTGCTGCAATTACTGGTGACTTCGTGCTGATTGCGAGCGAAGTCAATCCGGTAATCAAGGCTTTGCGCGAGAACGGAATTCAGGTCACGGCGTTGCATAGCCACATGCTCGGCGAGGAACCGCGTCTCTACTTCATGCACTTCTGGGCGAACGACGACGCAGTCAAAAAAAAACGACGGTTCCGGTCTCGCTGGCGCGGTTTTGTGGCTACTTCCTCCGCCTCGGCACCACGGGTTTCGGCGGACCTATAGCGCTCGTGGGGTATATGCAGCGCGAATTGGTCGAGCGGCGTCGTTGGGTGAGTAGCGAGGATTATCTCGAAGGTCTTGCGCTCGCCCAACTGGCCCCCGGTCCTATGGCCGCTCAGCTTGCTATCTATTTGGGATACTTGCGAGCCGGGATACCTGGCGCTTCGCTGGTAGGTTTGGCGTTTGTTGGACCGTCATTCCTTATGGTGTTTGTGATTGCTGCTGCGTACGTCCGATTCGGCGGACTGCCTTGGATGCAACCAGCTTTCCACGGAATCGGTGCGGCGGTGATTGCTATCATTGCGCGATCAGCATCGAAGCTGGCGCGTATGGTTCTGCGAAACGACCGCATTTTGTGGAGCGTCTTTGGCATACTCGCTGCTTCAACTGCCATCACTGGGCGCGAGAGTGTTTTCCTGTTCGTTCTGGCCGCCGCGATTACATACATATTGAAAGCCATGCCTCGCCTGGACGCGCGTCGAGCCTGCGCATTCCTGCCCTGGTTGGGAGTGGGAGCAGTCGCGCCAAACAACGCCTGGAAACTCCTGCTTTTCTTTTCGAAGGCTGGAGCTTTTGTTTTCGGGAGCGGGCTGGCGATTGTTCCATTTCTGTACGGAGGCGTTGTCGAGCAATACCACTGGTTGACGGAGCGTCAGTTCCTGGACGCAGTTGCGGTTGCCATGATTACGCCGGGCCCGGTGGTGATCACATCCGGATTTATTGGATACCTAGTGGCGGGTCCATGGGGCGCCATGGCCGCCGCGATAGGCGTGTTCGTTCCGGTATATCTGGTGGTGATTTTTGTTAGTCCATTTTTCGCGAGGATTGCCAAGAATCCACAAGCGCGAGCGCCGCTCGAAGGACTTACGGCCGCCGCAACCGGCGCTATTGCCGGGGCAGTTTACGTACTCGGCCGTCACGCGATTCACGACTGGAGCACAGCCATCATCGCGGTGGTGACTTTACTTATTATTTTTTGTTGGAAAGTGCCCGAACCACTCATTGTCGGGGCGGCCGGACTTATGGGCGCAGTCCTATATCGCTGATTCGGCTGACCGTAGAGCCATCGAAGGCTAGTCACGTTATTAACGCTGCCCACGATGTCCCGACCAGCCCCGGACCACGATCAGAATAGATCCTGTGTAACATTTCTTTCTGAGATGCATCCAATGGCTGGGTTCGTTCGAACAGTCGTAGAAGTCACTTCCAAGGGTATGTTCAATTCAAATAGGAGATTGCGCATGAAAAAGCTGTTGATCCTCACACTGGCGGCTTGCGTCGCATTCAGCGTCGCTGCCGTTGCACAAGACACTTCGAGCCAGAGCAGCGACTCGGGTATGAGCAAGACCGCGAAGGCTCCGCTCAAGACTCTGAAGGGCACTGTCAAGCAGGACGGCGACAAGATTACCTTTGTTAACGATGCGGATCAGAAAAGCTGGGATGTGATGAATCCTGAAACTTTGAAAGACCATGTCGGTCACCATGTTTCGGTCAGCGCGCACGTTTACGCGGATAAGAACTCGATCCACGTGATGAAGGTCAAGATGATGAAGGCGGAAAAATCGGCGATGTAAGCTGGGTGCTGGACGAATTCCAGGGCGGCTACGGCCGCCTTTTTTCATGTACTCTGTAAATTGTCATGAACGATGTCCTCAGCATAGTGTGGCATCACGGCTACTTGCTCGTGTTTTTGGTTGTTCTAGCCGAAGCGATCGGTCTTCCCGCCCCCGCGGCTCTCGCACTTGTAGCGGCTGGCGCGGCCTCCGCCGCGCACATCCTGAACGCTCCGGTCGCCATCGGTTTCGCAATGCTCGCGATGATGGTTGGCGACACTCTTCTGTTTTTTCTCGGCCGCTATATGGGATGGGCCTTGCTGAGCGTCCTTTGCCGCGTCTCCTTAAATCCGGAAACCTGCATCCTTCGATCGGCCGAGACGTTTTATAAGCGCGGCAAACTGACCCTGCTGTTTGCAAAATTTATCCCTGGTGTGAACACGATGGCGCCGCCGTTGGCTGGCAGCATGAAGATGAGACTCGGCCAGTTTCTGCGCCTGGATTTCGCGGGCGCATTCCTTTACGCCGCAACTTACATCATCATCGGTTTTCTATTTCGCGATTTCGTGGTAAAGATCACACGCGGCATTCAGGGCGTTGGTCGCGTCTTGACTGAGGTTACGATCTTCGCAATCGTTGTTTTCATCATCTATCGGATGGTTCAGTATCGACGCTATAAGGCAACCGACATAGTTCCGCGAATTGCCGTGCAGGAGCTGGCGAAACGCATGCTCGTCAGCAGTCAGGACTTGATGATCGTCGATGTTCGCAGCCACGGCTACTATGATTCGGGTTCTGCGCGAATTGCGGGCTCCATCCGGTTTGAACCGAACCAACTGAACGAAGAAATCAATTTGCTGCCCAAGGACAAAGACATTTTTGTCTACTGTACTTGAGCGCGCGAAGCTACCAGCGCCCGGGTGGCGCTGTTGTTGAGGCAGCAGGGATTCCGCGCATTTGTGATTGCGGGCGGACTTGCAGCCTGGCGCAAAGCCGGCCAGCCGCTCGAATCTGTGCCAGATACGGATTTGGTGAAGCTGCCGACGTTCAGCTGAAGGCAGGTTCAAGGTTGCGAGGGTTAGCGCCTTCGAAGCATCCCCACCGCGTCTTCAATTTGAAACTCGAACTTGAAAGCTCCCATGACCTCTTCCTCCGAAGTTGAAATCAAATTCCGCACCGAAGATCTACAATCGCTCGAGAACTCGTTGCAACGGCTCGGCTTTTCTGAGATCACTCCGCGCACTCATGAAATGAACACTCTGTTCGATCTTCCAGGAAAACCGTTGCGCGCTCGCGGCGAACTCTTACGGCTGAGGAAATATGGCGACCAATGGGTGCTCACGCACAAGGCAAAAAGCAAGCAGGGTGGGCCGCATAAGAACCGCATCGAAATCGAAACCCGCGTGCAGGACGGCGAAAAGATGGAAGCGATTTTGCGTGCCCTGCAGTTCGAGGCCAGCTTCAGATACGAAAAATTTCGCGCCGAGTGGAAGCGAGATAATGGGCACGTGGTGATTGACGAGACACCAATCGGAAATTTCGGAGAAATCGAGGGCCCGCCAGAGTGGATTGATTCCGTTGCAAAGCAACTCGGAATTCATCCAGCCGACTACATCACAGAAACCTACGCGGGTCTATTTTTCGCGTGGAAGAAGCTAACCGGGAGTTCGGCAGATGAGATGACGTACGCGGCCATCAACTCCTCGTTGAAATGCTGAAAAGTTGCGCTTTCCCATTTCGAAACTGCTGCTGGCGATTCCTGTTCTGGCCTGAACCAAAGCTGATATATTTGTCGAAACTCAATCAATCACTGACCACTGGCCACTGATTTCAAGGAGCTACCCATGGCAGGAAAAAGTGTCAACAAAGTTATTCTCATCGGCAATCTGGGCAAGGACCCCGAAGTCAAATACACGCCGCAAGGCACTCCGGTGGCAAAGCTGACCCTCGCCACGAACGAACGATACAAGGACAAGGACGGCCAGTGGCAGGATCGCACTGAATGGCACAACATAGTTCTCTGGCAACGGCTGGCCGAGATCGCCGGCGAATACCTGAAGAAGGGCGGCAAGGTTTACATCGAAGGCCGATTGCAGACCCGCTCATGGGAAGACAAGCAAACCAATCAGAAAAAGTATATGACCGAAGTTGTTGCCAACGACCTGGTGCTGCTCGGCGGACGCAGCGAAGGCGGCGAATCAGGCGGATTCTCCCGCGGCGCATCTGCGGGGAATAACAATTTCGACCAGCGAACTCCCGAGCACGAGCCGGTAGCTGCTGGGTCATCACCCATCAGCGATGAAGATATTCCCTTCTGACATCCGGCGCGAGGAAATAGCAGGCCAACGTCTTCTCCATGCGGTCGATAGGCTGACGGCAAGTGTTGGTCGACCGCGGATTTTCCTGTGCATCCGAAGTGCTCTGCCGTACATCAAGGCAGCGGAGGATCTTGCGATGACCGAACTTGCTGCGAAAACTTGCGTTCCCTGCCGGGGTGGCGTCCCCCCGTTAAAGGGGAAGGAACTGGCCGAAATCCATAAACAACTGCCCGACTGGGCGCATTGGAAGGTGGTAAACGAGCACCATCTGACCCGGACTTTCAGTTTCCCCGACTTCAAACAGACCCTCGCGTTTGTAAACCGGGTGGGAGAAGTGGCTGAAGAACAGGGCCATCATCCCGACATTTTGCTGTCGTGGGGTAAGGCCGAAGTCACCTTGTGGACGCACAAGATCGATGGACTCACTGAAAGCGACTTCATCATGGCCGCGAAGATCGATCGGCTGCGCGAAGTTTAAGAAGCCTGTTTTGAAGCACGGAAGCACAAAATGTGCAGGAATTTGCACCCTAGTAGTACCAGTGCACACTAAAGGGCAGGAACACAGATGCAAGTAGTTAAGGAATAAGGTATTTAGATTTGCTCATTTTCCACTGCAAATGGCACAGTTCGTGCCGTTAGTAATACGTTACCGAAGTATAAAAATAAGCCCAAATAAGGGGGATGTCGTGCGAAACAGTCTTAAACTCTCGGTTCTGGCCCTGGCGTTAGTTGCCCTGGCTGTCGTACCGTCAGCCTTTGCTACTACCTGTCCAGCAGGTGACACCTGTATGGATCTCACCCAGAGCAACCTGAACGTCGCTGGTCCTTATGGCACAGTTGAACTAAGCCAGAGCGGTGCCAACGTAAACGTCACGATCGTGATGAATGCCGGGTTCGGCGTAAAGCTGAGCGGCGGTGATATTTTTGTGAATACCACGGCATCATTGACTTCCAGTTCGATTGGAAACTTCAGCGTGGGAACTCCTCACATCTTCCAAAGTGGAACCAACCTTGGTGGTTTCCCATTCGATTTTCGGGAAACGATTAAGACCAACGCCACTCAGTCCTCGACATTCAGCTTTACAATTTCGAATGTCACCATCAGCCAGCTGACCGGTTTTGGAATCCATCTTTGTGTGGTCGCGGCACAGGGCAACGGTTGCGCTTTGACGGGCTTCGCGGCAACTGGTGGTGTAACTCCTCCGGCAGTTCCGGAACCGGGCACACTCGGTCTCCTTGGAACTGGCTTGGTAGGCATCGCTGGCTTGGTTCGTCGTCGCTTCCTCTCGTAAATAGTTCATCCCCCTTCTGCTGACCCCGGGAGCAATCCCGGGGTCTTGTCTTTTGTGCGGGATCTATTCAGCCAGTCTGGTTAAGGACTACGGGAACGACTGGCTGCGGCAGCGAGTTAGCCGCCCAAAGCTTGTCTCAGGTGGGTTGCGATCTGCTGGCCGTGGAATCGGCCATTCTCTATGAAAATTTCGTTGGTGCGCGATCCCGCGACGATCACGCCGGCAACATAGACTCCAGGAACGTTGCTCTCTAGGGTAATGGGGTCGCACACCGGACGGCACTGTTCTGACGAAAGCTCAATCCCCACCGAGCGCAGGAACTCATAGTCCGGATGGTAGCCGGTCAGCGCAAAAACAAAGTCATTCTTCAGTCGGATGTCGCCTTCCGGTGTATTGAGCACGACGTCGCTGGGAGTGATCTCGACCACGCTGCTGTTGAAATAGGCGGCAATTTCGCCGTTCTTAATGCGGTTCTCGATATCGGGAAGAATCCAATACTTCACGTGGGTATGCATCCTCGGTCCGCGATGGATCAGTGTCACCCGCGCGCCGTGCCGCCACAGATCAAGAGCTGAAATCGCCGCAGAGTTCTTGCCTCCGATAACGATGACGTCATTGTCGTAATAAGGGTGGGGCTCGCGATAGTAGTGAAGTACCTTGGGCAGATCTTCGCCGGGCACATTCATCTTATTCGCGCGATCATAGTATCCGGTGGCGACGATCACCTTCCGGCAGCCGTAATCAAATACTCGTCCCAGCCGATCGCACGTAGTTATGTGGAAAGCATTGTCGCTCCCCACCACGGTTTCTACCCGCTGGTACTGCCTCACGTCGAGTTTGTAGTGTTCTGCAGCCTTGCGGTAATACTCGAGTGCCTCAAGACGGTTCGGCTTAGGATTAGCACTGCTGAACGGCAGATCGCCGATTTCCAGTAGTTCCGGCGTGGTAAAGAAAATCATATTCGCCGGATAGTTAAAGATGGAATTGACCAAACATCCTTTGTCAATGCAGATCACCTTGAACCCGGCGCGTTGCACCTCAATCGCGCATGCCAAGCCGGTTGGGCCCGCGCCTATCACGATTACGTCAGCTTGCATATCGCCACGGCCTTCTAGTTGTGGCTTGGGTAAGGTGTCTGGAATGTGCTTAGTGGCAGGCAAATATCGGCTGTCCTGGAGAGATGAATTCTAGCACGGTCAAAAAAGAGCTTCGGACGACGGGCCACGCGCCGTGTTGCGTTGTTATAATTTTTGGTTCTGCAGGAGAGAATCATGCCGTCTGATGGTCAGGGTGCATCGCTCGCTACCCGCACTGAAAAGGACTCGCTGGGCACCAAGGAAATTCCGGTCCACGTTTATTACGGAATTCAAACCGCTCGTGCCGTCGAGAATTATCCGATTTCCGGGATGCGGGCACATCCCGCGCTCATACGAGCTTTCGGAATGGTGAAGGAAGCGGCGGCTGAAGCCAATCGCGGCCTCGGCCTTATTGACGATAATATTGCGACCGCCATCATTAAAGCGGCGCAGGAAGTTCAGCAGGGTAAGTGGAACAGCGAGTTTGTAGTTGACGTTTTTCAGGCGGGAGCGGGCGTTAGCTTTCACATGAACACCAATGAAGTGATCGCCAATCGCGCGGTGGAGATTCTCGGCGGCTCGCTGGGCGATTACTCAAGGGTCCATCCCAATGATCATGTGAATTATGGACAAAGCACGAACGACGTATTCCCAACCGCTCTGCGGTTGGCGACGCTGCTGGAGCTTGAAAAGTTTTATCCCGTTCTCGATTCGCTTGCAAGTGCCTGCGAGACAAAAGGCAAGGAGTTTGATTCGATTCTAAAGTCGGGCCGCACGCACATGCAGGACGCTGTCCCCATGCGGCTTGGACAGGAGTTTACGGCCTACGCAGGCGCAATACGCCGGGCTTCAACGACAATTCGATCGAGCGCTGAACTATTACGGGAGCTCGGGCTTGGCGGCTCTGCCGTGGGGACCGGCATCAACACGCACCCCGACTACCGGGAAAAAGCCGTTCGTAACCTCGCTCGCATCTCCGGCCAGAAGCTTACTTCGGTGGATGACATGCGCTACGCCATGCAATCGAACCTGGCCATGGCTGGTGTTTCTTCTGCGTTGCGCAATCTGGCGCTGGAAATCATCCGGATATCGAACGACTTGAGGCTGCTCTCTTCCGGCCCCAACACTGGATTTGCGGAAATCAATCTTCCCGCATTGCAGCCCGGCTCTTCCATCATGCCCGGCAAGATCAATCCGGTAATTCCGGAGCTGGCAGCGATGGTTTCATTTCAGGTGATAGGAAACGATGTGGCGGTTGCAATGGCAGTGCAAGCTGGACAGCTCGAACTAAACGTCATGATGCCCACCATGTCGTACAGTGTGCTGCAGTCAATCACGATCCTTACCAACATGCTGCGCCAGTTCACTGAAAAATGCGTTTCAGGGATAACCGCTAACGAGCAGAGGTGCAATTTCTACGTGCAAGCAACAGTCTCGCTGGCGACGGCGCTGAATCCGTACATCGGGTATGCCAAAGCAGCTGAAATTGCGAAAGAAGCTGTGGCGAGCGGACGCTCGATAATCGAGATCGCTAGGGAAAAGAAGCTGCTTAGCGAAAAGGAGATCAAAGAGATCCTCGACCCGGTTCGCATGACAGAACCAGTGCGACCGCTGGATGCGGCTCAGAAGCGGGAAGAGGTCAAAGCAAAGTAGTCCCCTGCTGCCGGGGAGACAGCAGGGGGGATGATTCTTGTGGGAGGTCTCATGTTCCCTCAAGGAATCAGTGTTCAATACGTAACTTTGGACCGAGAAGTTTCTCGAACCAACCTTTGTGAGACGAGCTTTCGAACCAAAGAGCGACTTGGGTGGGCGTGCCGTGAAAGCAATGTGTCCTGCCGTAAGTTACTGAAACTAAGCAACACGGATGGCTATCAAAAAAGGCTTCAGTAAATAGCTGGAAGCTTCGTGGATCATAAATGGAACAAAAGGTCTTGATCGGTGAAGTCCATTATTAAGGACTAATGCCGATTCCTTATGGAACCTTAATCGTATCTACCCGCAGCAGGTGTGCGTCTCATGTCAGCAGCACTCAGCCCGAGACGCGATTGTACAAACGATACCGCTCTGACATGATCGTGGAGAAAGGTCGCAGTGTAAGCGCGCCCTTGTCAGTCATCGTCGTCCAATCGCTTGAGGATTGCGAAACCGGACCGGCGGCCAGCAAATTTTTGCGGGTAATGCCTTCAGGAATGTCACCCACAGCGAATAACGCGACTGGCCCGTGCATCAACGCCACGTTGTCGCGACTCTGTTCCTCTATGGACTCAAGCCGCAACGGCATGTCGATTTCCAGCTCTATCCGGTCATGATCTTTCCACTCGCGCTTGAGGGCGAGGAACTTGCCGGGCTCGATAGAATCGCCTGCCGCCCGGCCGTTGACCGACACCATAGTGTGAGCCCCGGCCCATTCGGGAATCCGAATATACATCGTGAATGTCTCGGGCCGGCTCAAGGCAAATTCGAATTGCGTTGCGTTGCGCCTGGGATATTCAGTGCGCTGAGTGAGCGTGCATTGAGTATTGTTTTGTGCCCACGAGACTCGCGAAGGGACAAACAGATTAACGTAGATTCCGTCGTCACTCTTGTAATAGGAACTGATGCCATAATCGGCGGTCAGCTGCGGGAACGTCCCCGAGCAACACGGCCATTTGTCCCTGTAGTGGACCTTGCTGCCGTCGTGGTTGTAGTCCGAATAATAGAAGCTTGTTCCATCGGAAAGAATTGGATTAGCCCCGGCGATAGTGTTGTACAGCACGCGCTCCATGCTGTCGCCGTATCGCGAATCGCGCGTCACCCGCAGCAGATAACGAGTGATCTTGAAGTGGCCGTAGGCGCCGCAAGGGGTCTCAAAGCTGGCATGAGTAGTGCCCAGACTTGCGTCTAGCAAGCCTTTGCCGGGTTCAACAAAAGCCTCGTCAGGTCCCCATCCCCCGGTTGCGTAGCTCTGCTCTTGCACCATCTGCAAGCCGTTTCGAGCGGCGCGCAAATATTTTTCATCGCCCAACACTAAATAGGACTGCATCGCCGAACTGAAGGCATTCACATGGCTGTAAGCATGTTCGCCTGGCAGAACATTTTTGCCTTCAGCAAGAGGACCAAAATAGTCCTGCTCAATAAAGCGGACCGCCAGATCGCGGTATTGCGACTTCCCGCTGCGCTGATATGCAAGAAAGAAGTTTTCAGGAAGGGTGTAGGTTTCGTCCCAGGTATCGGCGACGCTCTTGTGTGGACGAGCGCGCTGCTCCGCCCGGCTTAGCGCTTTTTGTGGCAAGAACGGCAGCACAGCCTGAGTAGCGCGCCAGTGCACGTCGAGCGCATCTGGACACTGGGCGAACTCGTGCGCATCAATCAGCCCGCAACTCGTCTTGTCATATGTGTACGCGGGCAGATGGTAATCCATATAGAATTTTCCTGAAGTGCCGACAGTCTCTGCGAAGGCACGAATCAAACGATGCACCTTCTCCTGAGTGGGCTTGTTTCCTGTCACCGCATAAGCGCGCGCGAGCCCCGAAAGATACTGTCCAAAACTGTGTCCGGGAATGAAGGCATGAAAATGCTCCGGAGGGCTGAAGTCATCCGCGTTGTCATACCAGCCGCCCATGTCCGGTCCTGGCGCAGCCATGCCCTCGCGCTGCCGAAAGGGCTTGAGCAGCGCATCTTCATCGAGGTGCAAAAAAAGATCGTGGTTATGATCGAATTGCTCGCGTAGCATTCCTTCGAGTAGCTGGACTTCTGAGTACTTAAAAATGGAGAGCGGTGGAACTACCGCCGCTGGCGAGGGAAAGCCCCAAGCGCGTCGACTGCCAATCGCAGCGGCGCCTGCGGCAAAGGTGGCACCATTCTTCAGAAACCGTCGTCTGGTGCTAGGCATTAAACCTCCTTAGGAAACGCCTTAAATACCACAGCTTAAACCCAAAGTTGAGTTTCCCTAGTAATCGTTATCTGGATGCTTATACAGCTCAGGAGTGACGCCGTCAAGCCATGTCCTGCAGTCACGACACTCGCTCACAGTCCTCTGCCGGACACAATCCAGCGGTCTAGCCGGATGACCCTCAGCCCGCACCAAGAATAAAAAGGGCAACAGCACTAAAAATGATGCCTTTCTCAATTTGGTAGCGTAGAGGGGCGAAGGTGAGTTCCGGCCGATAAAAGGCATCAGGCTGCCCACGCGCGTCGTAAATGTCGCCTAATGCAAAAGGGTTAGATTGTTCTTGACTACTGTATACAACATAGCGTACAGTCCACACCCGTTGAGCAAACGCTTACTCATTCGATGTCGATTCTCGCGTTGAATAACGATTGTTCCGCTGCCGGCGCAAGGTGAAGCAGCAATGGAACTCATCAGGAGGGTTTATGACGTTGAAGGGCAGATTGCAGTGCCTCGTCGGGCTCTTGATTTTTGCAGTGACTCTCGGTCACGCGCAGTTCACTAGCAATGTGCAGGGAGTGGTGCAGGATCCCTCCGGGGCTGTGGTTCCCAAAGCTACAGTTACCATCAGGAATAACGGGACCCAAGCGACAAATACGACCAGCACCGATGACGGTGGAAACTTCCGTTTTCTAAGTCTCGCACCGGGAGCATACACGCTGACGGTCGAAGCGTCTGGTTACTCGAAATCCGAATCGCACGTGACTTTGCTTACCGAACAGAATTTGAATGTTCCAGTAAAGTTAAGGGTAGGATCTGTGACCGAAGCTGTGACCGTCACCGAAGCTAGTCCGGTGGTCGATACCGCCGACAGCCGCAACCAGCTCACCCTTGAAAATTCAGGTGTCGCTCAACTACCGGTGGCCGGGCGCAATTTAGTTACTTTGACGACATTGGCCCCCGGAGTTTCCGGGTTGGGAACAACCGGTGGCGGACAGCCTGGCAAAGCGGGCACTCCAGGGTCGGGAGTCGATAACTATTCAACCGAAACGCAAGTTGACGCCAGCGCCAACGGCCAAGGTCAGATGTCGAATATGTACGTTGTGGACGGCCTCGACATCACCAGCGGAATCCGGCAAGGTGTTTTGAACCTTACCCCAAATCCTGAATCCATTCAGGAAACCAGCGTTCAGGTCAACACCTATTCGAGCGAATACAGTCGCGCCACTGGTGTGCAAGAAGTGATGACCACCAAGTCCGGATCGGATCAGTTCCACGGTGTGGCTGAGGATTTCTTCTATTACCAGAACATGTTTGCGACAACGCACTTCTCTGCCCCCAAGTATCTGCCGTTCCATGGCAATAACATGTCCTTTGCGATCGGCGGCCCTATCATTCCACACCACCAGTTTTTCTTTTATTTTGCGGTGGAGCCGCTGCGGTCATCACTGGCAACAAACGGGTCTATTACCTTTGCCGATCCCCAATTCGTTACGTTCGCTCAACAGAATTACCCGAACACTGTGGGAACTCATCTTCTCACCACGTACACGCCCACGGCCGTGACTGGGGTGAGCATACAGAAGACTGCCTCCATTCTCGCTAACTGCGGAACGGCCGGTGCGCCGGCCTGCAACATGCCACTCATTGATGTGGGGAATTTTAGTGCCCCACAAATCCGAAATGGCACTCAGTACTTCGTCCGGGTCGATAAGTCGTTCAAGAGCGACCGAATCTACGGCAGCTTTTACCGCACCCTGCTGACTTACGGTGCCGCATCCGCGATTCCAGCTTTCTCTGCACTGAACAATAACTGGCAGCGCGCATTCCAAATTAACTGGGGGCATACTTTCTCTTCGCATACTTTGAATGAAGCTATCTTTGCGGCGAACCGGGTCGAGGGTGTTCTCGGTAGCGGAGCAAAAGATTATTCGGTCCCCTCGGTTGCCGTAACAGGGATAAGTACGGAAGGCGGACAAGCCTTCGGCGTCGGGTTCGCGCAGGGAGATTTCATCCAACACAACTACCATTGGCGGGACGTCTTGACTCACGTGCGCGGCGCGCACACATTGAAATTCGGCTATGAAGGATGGTTCGGAGATGACGTCGAGCCATTTCAGGGACCGTGGTCACAGCCAACCTTTAATTTCAACAATCTGCTGGATCTTGCCCAGGACAAGCCCCATCAAGAAAATCACGTCATGTATGACCCCATCACAGGGCAACCAGTGTTGTGGTCATGGAATGCTGCGTCAAGAACCTGGGGCGTTTTTGCCGAAGATACATGGAAGGCGAGAAGGAATCTCACGCTGACGATGGGTTTGCGCTGGGACGACAGCGGGAATCCCTGGTCCCGGAGCTCAACCACAGTGTTCGGGAACTTTTATCTGGGTCCTGGACAGACGTTCAACCAGGAAGTGGCAAGCGGATTCGCGAAGGGAACGCACAATGCCCTTAACCATTCCGTGAACAATCTTCTTAGCCCTCGGGTGGGTTTTTCTTGGGATGTTACTGGCAGCGGAAGCACCGTGCTGCGTGGCGGTTTTGGCATCTACAACAATTGGCTAACACAGGCCAACGTCCAGGAGGAATTCCGCGGAAGCCCGCCGGGACCGGTTACTCCGACGTTCACCGCAGGGACAAGCACGCCTCCCGTATTTGCCTTGGGCACAGGTGGAAAGCCACCGTTTGGGTTCACCTACCCCGCCTTGGCTGGATCACCGCTTTGTCCAACCTTGGGGGCAAACGGCTGTTTGAATTCGCAAGGAGGCATTATTGGTGGCAACTTCGGAATAGGCGGTATTAATCCAAACTTAAAATCTCCCAAAGCGAATATTTGGTCGTTGACCCTCGAGCGAAAGCTCGGAAGCAACTACTCTGCTAGTGTCGGTTATGCCGGATCACATGGCTACAACATGGTCGGCGGTGGCGATCAACAAGGTATCGTCAGTTATGGTCAAGACATCAATGCTTTCGCCGGCGACTTGATCACGAACGCGGCACCGACTCGCCTTAACCCTAGCTTTGGCGCAATCAACTACACTGACAACAACCGCCACAGCAACTATGAAAGTGTATTCTTCGAATTCAAAGGACGACTCTCGCGTCGCGGATTCGTTGACGCGTCATACACCCGGTCCCGCTCCCAAGATGACGCATCCGTGTACCCTGCTGAGGCGAACCCGCAGCAGTACTACGGGGCCTCTCCCTGGGATGTGCCTAACCGGTTTTCTCTCACCTTGAATTATCAGCTTCCTGGCCTGAGCGGCAGCGAGGGGCTCATCGGTCACTTGACTGGAGGCTGGGGAATTAGCGGCACCAGCATCTTCCAGAGCGGCTATCCGCAAATGATCTGGAACACTGCAGCCTTCCAGCCGGTGTGCGCCAGCAGCGTATCGTGCCCGTCGGCCGCGAACCCGGCTATTGGTTACGCAGCCGCAAGCGGCGACTTTAACGCCGACGGCGACACCAGCGGCGCTGCTGGAGTCGGCCTCGACTATCCTGACGTGAGCAGTTATCACCAGGGAACGTCGAAGTCGGCATTTCTTAATGGGGTTTTCTCAACAGGCCAATTCGCACAGCCTGCTTTCGGCTCGCAGGGGAACGAGAATCCTAACCAATTCCGAGGGCCGAACTTTTTTGAGACGGATGCAAATTTCTATAAGGACACGCGTCTTACCGAGCGGGTCAACCTGCAGCTGCGATTTGAATTCTTCAACATTTTTAATCGAGTAAACTTTGCGAATCTCGACAACGATTTGTCACATGGCACGTTTGGCAAATCTACCTCGCAACAGTTGCCACGGAATTGGCAGGTCGCAGCCAGGATTACATTCTGAGTCTCGGCCAAAAACGAATTTAAAAATACTGCCCTGCTCATGAAACTCGAGCAGGGCTTTTTCTTTGGCTTGGGAACACTGGGGAGCAATGGGTGAGGCATTAAGATTGCAAAATGAGAGTTGCTCAAGCAATCCGAGTGGCTTGCCGTATTCTCGTCGCGACCCTTCTTCTTTCCTTTGTTCTTGCGCAAACGACCGCCAGCCAGATGAACGCACTGATCTCGGCCTTACGCAACCGGGAATTCAAAAAGGCGCTCACCTTAGTTCAAGTTGCCTTAAAAAAGTCGCCTGAGGACCCGCAGTTGTGGGCAATGCAGGGTACCGCGTATTCAGGGACGGGACATCGAAAAGAAGCGCTGAATTCCTTTCGCACTGCCCTGAGGATTTCCCCGGATTATGTCCCCGCATTGCGGGGGGCAGCTCAAATCGAGTATGACTCTGGCAGCCAAGAGGCCGTTCCCGTGTTGAAGCA
>QHZW01000002.1 GCA_003224815.1 Acidobacteriota bacterium | reverse complement strand
CACTCGCCTGTGAGTTCCATGTATTCGGTCCGCAACTGCTCAGCGGTTATGCCCTTCGCCTGCCGAATGCCGCGCAGTTGCCCCTTTTGCAGAACTCCGATGCGGTCCGAAACCGTAGCGGCCTCAGTGAAACTGTGAGTAGCAATCAGAACGGTTATTCCTGTCGCGGCCAGCTGACACACCAATCGCCACAGATGTTCGGCTGCGGAAGGATCAAGACTTCGAGTAGGCTCATCGAGCAGGAGGACGCGTGGCTGCTTTATGAGCGCGCGGGCGATGCCGAGACGCTGCTGCAAGCCAGACGAGAGCTTCATCACCTGTTTTCCGGCATGCGAATCGAGCTGGATCGCCGAAAGTACGGACTGAATGCGCTGTCTGCGCTCACAGCGTGGAATATTTTCGAGCGCTGCAAAAAAATCCAGGTTTTCGCGTACCGTCAGCCTTGGAAAGAACGAACGCTCTGACGCGAGTGCGAAACCAACCTGCTGGCACACCCGCCTCGGTTCATGTCGTGTATCCGCGCCATTTACCAGAATGGCGCCACGGTCCGGCAGAAGCACAGTCGAGATCAGCTTCAGGGTTGTGCTCTTACCGCTGCCGTTTGGGCCAAGCAGAGCAAACACCTCTCCACGCGAAATGTTCAGCGAAAAGCCTTTTAGTGCATAGGTCTCAGTTTTGCCCCGGCGCGGGAAAAATAAACCCGTAGGCCTGAAAATCTTGTGGATCGAGTCGAGGACAATACTGTGCATACTTATGAGCGAAGGTTCAAGCACAGGCACTTTGCCCCCGCACCTGACTGTAAGAAGATTCTATGAAGGAACAGCGTGTTCGGAGCGGTGGAATTCATGTGCGGACATAGTTAGTCACAGGAGGCCCTTGGCGGCGACGGCACAAATCGAACTGGCTTCACGGGTGAGCAGCGGCCTTACCTCAGAATTCGAGCTGTTATGCGCATGCTGCCGTGCGTCGAACGGGAGCCTGGATCCTATTGAGGCTATCCCCTCCCACTTGGAGTGGGACCGAGTGCTCAAGCTAGACGCGCGTTTCACGTCTCACATTAAGCGGGTGCTGCGATTCTCGGCCGAGTTGGCAGGCATCGTGCGCCAGTTTGAGGATAGAGGCATCAAGATCCTATGCCATAAGGGTCCAGTGCTCGCACAGCAGCTTTATGGGGATCCGGCGGCACGGGAATTTGGCGACCTGGACTTTCTCGTCAGACCGCGTGGTGTGCACCAAGCCCGCGCGATCCTCTGCGAACTTGGCTATATGCCAAGGCTGACGTTCTCTGGCAAACAGGAACGCGAATATCTTCGCACCGGTTACGAATATGTATTTGGTTCAGTTGCAGAGCCAAACCTGATCGAATTGCAATGGCAAATCTTGCCGCGATTCTATGCAATCGATTTTCAGTCAAATTTGTTTTTCGAGCGTTCCATCAAGATCGATTTCGAAGGACGTCCAGTGCGTGGGTTGTGCGGTGAAGATTTATTGCTGGTTTTATGCCTTCACGCGGCAAAGCATGGGTGGTCACAACTGGGCATGGTGCGCGACGTAGCTGCCGTGTCGGGACGCAGGCTCGATTGGGCGTCGATCCTGGAAGAGGCCCGCAGGCTCGGAGTACTCAAGATTCTGGCGATCTCGCTCGAACTTGCACAGCGACTGCTGGGCGCCCACTTGCCAGAGGACAGCACCCGCCTTTTGTCCGTTCCGCGTGACGTCACGAACATTTTAGACATTCAGCGCCGAATGAATCGATGCGAAGAGATACGCACCGACTCTTTCCCTTACTTTCGCATGATGATGAACTTGCGCGAGCGCTGGCGCGACCGACTGCTTTTCGCCTGGAGGCTCGCCGCAACTCCAACTCTCGTCGAATGGCAAACAGTGAATCTTCCTGACCTGCTCTTCCCTCTGCATCGCGGCGTCAGAGCATGGCGCTTGGCAAAAAGAGGGTGGCAAGCACTCATTGCCATTTCTGGTAAGCACCTTTAGCGGGTTTACACGTAGCTACCGAACTTGTCGCGCCTGCAACCCACCTCGAATAACTTCCGCGAGATGCATAGTTTTCCGTCCCGTGCACTGCTCAATCTGCTCGCGGCAACTGAATCCGTCGGCAATGATGAGCGTATCTGCGGGGGCGCTGCGTACTGCGGGGAGAAGTTCGAGCTCGCCGATTGCAAGTGATACGTCGCATGTTTCCATTGCAAACCCGAACGCGCCCGCCATGCCGCAACAACCGGGCGCTGGTGAAGTGTACTCAATGCCCAGCCGCCGCAGGAGCGATTCCTCATCCGTCATCTTCATGATCGATTTGTGATGACAATGGCCGTGTACAAGCGCATGAGCATGCATCGGAGGAATAGAGAAATTCGGTATCCGTTTCTCTAGAAATTCGCTGAGCAAGAAGACCTGCGACGAAAGCTTCTGCGCCCATTCATTGTCCGGAAACAAATTTAGGAGCTCGTCACGAAATACGGATGCGCAACTGGGCTCAAGCACGACCACTGGAGTTCCGGCAATGATTTCCGGTTCGAGGATTTCGAGCGCCTGCTGCAGCAAGGCCTTTGCCCTATCCAGCATGCCAAAATCGTAGAGCGGACGTCCGCAACAAACATGCCCCGCCGGCAATGTGACTTGATAACCAGCCGCTTCGAGCACCTCAACCGCGGCGGTTGCAGTTTTCGGACGAAGATAGTTGTTAAAAGTGTCAGGCCAAAGCAGTACGCGTGGCTTTTTCGTCCGCTCGGTCACACCTGGCCGTCGCGCAAACCAGCGCTGGAAGTTTTCTTTCGCAAACATCGGGGTCCGGCGCTTCGTCGAGATACCCGCGATTTTTGACGCAATCGTTCCTAGCCCGGGCGTTTGTGTAAGAGTATTGGCCAGCCAGGGCGCATGCGACGCAATCCGTGCCCAGCGGTCGATATGGGCGAAAGCGTAATGGCTCAACGGCCGCCAATGGCCTTGGTAATGATGAGCGAGAAACTCCGCCTTGTAGGTCGCCACATCGACAGAAACCGGGCAGTCACTCTTGCATCCTTTGCACGACAGACAGAGGTCAAGCGAGGACTTCACATCTTCGTCCTGCCATTTCCCGCGAATCACATCGCCCTTAGTCATCTCCCAGAGCAAATGCGCCCGCCCGCGGGTGGAATGCTTTTCTTCGCGGGTAACGCGAAAGCTGGGACACATGACGCCGCCGTCATATTGGCGGCACTTGCCCACACCTACACAGCGCAGCGTCGCTTTCGCTAGGCTTCCATCATCTTTCGGGAACTTGAAGTATGTTTCCGGCTGCCAGGGGCGATACTCCGCGCCAAGCCGAAGATCTGCATCCATCTTGTTGGGAAGCACGACCTTGCCCGGATTCATCTTCCAGTCGGGGTCCCATAAGGACTTGAATTTTCGAAACGCTTCGACCAGCTCCGGCCCAAACATCTTAGGGAGAAGCTCGGCGCGCGCCTGTCCGTCACCGTGCTCGCCGGAAAGCGAACCTCTATACGCGACCACCATGTCAGCCGCTTCTTCCATGAAACGGCGGAATTTTGCGATGCCCTCTGCAGATTCAAGATCGAAGCTGAGACGGTTGTGCACACAGCCCTCGCCGAAGTGGCCGTACAACACGCAGCGATAGTCGTACTGGTCAGCGAGTTTTTTCAAATCGCGAAGATACCCGCCCAGCTTCTCCGGGGCGACAGCGGCATCTTCCCATCCTTCCCAGTTCGGCGGCTCTCCCGGAACGCGCGACACTGCACCGAGTGACGACTCACGAATTTCCCAAACTTTGCGCGCCTGGTGCCGATCAGGGAACACACGGAACGATGCCGAAGGCGCAGATTGGCCCAGCTTCTGGATCGCTGCAACCGCCAGGGACTTGGCTTCAGCCATTGTTGCCGCGCCGAACTCCGCTAGCAGCCATCCTCCACCTTCAGGAAGCAATGCCAGGCCTTCAGGATTGATCCCGATCCTGCGAGTCGCCTCGACCAGAACGTTATCCATTCCCTCAAGACCGATCGGCTTTTCTAACAGCACTTCTGGAACGAGGTCGGCCGCTTCATACACGTCACGGCATCCGATAACCAGCAGCACACGCGCGGGAGGACTCTCGACAAGCCGGCAGGTTGCTTCCAGCGTGGTCACGCACGTTCCTTCAGAACCAACCAGCGCGCGAGCAATGTGAAAACCGTTGTCAGCAAGCAGAAAGTTCAGGTTATAGCCAGAAACGCGCCGTGGAATGTTCGGGTACTTCGCGCGAATCAGTTCTCCACACTGCTCCCGTATCGCTTTCAGCCCGGCATAAATTTCACTACGCCTCCCGCCCTGAAGAATGATGGCTTCGAGTTCAGCTTCGCTGGTCGCGCCCACGCGCATACGCACGCCATCGTATGTAAAGATTTCGAGTTCATCGATGTTGGTGTCGGTCTTCCCTGCCATGACCGAGTGCACGCCGCATGAGTTGTTTCCGATCATGCCGCCGAGTGTGCACCGGCTGTGGCTCGCGGGATCCGGACCAAAGGTCAGATTGTGCTTTTCTGCGGCTGCGCGAAGATGGTCGAGTATGACTCCCGGCTGAACGCGCGCGATGCGGCGCTCGGGATCAAGATCGAGAATCTGCGCCATGTACTTGGAAAAATCGAGCACGATGGCAACATTGCAGCACTGTCCGGCAAGGGACGTCCCTCCGCCGCGGCAAAGAACCGGTACGCCGTGTTCGCGGCAGGTGGCGATAGCGGCGATTACATCGTCATTGTTGCGTGGGACAACAACGCCAATCGGAACCTGGCGATAGTTCGAGCCGTCGGTCGCATAGAGTGCGCGGCTACCGTTGTCGAATCGCACTTCGCCGGCGATGTGACGCCGAAGGGCTGATTCAAGATCTCCGTGCTGCGCTAAGGGGCTGGACATCGTGCCATATAAACATAGCATTCAGCACTCAGCAGCCAGTACTCAGCAGTCAGTTGCGGCTGATTGCCAGCTGAGAGATCAACAATGGAAATTCATGCCGCATAACCATGCTGCATCAACTAATAGCAACTCCTAGGGATATTGAGTGCTGAATACTGAGTGCTGACTGCTGTCGTTCCTACCCCGCAAACCTCGACGAATAATCTGTCAGGCTCAACACCAGCAGAAGTATCAGCCAGAACACGGCTGAGATCAGGATGGCTTTCGTCATCTTCTCGCTCGTGTACTTCACGTGCATGAAGATGAGAACAACGAGGGACGCTTTGGTGGTGGCGATTACGAGTGCTACGACGGTGTTGAAGACGCCGAGATCAACTGTCGCAATCCAGGCTGTAAGGAAAGTCGCGGCGATAAGAATGGCGAAAACCAGCCAATACAGGCCAGCATTGACGATGTGCTCGGAGCGTGTGGAATGATTGGAATGGTTCATCGTGACCTCAGGCTCCTGGCCGCCGGTCGATCAGATATAAGAGCGGGAACAGATAGATCCACACAATATCGACAAAGTGCCAATACAAGCCGGCGATTTCTAAGGGCGTGTGGTACTCGGGCGTGAACTTGCCCCTCCACGCCATGAAAGTAATCACCGCAAAAATACCCACACCCACAACCATGTGAATGGCGTGCATACCGGTGAGCGCGAAGTAAAGTGAGAAGAAAAGTTTGCTGCGCTGCTGAATTTCCGCCCTTCTCTCTTGTAGCTTTACGGGGTCATTCTTAAGCTTATCGAGCCCGAGCAGAGATTCTTGACCCTTCGTCAGGTCGCCTTCACCGCTGATGGCGTTATAGTCAAATGTTGGGATGTGGTGTTCTTTATACTTGTTTCTCCACTCATATCCTTTGACGCTAAGAAATACCAACCCAAAGAAAATAGTAGCCAGTAGCAATTGAACTTGCAGCTTGCGCTTTCCTAACTGTGCTGCCCGAACGCTCATTGCTACCGTCAAGCTGCTGCAAATCAGAACAGCGGTGTTCAGCGTCCCGACAACCAGATCAAGGCTTCGGCTCGCAACCGCGAATTCCGGAAAATAGACTCTGCGATAAACGAGATATCCGCAGAACATACCGCCGAAAAACATGATTTCGGTCCCCAGGAACCACCACATGCCAAGCGAGGCAGCATTGCGCTGCTGCTCTTCGTCGGCGAAATGATGCCGCAGCTCCGGACGCGCTTCGTGTTCGAGGGCCAGCGGGCTATCGCTCAAGTGTCACCTCTTCTTCGGGCAGCGGCATCTTGTCATATTCGTAGGCTTCCCAAGTCACTTCTGGGGTCTCGTCGAAATTGAAGGTGGGCGGCGGAGACGCCGTTCTCCATTCGAGGCCGGTGGCCATCCACGGGTTGTCGCCCGCGGGTTTGCCATAACGCAAAGACCAGAACAGATAGACCATCGGCAGGAGGTAACCAATTGCAAGAATGCTGGCTCCCGCGGTCGAAAGCACGTTCAGGCCCTGCCATTCCGGCATGTGGGAGTAGTCCCAGTAGCGCCGCGGCATGCCGAGGTAGCCGAGAATGAACTGCGGGAAGAACGTCAAGTTGAAACCGATGAAGACGATGATCGCTGCAAGACGCCCCCAAGACTCGGGATAAAGTTTGCCGGTAATCTTCGGCCACCAATAATGAATTCCGCCGAGATACCCCAAAACCGCACCCCCAACCATCACGTAGTGGAAGTGTGCGATGACGAAATAAGTGTCGTGGACGTGAACATCGAGACCCAATGCGGCAAGAAACAACCCAGTAAGGCCGCCCATAGTGAACAAGCCAATAAAGCCGAGGGCATAAAGCATCGGGGTTGAGAATGAGACCGAGCCCTTGTACATCGTTGCCGTCCAGTTGAATACCTTGATGGCCGAAGGCACCGCAACCAGGTAGCTGAGGAACGAGAACACCAGCGCCGAATACAACGAGATGCCGGCAACGAACATGTGGTGCGCCCAAACGAGGAATCCAATGACGGCGATAGCGATACTCGCCATGGCGACGAAGTTGTATCCGAAAACGCGCTTGCGCGAGTAACAGGTAACAATCTCGCTCACGACTCCCATGGACGGCAGAATCATGATGTAAACCGCAGGATGCGAGTAGAACCAGAACAGATGCTGGAACAGGACTGGATCTCCGCCGCGACTAGGATCAAAAATTCCGAGATTAAGCGTTCTCTCAAGTATCAGTAGTACAAGCGTGATCGCGATTACGGGCGTGCCCAGCAGCATGATGATGCTGGTTGCGTAATTCGACCACACAAACAGCGGCAAACGGGACCAGGTCATTCCCGGGGCGCGCATTCGATGCACGGTGACCACAAAATTTAAACCGGTCAGGATCGACGAGAACCCGGCAATAAAGATCGCGAGCCCCGCTTCAGCCACGCGAGTGTTGCTGAACAAGCTCGAATATGGCGTGTAGAAAGTCCACCCGGTATCCACGCCGCCGCTCATGATGCACCACAGATAGAGACCTGCGCCAGCGATGTATAGATACCAGCTCAGGAGATTAATGCGCGGGAAGGCCAGATCCTTCGCCCCGATCATCATCGGAATCAGGAAATTGCCCAGGGTCGCAGGG
>QHZW01000341.1 GCA_003224815.1 Acidobacteriota bacterium | reverse complement strand
ACCTCTCCGAGCAATCGCTGATGTATGTCGCGCATTTGCGCGTAGCTAGTGAAAAGAACGAAAGCCCGTCCGCGCGAGATTTCCAGAAGCTTTCTAACGCGCTCCGCCGCTTTCGCTGCAAACTGCGGCGTGCGCGGATCCGGCAGGTCGGGCGGTACATAAAACAGCGCCTGGTTTTGATAATCGAAATGTGACGGAAGCACCAGATCACGCGCGTGCTCTGCGCCAAGCCTGCCGCGAATGTAATCGAAGCCCCCGCCCACAGCCAAAGTTGCCGAAGTCAAGACCGTGCACTCCAGTTTCGACCAAAGGCACTCATTCAAAATCGGACCGACATCGATGGGCGTGGCTTGCAGCGAGACATGCTGCTTCTCTCGCCCGCTGCGGCGCCGCTCGATCCAGAAGACCGTGTTCTTGTCTTCGTTCTCCATCACGAACCCAAGTTGCACCTGCAGCTCTTGAGCCCGTCGCGCGAAATTGAACACCTCTTCAGGCTTGGACGGCATGCTCTCAATCTCCGCGACCAATCGCACCAGCGATTGCTGAAGTCCAACGAACTCATCCCCGTTTTCTTCCAGGAACTCACGGCGATTCTCGAACGCGAATCGGCCATCGCCTTCCGGGAGCAGTGAAAAGAAGAACCCCGAACGCTCGCGCAGGCTCTTGATTGCGCCAGAAAACGACGATGTGTAATTGCGGTTCCTCTGCAGCGATCCTTCGACATCCCGACAAAGTTCTTCCACGCGGGCCGCGCTAATGGAAATGCCGAAGTAGCTGCCGGCCACATCTTCGAGTTCATGGGCTTCGTCAAAGATCACAATGCCGGCTTCCGGCAGAATGCCTGCATCAGGCGCGCCTTCGGCCTGCTGCTTGATCGCGAGGTCCGCGAAAAACAAATGGTGATTGACGATGACGATGTCGCTTTCCATCCCGCGCCGCCGCATCTCCGTAACGAAGCACTTATCCCATGAACTGCAATTCTGTCCTAAACAGGTGTCCGCCCGGGCATCGATCTTGTGCCAGAGCGCGCTCCCCTCGGGCAATGACGACAGTTCGGCGCGATCGCCGCCTGTTGTGGTCTGCTCCCAAGCTGCAATCGTGCGGTACTGTTCGATCTCATCTAATCCATTTAGCACCGGCTGATCGGTGAGGTCGTAGAGCTTCTTGCGGCACAAATAATTGCTGCGCCCTTTCATGTAGCAGACGCTCAGCTTGCGATTGCCATCGGGGAAAAGCACCTGCTCGAGAAAGGGAACATCCTTATAAAAGAGTTGTTCCTGCAGGTTTTTCGTGCCGGTGGAAATAATCACGCGTTTGCCCGAGCGGATTGCGGGCACCAGATACGCGAGCGTCTTTCCTGTGCCGGTGCCTGCTTCAACAATCAGATGCCGCCGCTCTGTGATTGCCTGCTCGACCGCTTGCGCCATCTGCAGCTGCCCGCGCCGAAACTCATACGCGGTGTGCGTTCGGGAGAGCAAACCTCCCGGCCCAAAAAAGTTGTAGAGAGACGTGCTACTTGCACCTTCGGGGCGACTGGCGGGAGCGGCAGAGGCGGGCTGGGAACTCGAGGACACAGAGTCTCTATAATAACTGCACGG
This sequence comes from Acidobacteriota bacterium, assembly GCA_003224815.1. Lineage (GTDB taxonomy): Bacteria > Acidobacteriota > Terriglobia > Terriglobales > Acidobacteriaceae > Gp1-AA145. The sequence goes on along the minus strand of QHZW01000341.1, from coordinate 12,920 downwards.
CCTGTGACATCAGAACATATGTTGAGTAGCACAGGCCACGTGGGGCGGGTCTCGAGGCCCGTCTGGTCGAGCGAAGCTCGACGATTCGCTCACCATGCCGAAAGCTCCCCTCATCGCTATCGTCGGACGGCCCAACGTCGGCAAGTCCACGTTGTTCAACCGGCTGGTCGGATCGCGGCGCGCCATCGTTGGCGACGAGCCCGGCATCACCCGCGACCGCCTCTACGGCGACTCGCATTGGCGCGGTCACGACCTACGCGTCGTTGATACGGGCGGCATCGTTCCCGAAGAGAAAGATTTTATTCCTGCTGAGATTTTCCGCCAGGCCCGGGTTGCATTCGAAGAAGCCGCAGCAATCGTCATGGTCGTTGATGGACGGAGCGAGCTTGCCGCGCCTGACCTCGAACTCGCGCGCCTGCTCCAGAAAACCGGTAAGCCTCTGTTTTTGGCCGTGAATAAAGTCGATTCAGTCAAGCAGGAGTCATTGGCCAACGATTTCCACGGTCTCGGTATTCGAGAGATTTTCCCGATCTCTGCGGAGCACGGCCGAGGGATTGACGATCTGCTGGATGCCGTGGTGTCGCTGCTTACAGCGACGAACCTTTCAACTGCGACGGAAACAGATGCAAAAGACAAGGTGCGGCACGGTCAATCTAAGCGAAGTGCGAGCCGAGCCCGGAAAAGCGCAAAGTCAGAGTCCCCACCCTTCCCAAAAAAGGGGAAGGATGGGGCACCCGCGGATTTGGTTTTATCGCATGACGAACGACGCATGATGCATGACGGGTTCGCCGCCGACGAACAACGAACGACGGACGACGATCCTGCCGAGGTCCGAGAGTCCGTGGCTGAGAGCGATGTTGACAGTCCCACACGCGAAACCAGAGTCGCCATTATCGGCCACCCGAACGTCGGGAAATCAACTCTGCTGAATCGCCTCACGGGCGCGGACCGCGCCATAGTCTCGCCCGTTCCGGGCACCACGCGCGACGCAGTGGACGAGATCGTCGAGCGCGATGGCAAGACTTTCCGCTTCATAGACACTGCTGGAATCCGCCGCAAGGGCAAGACGCACCTCATGGCGGAAAAGCTTTCTGTGGTGATGGCGCGCAAGCACCTCGAAGCCGCAGATATTGCGTTGTTGGTTATTGACGCGACCGAAGGCGTGAGCGCTCTCGACGCCGCAATCGCCGGCTATGCCCACGAGAGCGGACGCTCTGTGATCATTCTGGTCAATAAATGGGATCTGGTCTCGGGCAGCGGTGCTGGCGCAAATGGCGACCAAAAGCCGCGGACTCGCGCCGCGCGACTGCAAGATTCCAAAAAAACCGGCGACCGCGAGGCCTATGAACAGCGCCTGCGATACTCGCTCAAGTTCCTGAATTATGCTCCGGTGCTTTTTGTATCCGCAGCGAAGGGCAAAGGCACCGATAAAATTTTCCCAGTTCTCGATCAAGTTGCTGCCGAGAGGCGAAAGCGAATCACCACCGGCGAGATGAACCGCTTTCTCAAGCACGTTGATTTTGACCGGGCATCCGTTCCCCTGCGCCAGCGCATGAAGATCCTTTATTTGACGCAGGCCGCTGTCGCGCCGCCGACATTCGTCCTATTTACTGACAGACAGGTGAAGCTGCACTTCTCCTATCAGCGGTTTCTAGAAAACCAGATTCGCCACGCTTTCGGCTTCGTCGGCACGCCCATTTGGATCAAGGTGCGGACGAGGGGTTAACCATGGAACGTGGAACTATAAAGAGCGAATCCGCGTACTGGAATTAGCGGTCTCGTGAGCGTGTCCATTGCGACGTCGTTTTAGAGCACTGTTCGTTCTGCTATGCATACTCTATCTTGCTGGCACTATCCTCGGCGGAATCGGCCTCGGCTGGATGGCCACGCATCCAGGACGCCGTCCAATCAGCGACCTCGAAAAACAGGAAGTGATTGCAGCCGCGGGTACCGGAGCCGAACTGCGCGATGTCAGCATACCCGCCTCCGATGGCGCAATTTTACGTGCTTGGGAAATTCGACCCACAGACTCGAACGGCAACGCCGTTATCCTGCTCCACGGTGTCGGGGACAATCGCTTAGGCGTTTCTGGTTATGGAACGTGGCTCGTTAGGAATCACTATACCGTTCTTCTCCCCGACGCCCGTGCGCACGGCTACAGCGATGGCGATCTTGTCACTTATGGATTGAAGGAGTCAGATGACATTCACCGCTGGGTGGATTGGCTCGAATCCGACGCTCATCCCGATTGCGTCTTCGGTTTCGGCGAATCAATGGGCGCAGCACAGATTCTTGAATCACTAACTAAAGAGACGCGCTATTGCGCTGTCATCGCCGAGTCGCCCTTCGCTACGTTTCGCGAAGTTGCCTACGCCAGATTCGGCAGGCCATTTCACACCGGCGCGTGGCTCGGTCGAACTTTCTTCTGGCCGACAGTTGAAGTCGGCTTTCTATATGTACGCGAGAAGTTCGGGTTGAAGATGGAGCTCGCTTCGCCAGCGGATGCTGTTGCCCACTCAAATGTACTCGTGTTTCTGATACATGGACTTAGCGACGAGAACATCCCTGCATACCACTCTGTCGAGATTCAAGCGCGCAATCCCTCGCGAGTCACCCTTTGGCGCGTTGCCGGCGCCGTGCACTGTGGAACGCATTCAATTGCACCGAAGGAATTCGAGCGCAGAGTGTTGGACTGGTTTACGGAACATTCGGCGCGAGTGCCGAACCAAGCCGTTGCGGCGAACTGACTCCGTTACTGCTTACACCGGCACCGCTGTTTTCCTGGTGGGATTAAAGAACGGTATCTTCGTCACTTTCGCTGCCGCTTTCTGCCGAACCGCTTCAATCGTCACTTCCATCTGGAGGGTTGTGCCCAGCTTTGCGAATGCAGTCTCAACGCTCGCCAGCGCTATGAGTTTCTTGAGAACTGGCGACCATGTGGTGGAAGTTGCCTTGCCCACCTGCCGGGTCCCGGAGTAAACCGGAACGTGCACGCGCGAAGTCTGGCTCGGAGCGGCAGGAGTCAGTCCCAGCTTTTCGTATAGAGCTTCGATATCATTCCAATCAAGCTCAAGCCCGACTAACTGACGTGGCACGCCATTCTTCTGATCCTGTACCAGCGCGGCGCGGCCGACGAAATTCTCTTTTTCCAGATGTACCATCTTGCCGAATCCCAGCTCGTACGGCGAGAATTTCTGTGTGGCGATGAGCGCCTTGCGCGAGCTGGTGTAATCCACATCGAGCAACAGCAGCCCGGCTTCAACACGCGCGACATCGAGTGCCAACATTCCCGTCGGATGAAGATCAAATGGCCGACCGGCGGCAGCAACCGCGTCCCAGACCTTCACCGCATCTTTCCAGTCCACCCAGATTTCGTAACCCAGGTCTCCGGTATATCCCGTGCGTGAAATGTCAACCGGCACGCCCGCAATTCTGCCGGTCGTCATGCGGAAATATTTCAGGTTTGAAACCTCTGCCTCAGCCACCGTCTTCAGCAGCTTCGCCGAAGTCGGGCCTTGCAATGCCAGCGCGGCGCTGCGCTCCGAGATGTCCTCGATGCACACATCCATGTTCAACCCGTTCTGATGAAACCAGCGCAGGTTTGGCTCGGCCGCGGTCCAGCGATACCGATTTTCCTCCATCCGCGTAATCGTGCCATCGTCGATTACTTTGCCTTGCTCATCACACCAGCAGCAATAGATCACCTGTCCCTTAGCAACCTTGTTGATATCGCGCGTAATGACGCGGTTTACCAGCTTCGTGGCGTCGCGCCCAGTGATCAGATATTTGTATAGCGGCGTAATGTCAATCAGCGCGGCCGCATTGCGGATGGCGTTGTACTCGTGCTCATGGTGCGTCTCGTAGGCGCCGACGGTGTAGTATCCCGACCACTCGCGGTAGTTGAGACTCTGACAAAGCGGGAAAGTGCGTTCGTGAAATGCGGTTCCAATAGGCATGGGAGTCTCGATAATTTCCGAATCTGGATTATACCCATGATGTTGTCGCGCGGGTACTGGGCGGACTCCGCATGCTGAGAGTTGTTCCAAAAAGGGCGGCGAGGGGCGAATTGAATTCAATCCTTGTAGCTAAACCCGACAAATGGGCTTATGATCCACACCACGCCACTTAGTCGTGCAAGCTGTGGCTGGGCAATTTTAGCGCACGCTTCCTTGAACGGAGGCCTGATGTCATCGCCTGCAGTAAGTCCTGGTTCCTTTGTACCTTCGCGCTTTCTGAAGCGTCAGCTTTTTGCCATCGCTGTTGGGTCGTCACTAACCATTGTCGCGTTTATCTTTTGGCCCAAACTGGCTGGCTGGCTGCTGACCTCCAATTTCCTGCCCCATGCGTATTGCTTGAGGAATCCAGGGTTGATCTGGACGCATGTAACCGCAGACTCACTCATTGGGATTTCATATCTTGCGATCTCCGTTACGCTGGGCTACCTGGGTTACAAGGGTCGCCGCGATATTCCTTATCACTGGATGTTCCTGGCATTCGGGCTTTTCATCCTTGGCTGTGGCGGCACGCACTTCGTGGAAGCGGTCACAGTTTGGGTGCCGGTGTATGTCTTAGCTGCGGCGGTCAAGCTTTTCACGGCCGCGGTTTCGCTCGCTACGGCAGCTGTCCTTCCCTTCACTGTTCCGCACGTTTTTGACCTCATACGGCAGGCCAAAGCAACAGAACAAAGGACGGTCGAACTGCGCGCGAGTGAAGAACGGAAGGATGCGCTTCTGCAGGAAGTTCATCACAGGGTCAAGAACAACCTGGCCGTCATCTGCAGTCTCTTCTATCTCCAGTCCACACACTCAAAAGATGAGGAAACCGCCCAGATTTTTCGCGATATGGAAAATCGTGTGCATTCGATAGCGCTGGTGCATGAGAGCCTGTACGGTTCGGAGAACCTGGCCCGCATAGACTTTGCCGAATATGCTCAAGGTCTCGCGGAGGACATTCTCATATCGCATGGAAGCCCAACTGTTCCCGTGCGCCTGAAGACTGAACTAGAGCCGGTAACCATGGGTGCTGACCTAGCCGTACCATGCGGCCTGATCCTCAACGAACTGGTTTCGAATGCATTCAAGCACGGCTTCCCCAAAGTACAGGCGGAGAAATCAAGCTCACGCTGCGCAGCGGAGTCGGAATTCCCGCTGGTCTGGATGTCAACACCAGTCAATCGCTCGGGCTGAAATTGGTGCGGCTGCTGACCCAACAGATTCACGGTTCGTTTGAACTAGGCAAATCCGATCCGGGAACCTCAGCTCATTTGCACTTCAATTTGAATCATTATGCATGCTGATGCTATTCCTCCCGAGCCACGTGCTCTGATAGTTGAAGATGAAACTCTGATTGCGGAAGAACTAAGAGAGCGGCTCTCGCGCCTCGGCTTTTCTGTAATTGCTGCTGTGGGATCTGGCGAGGAGGGCGTTGCCATCGCCACCAGAGAACGACCCGACCTCGTTCTAATGGATATACGACTGGAGGGCAAGAAGGACGGCGTGCAAGCCGCAAGGGAGATCCGCGAGCAGGTTGATGTCCCTATCGTTTATTTGACTGCCACTCTGACCGTCCGACCGTGGACCGGGCAAATAAGACTGACCACGATGGCTTCATTCTGAAGCCGTTTCTCAGACGGGAATTGCAGTCCACCATCGAGGTCGCGATGCAGCGGCACGCAATCAGGACAAAGCAGAAGTTACAGTAACGCGTAAAGTGTGGGCATCTCGAACGCGCCCGCTACAAGCGCGCGGGTGAGAAACCTTCCGATGCGCGCGGATCACCACGTAACGTTACGGGAACACTAGGCTTCACGGGTACCGCAACAACAGGACCAATCCCGACAAACGTCCGATGAGTTTGACACGCATCGTAGGTCCCTCCTGCACTCTGCGGACCGCTGTTCCGGATGACAGGATTGTTTCTTTAATGCAAAATTGCCACGCACCTTCACGAAGGATGTAAACGCAAAATGCATTTGAGCTTGATGATCTGGCCAATAGTTGCGCTCCTCGCCTTTTTCGGATTCCGAGTACTTACTGGAAATGGAGTCATAGCCCAAGCAATTCGAACGGCAAGAGCGATGAACACCGCGATGGCAGCGTATCGCATCGGGGACTATGACACTGCGCTTCAGAAGGCTGAAGGGCTGAAAGGGACTTCCACGACGGCAGAATATTGCTTCTTCCGTGGGTCCATCTTGCATCACCTGGGAAGGTTTGATGAAGCTGAGGCCAGTCTGCGACAGGGGCTGCCGCTTGAAGAAGATCCGCGCCAAAAGGCACTTGTATATAACAGCTTGGCTTCGGTTCTCATGGACCAGCGGCGGTTTCCGGAGGCCATTGCATTCTTTGAAAATGCCGGGCGCGCCTGGCCGGGCAGAGGATCGAACCAGAGCGGAATCGCTGAAGTCTGGTTGCGCCAAGGACGTGAGCTTCCTGAGGCGCTGGAACATGCCCGTCAAGCGGTTGATATCGACCGACGTGCAACAGGAATGAAAAAGGAGGCGCTCGACAGCAGATTAGGCGAGGATCTCGTTATTATGGCGTGGGCCGTTGCGGCAAACTCAGGTGACGTAAGGGAGGTTGAGTCCTTGCTGTCTGAAGCCTTTCCGCTCTGTGGCACCAAGACCAGACCGGTTTTGGCTCAGATTCATTATCATGCTGGAAAAGCGTACGAGGCACTTAGAATCACGCAGAAAACCCGAGAACATTTTCGACAAGCTATCGAGGCTGATCCGAAGGGGAACTTTGCAAGGCTTGTTCGCGGGGCCTTGTGATCGTGAGGCAAACTACCCGATCTGGTCAGCAATACTGAGGAACATCAGCTACAACGCCTTGCTTATCTCCAATCCTAAAGCCTTGAACTTTAGACCTGGCATTAGCTCTCCAGCTTAAAAATCCTGTCCATCCTGAGCCACTTCTCTCCCGGGTTCGCCTGCGGCAGAGATTGTTGAAACCTCCACATCAGGCTCTCCCATTCCTGCACCTTCGGATTCTGCTCATCCGCGCGTGCTTTTGCTTCGAACGAGAACTGCTCATTTACTTCCATGATCATGAACATGCGCGTGCCAAGCAGATAAATTTCCATGTCCTCGATGCCGCAATCTCGAATGCTCTTTGTGATCTCCGGCCATATCTTCTTATGATATTTCCTGTACTCCGCAATCAGCGCAGGATCATCCTTCAGCTCTAACGCAAGGCAATAACGGAGATTCATTGTGCCGCATCCGCCAGCGACGGACCCGACTGTGCGCCCCCGTCGCTCACGAAGATGTGTTGAGCGGTAATGTGTGCTGCGCGCGGAGAAAGCAGAAATAAAACTATGGCAGCAATCTCCTCCTGGGTGGTCGTGCGCTTTTCCAGTGGAATCTTTCCCGGAATGGGTTGCAGTCTTTCTTCCGGCTCCGAAAAAGTGTTACGCGGTTGCGGACATGACGGAGTCATCGCTTCTGCTGGAATAATGGCGTTCACGCGAATTCCATACTTTGCGAGCTCCGCTGCCCACTCACGGGTAAGCGCGAGAATCGCGCCCCTCACTGACGCGTATTCGGAAGACCTACCCTGGCCCCCTGAATCAGACTTCGATGCAACATTCACAATGTTCCCGCGTGATTTCTTCAGATACGGAAGCGCGAAATGCGCCATGTTGTAGTAATGCAGAAGATTCCGCTCCACCGACTCGATGTATTGATCGGGGTTTCCATGCTCCCGGCCAATCTTGTGGTCCAACCACGAGGAGCTGTTAACCAGCACGTCTATCCTTTCGAACCTCTTCGCTGTTCGATCCACGGCGGCGTAGCAGCCCTCCGCCGAAGCCCGCTCCGCGATGATAAGCTCGCTCCCCGGAAGCTGCGAGTGCAGCAGATTTCCAGCTTCAACATCACTGTCTACGATCACTGTGACCGCGCCTTCGGCCGCAACCGCGTGCGCGATTGCCGCGCCAATCCCCGTGGCTCTGCCAGCGAGCATTACAACCTTGTCTGTGAGTTCAAGATCCATGAAAAGTCTAAGTCGGAGGCCAACTCTCATCCGTGTAGATTCGTGAAGCCGCCGTCCAGCGCATAGTCAACACCGGTGATGAACGACGCAGCATCCGAACATAGAAACAGTGCCAGGGATGCCACTTCGTCCGGTTCCCCCATTCGTCCAATAGGCTGTGTCTTTGCCAGCCTGTCATACATCTCTTTTTCGCGGCCCGGATAATTGTTTTTCAAATATCCGTCAACAAACGGCGTGTGCACTCGCGCCGGAGAAATGCAGTTGCAACGAATATTGCTGCTCACGTAATCTCGGGCAACCGAATACGTCATTGCGATCACCGCGCCCTTGCTCGTCGAATATCCAAAACGGTCAGCGACGCCCACACTACCCGCGACAGAAGCCATGTTGAGAATCACGCCGCCGCCCTGCTGGTTCATGTGGCCAACGCAGGCGTAAATGCAGTTGTAATAACCCTTGACGTTCACCCGCATGATGCGGTCAAAGGCATCTTCCGACGTGCTTTCAACGTTGCCGATCTGCGATATGCCGGCATTGTTTACCAGGATGTGCACATGCCCCTGGCGCGCAATCTCGCCTAGTGTCGCGATCACCGCCTTCTGATCACTCACATCGCAAGTGTGGGCGAATGCCATGCCGCCGGCATCGATTATTTCCTTAGCCGCCGCTTCGGCGTTTTCGAGATGCACGTCCACGATCCGAACCGCTGCGCCATTTGCTGCGAACTTCAGCGCGACCGCCCGTCCAATGCCGCTTCCGCCACCGGTCACAATCGCGGTCTTTCCGTCCAGGCGAAACTCGCGGTTGGCGTTCAAAGCGAGACCCCTCGCTTCCACGGAATGAAGTCCTCTTGAGCTTTCATTTCCGCCTTGGTCTTCATCTCGCCGCTCGCAACCTTGATCGCCAGTTCCAGGACGCTCTCACCCATCTGCTCAATACTCGCATCGGCAGAAATGATCGGGCCTGTATCGATATCAATGATGTCAGGCATGCGCTGCGAAAGGGCCGAGTTTGTCGCAAGCTTGATCACCGGCGTGATGGGATTCCCCGTCGGCGTGCCCAGGCCCGTAGTGAATAGCACCACACTCGCACCCGCGCCCACCTGTGCCGTTACGCACTCCACATCGTTGCCGGGCGTGCATTGCAGATTCAGTCCCGATTGCGTCGAATACTCCGGATAGTCAATCACCGCAGTCACCCGCGACGTCCCGCCTTTTTTGGCGGCTCCCGCAGACTTCATCGCATCCGTGAGAAGGCCATCGCGAATATTTCCCGGACTTGGATTCAACGCGAAACTTGCCTTCACTGCGTCCGCACGCTTCTCATATTCCCGCATCAGATGGATGAATCGATCCGCAACGTCCCGCGACTCTGCGCGATCGATCAAATCCTGCTCGACCCCGCACAATTCGGGGAACTCAGAAAGAATAGTTCGTGCTCCCAAGGCCACCAGCAGGTCCGAGGTGTACCCTATCGCTGGATTTGCCGACAACCCCGAAAATCCATCCGATCCGCCACACTTTAGTCCGACGCAAAGATGGGAGAGTTTCGCCGGCGTGCGTCGCGCCTTATCGGCTTGCACCAGTCCATCGAACGTCTGCTCGATTGCGCTCGACAGCATGGAGAATTCTGATCCGCTCTTCTGCTGCTCAAGAATTACCAGTGGCTTGTCGAATTTCGGATTTCGCCGTTTAATCTGTTTGCGTAAAATGTCGATCTGCGCGTGCTGGCAGCCCAGGCTGAGTACGGTTGCGCCTGCAACGTTCGGATTGTGGAGATATCCCGCAATCAGTCCGCAAAGGTTATTCGAGTCCTCGCGCGTGCCGCCGCAACCGCCTTCGTGCAGCAGGAACTTTATGCCATCCACATTCGGAAAAACTCGCGTGTTCTGTGCGCTGTTGCCGTTGCCATGCGGCTCAGTCGGCGTACTCGGAAGTTGCTTTCCCTCGCGATGGGCCTTCACCAGTTCCGCAACTTGCTTGCGATAGAGTTGCGGCTGCGCAAATCCCAGTTCTTCCTCAAACGCCTGCTTCAAATTCAGGATGTTACGGTTCTCGCAAAACACCAGTGGCACTACCAGCCAATAATTGCGCGTCCCTACCTGGCCATCGGAACGCGCATAGCCCATGAATTTTCGTTGTGCCCAACGTGAGACATCAGGCGGGCGCCAATCAAAGTCACTCGTCTTTTCGTGATAAGCCGCAGCTTCGTGGTGAAGATTGGCTGTGGTCAGTACCTCACCGCGCCAGACCGGTTGCGAAGTCTTGCCGACCAGCACGCCATACATCGTGACCGGGGCCCCTTGCGGTAGGTCCTGCGTAGCGAATTTGTGCTTGGCTGAAATATTCGAAAGCAGAGCGTATCTCTCGCCCGCATGCTCCACGGTTTCGCCTTTCTTCAAATCAGCAAGCGCGATCAGCACATTGTCTCGTGGATCCAGTTTTAGGACTCTTTGCATGGTGAATGTCAATTCTAAAACAGTGGCGCCTTACGCATGCAGTCGCCAGAATCGCATTGCATTTTCGCCGAGAATTCCGTCGCGAACTTCGTCCGGGCACCCGCTGATGAACTCATATATTACTTTCATCGTGCGTGAGTAGGAAGCCGCCACCGTGCAGACTGGCCAGTCTGAGCCGATCATCATCCGCTCAGGCCCAAAGCAACTCATCGCAACTTCGAGATAAGGAAAGATGTGCCCCGGCTGCCATTCCTGCCAATCGGCTTCAGTCACCAGTCCCGATAGCTTGCAATAAACGTTCGGAAACTGCGCGAACCGTCGCAGATCCGAGGCCCACGGTTCCATCTCGCGGTTCTTAATGAACGGCTTCGCCAAATGATCGAGTACAAACCGCTGCCGCGGAAATCCTGACACGAACTCTGCTGCTACCGGCAGATGTTTCGGATATATGAGGATGTCATACGTAAGCCCAAACTCTTCGAGTGCAGCAATGCCTCGCAAAAACTCCGGTCTCATCAGGAACCGCTCGTCTGGCTCGGACTGAACAATGTGCCGCACACCAACCAGCTTCGGATTTCCGGCGGACTGCTGCAACTGCGCGCGCACATCTGCTGCTTGTAAATCCACCCAGCCGATCACGCCGAGAATGAATGGCGATGATGAAGCCAGTTCCAGCAGCCATCGCGTTTCTTCAAGCGTTTGCCGCGCCTGGACTGCTACACATGCGTCGAAGCCTGCGTCTTCGAGTTCGGGCTGCAGGTGGAGAGGCAGAAAATCCCTTCGCAACTTCGCCATCGAATCGTCAATCCACCCGTATTCATCGGATCTGTACTGCCAGAAATGTTGGTGGGTATCGATGCGCATGTCGGAAGAATAATAGAGAGTCAGTTGCGGAGTGAGCTGGCGCAGGAATACAGCAAGGCATAGTGCACTGAAGGGAACGGCTTCAGGAATTCCTAGCTAGAAGTCTTGCGCTTGATTGCGCGGGTCAGCGTCTGGTCCAATGCGGCTTTCGTCTTAGCGTACTCGTCATCGGAAATCTGGCCTTGCGTGTGCTCCATCTCCAGCTGAAATAATTCTTCCTTCAGTCCGTCGAGCAATCCCCCAGCAGAAGCAACGACCGGCGCGGTTCCCTTCGAACGATTCACGGTATAAATCGCGCCCGTGATCAGCACGATCCCAAACCCGCCAATAAGCCATCCGCGATATTTATCTAACGGATCTGGCGCTTCGATCGGCGTCCCCAAACCTCCGCCCGGACGATTATCGCGCCCGTTCGCCGCTGATTGCCCGCTCCCCGATTGCCCGCTCCCCGATTGCCCGTTTGACGCTTCCTGGTCCTGGTTCTGCAGCATGCCGTTCCCCGAAATATCAAACGCCAATTTCTGTCCGGGCTGCGGATTGCTCGCAACTTCGGCGACTCCGTCCGGCTGATCGGGCGGTTGTTTGTCTACATAAACACCGGCCTGCTGTGGCGTGAAATTGATCGAGCGCGGCAGGACTGCAACAAAATGCTGTAGCGGATAAATCAGCTTGGGATCGAGTGTTGCCTTACCGCTATACGACAGATGATACGTAACCTGGAACTGCGTCTGCCCCGGACGCAGCGGGAACACGAACGCATACCGACCCTTCTGCGCTTGCGGTGTCGGCTGGATATTCACGCCCTGGCCTCCGGCGGTTTGTGCCTGCGCCTCATCAACCTCCGCCCCTTCAGGAACGTAAAATTCGAAATTCGCATCGTTCATCTGCGTGCGCGCCGGTTTTGAAGTGTTGTCCACTGCAAAGATCCGCGTGATGCCCAGCTTGCCCTGCGAAGCCTGCACATACATCAGGTCGGCGACGGCTTTGATTCCGTCCACCTTCGTGCCCACGTCGTAAACAGTTACGTTCACCGAACTGGATCCGGGAGGCGCTGGCTGATGGTAGGTGACTCCCTGGTGCACAGCACGGATCAAGTGCATCCCAACGTCGTCCAAAGCGAAAGTAAATTTTCCCTGCGCGTCAGTTTTAGTGTGGCCGGCTTCTTCCATTCCCGCGGCAAGTTTAATCAGGATTACTTCGTCGCCGGCTGAAGGCTTACCGGTGGTGCCATTCGTGACCGTTCCGCTCAAGCTTGGTGCTGCGACCGCGGATGCCGCCAACAACAAAACTAAGATAGCGTGCGCTGCAATAACCGTGAATGATCGAGGGCGATTCAATTCGTTTGTCCCTTCCTGCCCTTCACCGGCGTTCCGGACTCGATCTGCGCAATCTCGGACAGAATCTTCGCGGCTTCAGATTCGAGCGAGCCTTTCAAGTTCTGATAGTCCACATCCGGCACCTTGCCCGCCTTGTATTCGAAATTCAGATCGCGAAGGTTCTCATAGACTGCCTCTTTGCGTTCTTCGAGAAAAGACACGCGTGTTTTCTCCGGCCCAGCGGTGACCGACCCGGGCACGCTGAACACATAAAGCACCGCGAGTGCG
>QHZW01000001.1 GCA_003224815.1 Acidobacteriota bacterium | reverse complement strand
GAATCTGCCGGAAACCGCTGGACGTAAATTTCCATCTCTTTCTTCGCGTTTGTGAAGTTTTTCACTTGAATCAGTTGTACGATCAGTCGTTTTCGCAGCTCTGCATTGAATGGATCGCGATCGCTTGCCTGCTGCAGAACCTCAACTGCTTCAACCGCGCGATCCACTCTCACTAGAGCGTCAGCCAGCTCCGTGTACAAGATGGTTTTCGGGGGGCCCTGGTTGATAGCTCGCCGCAAATGCTCGATTGCAGTCTCATACTTGCCGGCCTGAAGATCGCGGTTGCCTAAAGCACCCTGTACCAGCGGATTGTTTGCATCAGAGCTTGCCAGTTGGTCGAGGACTGCGTAATAGCGATCCAAGTACTGTGGGTATTTCTCCACCAACTCACCATAAGCTTGCAACAGCACCAGCGCCGGCGGTGCCGCATCGGTTTTCCCAGGCCTCGGATTCAAATGGATCAGATCAGGTAAAGCTGGCGTCGACTGCTGAAATGCAATGTCAGGAAAAGGCTCATCCGGGCGGGCCAAAATCCTGTGGTTTGTGATGCTGGAATGCGAAATTTCGCGCACGTCTCGCTTCTGCATGTGGCAGTCCGCACAATCATCTGACTGTCGCTGGTGCTCGCGAATTTGCAAGGGCAGCGTGCAGCTTTTTTCCGTGTGGCACGCGAGGCACTTTTTCTTGAAATATGCCGCTGCTTCTTCTGGCCTTGGCTCTACATGTGGGTCGTGACAGCTGATACAACTCAACTTCTCCCCGCTTCCGCGAAAACACTTGCTCAGAGTCATTGAGTAGTAGTGCTCGAGCAAGTCCTGTTGTGGTGGAGATTCTCGTTTCGGGGGCACCATGAGAATCGTGAGTGTATCGTCGAGCGGCGTTCCTGGACGAAAATCTTTGTAATCCTTTCCTGGCTTGAGCACTCGAACGTCACCGGTCTGGTGACAGGACATGCAGATGTTATTGGCCAGCGCAGGAGTCAGCGACGCAGGGTTGACTATCGAGGAATCATGCACCTGCTCGTTTTCCAATCCAATCTGATGTGCCAGCATATGTGCGTCACGAACATAAACATCAAAATGCAATCCTGTGTTTTTGTCTGAAAGTGAAGCTGAAGTTGGCCAGCTCTTCAGGAATTCCGGTGTGATCAGGGATGTCGAACGTCCCATTCCGGTTCGTGAGTAATCGCGGTAGATCTCTTGATGACAATCGGCGCATGCGGAAGAACCAACGTATTCGGATGCCGGCGCTTTGGTCGATCCTGTTATTCCGTTGTTGCCGAGAAACTGCGCATGTACGGATATTCCTGGGGCAAAAATTGAAACCACCAATGCGAACCACATCACTGACGGGACTCTTGGCGGAATGCTTTCGCCCGAGATTCCACGGTGAGACGATCGCCGATCTCCCATGTCCGGTTGCATGAAATGCTCGCAGTAACTTTGATCGAAACCTGGGTTCCGGTCAAGCTCGCCCCAATAGAGCTGCTGTCATGCTGTACGTATATGAATATTAAGACCTTGCGGCGGACATCTGATCTCACAACAGTTAACTTATTCTCAAACGGTTGAGGCTCAGTTGTCGGCAATTGACTCGGGCAAACCTACTGATATAAGCGCTCAAATTAAAAGCGCCTGCGCAGCAAACGGCTTCTTATAGCCAACCTCACTCTTCCGAGCGCTCAAATAGTTCTTGACAAGTTCTAGTACTTTCATACTAGAATGGCGCCTCTTTGAGAACCGGGGTGCAATATCGTTTGTTTGTAAATCTTTAGAAGGGTCGGAGGGACTTATGACTGATTCACGCGTGCAGTGGTCACACTTCCGCAGTCTACTGTGGATGATCAGCGTCTTAGCTTTGTCCACCACCTCTGCCCTTGCCCAGCTTTCTACCGCCTCGCTAAATGGTGTTGTTCGCGACCCCACGGGTGCGGTCGTAACCAAGGCCTCGGTGGTTCTGCGCAATTCCGACACGGGAGTTGAGCACAGTACGCTTAGCAATGACTCCGGCACGTATGTTTTCCCGGACATTAATCCCGGTCGGTACACCTTGAAAGTAAGCGCGCCGAGTTTCAGCACCAAACAGATTTCTGATTTCGTACTCGCCGTGAATCAGACAGCCACGATTGATGTGTTCTTGGCGGCTGGCGCTCAGACCGAGGTCATAAGCGTTGAGGCTACAACCGAACAACTGCAGGTCTCCAGCGCAGAGCTTGGAACGGTCATCGCGACCAAGCAAGTGAATGACCTTCCCCTGAACGGACGCAACTTTACACAACTTCTTTCGTTGACTCCCGGGGTGTCGCCGATCAGTGTCAGCCAGAACAACATGGGCGGCCGGACCGGCGGCTTCGCAGCGCCAATCGCCGAGGGTGCTGCTTTCTCGTTTCCTTCCATCAATGGCGCAACCAACCGCAGCAATTATTTCTTGACGGATGGGATGAACAACTTCGCCGCATTTCTCAGCACCTACGCCGTGCCTCCGATCGTCGACGCGATTCAAGAGTTCAAGGTCGTCTCTCACACCGACTCCTCGGAGTTCGGTTC
This sequence comes from Acidobacteriota bacterium, assembly GCA_003224815.1. Lineage (GTDB taxonomy): Bacteria > Acidobacteriota > Terriglobia > Terriglobales > Acidobacteriaceae > Gp1-AA145. The sequence continues at coordinate 2,213 of QHZW01000001.1, read as the reverse complement.
TGTACTGGGCGGCGTCGTAAACGTCGTTACCAAGTCGGGGACGAACCAGTTCCACGGTTCGGCTTGGGAATATATCCGTAACAGCGCATTCGACTCCCGCGGGCAGTTTTTACCCACCGACAAACCCAAGCCGCTATTCCACCAGAACCAGTTCGGCGGTGCAATCGGCGGTCCCATTCCCTTTCGTGGGCTCAAGCAGAACACGTTCTTCTATTTTGCGTACCAAGGCTTCCGCTACTCGCAACCGATCGGCGAGAACATTCTGGTTCCGACAGCGACCCAGTTGAGCGGGGACTTCAGCGCGCTCTGTACTGCTGGATTCAACGGCAGCGGTGTTTGCAACAACCCAGCCCAGCAAATCTATAACCCATTTACAACAACTCCATCCGGATCAACTTTCACCCGCCAGCCTTTTCCGGGAAACATTATTCCATCCAACCTGATCAATCCGGGGTTGGTTGGATTCGTCCAGTCGGTCTATCCCCAGGCCGGACCCTACAACCCAGCAACGAATAGCAACGCGTTCGATGGCGATCCTAATACGCAGCATCAGAACGAGTTCACCGGCAGACTTGACCATAATTTCGGCCAGAAGGATTCGGTCTGGTTCCGTTGGAGTCAAATCGACAGCGCAACCATGACACCGAACGGCAACTTGCCTGGGTTCCTGAAGAACGACTCGATTCCAGCTGTCAACTGGGGTGGAAACTGGGTTCATATTTTCAGCTCGACGTTGCAATTGCAGGCACTCTTTTCCCGCACCAAAGTTTCGGATAACGCCCTCACAAAAGAGAAGGGTGTGAATGCAGATTCTGTGGTCGCTGCCGCAGGGCTGTCGCCCAATTTTTCATGTAATTTCTCAGGAACCAAGGGATGCTTGCTCCCCTCTCTGGGGCTAGGTGATGGATTTACCAATGCCGGTGAAATCCTTCAGAACACTCCTCAAGCCACTGACAATTGGCAGACGTCGGTGACCATTAACAAGCTCAAGGGGACTCACTCGTTCTCCTTCGGCTCGAACTACATTAGCAGCGTATTCTCCAGCCCGATCGCATATGACAGTCTCGGGTTCGCCGATACCGAGACCGGGGATCCTTCGACTGGTAAGGGCGGGTACAGTTTGGCGTCATATCTGCTGGGCGTTGTGAATAATGCCAACCGGCGGGACGTGAACGAAAAGACCCGTTCGGGCGGTCTGTTTAGCGCCTTCTTCCAGGATTCGTGGAAAGCAACGCCGAGACTTACTGTGAACTATGGCGTTCGTTACGATCTCACTTTAATCCCGCCGTACGGGACCAAAGATACGATTGGCCAGCAGGGCGGCATTGAAACTGGTGACTTCGACTTCTCGAACGGCACATATGTATTGCAGTATCCGCCGCCACCTTGCACGGTTCGAAAACTTGCTCCCTGCATTCCCAGCATCATGTTGGACGCGCAAGGAAACGCCGTGGCGTGCGATCCAACAACACAGACCTGCCTGCCTGCGGGAACTCTTCCGCCGCATGTAGTTATTGATCCACGCGGTCGAATTTCCCACAACACTTACACCAACGTTGGGCCCCGCCTCGGGTTTGCCTTTCGCGCGACTGACCGGACCGTGGTTCGGGGAGGGGCAGGAATCGTGTACGACAACTGGGCTGCGGTCAGCCAAATGTCGCAGAACATTGAAGGTGACTGGCCCGGTATCGGACAGTTGATTGCCAACAATCTCAACCAACCGGGAGGCTCCACGACAAACTCGCAGGGCCAGCCGTTAGCCTCGGCGCTGGATCCGTTCGCAGCAAGCGGCAGCGCAGGCTTGCCTGCCCCTACACCGTTTAACTCGGGCGGCGTGAACTGGCATTACGACCCACATATCAAAAATGCGTATGCGTATCAGTTCAATTTCGGCATCCAGCACCAGATCAACTCAACCACGACAGTGACCGGCAGCTATGTCGGTGCGTTGACTCACCGGGCTAACATCGGAGGCATGTATAACACGGCTCTGACACCGAGTCCTCTGCCGAACCCACAGTCCCGGTCTCTGTACCCCTACATGATCCCGACTTTTTATGATCGCAGCGTAGGTTTCGCAGACTACCATGCATTCCAGTTGTCGCTCGACAAACGTTTTTCGAGTGGTCTTGCCTATCAAGTTGCTTACACTTTCTCGAAGGCACTTGACGAAAATGATGGCTGGTTTGGGGCTGAAGGCAAAAACGTTGCGG
>QHZW01000507.1 GCA_003224815.1 Acidobacteriota bacterium | reverse complement strand
GTCGCCGGAGTTCCGCGCCACGATTGCCGAATGCGGCGATCCGCGGGACATTCTTCTCAGATATTTTGAAAAAGCACCCGCAACCGATCCCATCAGCCAGACTCTGTATGTGGATACGAAGACTTACCTTGTCGAAGACATTCTGACCAAAGTGGACCGCATGAGCATGCTTACCTCGCTTGAGGTGCGAGTGCCGATTCTTGACCACGAGTTTGTGGAATGGGTGACAGCGCTGGGGCCGGAGTGGAAGATGCGTGAGGGCCGCCAGAAATATATCTTGCGAAAGTTAGCCGAACGGGTGGGTGTGCCGAAAAAAGTCCTCTACCGGCGGAAGCAGGGGTTTGCTTTGCCCTTGGTGCACTGGATACGAAACGAGATGCGGGAACTAATCATGACCGTCCTTCTTGAGCCGCGTACTTTTCAGCGCGGTTACTTTGATGCCAATGGAGTCCACCGGCGTCTCGATGAGCGCTTCGCTGGACGCCGCAATCGGTCAGGTGCGATTTGGCGACTGTTGATTTTTGAACTCTGGCACCGCAATTTCCTCGAAGCCTTGCCCAGCTCAGAAGCCTGCGCGGCAAAATCCTTGAGCGTTTCTGGCGGAGAAACTGCGTAATGCACCTGGCACAGGATTCTCAAGCAGAGAAGCATGCTGACGCCCGCCTCATAACCCAGCAACGCCGTGTCTTTCTCATGCTCAACAGCTTCGAGACTGGAGGAAGCGAGCGGCAATTTGTATCGCTAGCGAAATCACTCGATGCAGAGCGCTTCACGTTGAGTCTTGGATGCATTCAAACAAAGGGGCCGCTGCGTGATCTCTTTGGCGAAGTCCCGCGTTTTAAGCTTGGGGGCAGCGTTTACGGATGGAAGTCGTGGCATAGTCGGTGGCGGCTGGCGCGACATCTTCGAAAAAAAAGAATTCAAGTTGCTCATGCGTTTGATTTTTACACCAATCTCACGCTTGTCCCGGCTGCATTTGCTGCTCGCGTGCCTGTAATTATTGGCAGCCAGCGGCAGCTTGGGGATCTGCTTACGCCCGGGCAACGGAAATTTGGTTTCCGAAGGACTGCCAGAAACGAAGCTGCGGGTCATTGGGAATGCACTTGCGCCTGAGGCGTTCGCGTACCCGGAACCGCTGATCCCCAAACGCACCGGGGCCCTGCGTGTGGGGATGATCGCCCGTATGAATTCGGAGACGAAGAACCATCGCGCGTTTCTGAAGGCGGCTGCGAAGCTGAGTACTATGTTTCCCGATCTTGAGTTCGTGCTGGTGGGCGACGGGCCTCTGCGGGAAGAGCTTGAGGCCGAGGCAGCTTCACTCGGAATTGCCGACAAGGTAATGTTGCTTGGAGATCGGCGAGATATTCCGCAAATTATGGCGGCTCTGGATGTGACGGTAATTCCGTCGGAGTCGGAGAGTCTGTCGAATGTGATTTTGGAATCCATGGCGGCAGGAGTTCCGGTAGTGGCCACGAATGTCGGTGGAGATCCTGAGTTGGTTGGCGAGGACCGGGGCATGCTGGTTCCGGTGCACGATATTGACGCCTTGGTCGGCGCTACCGCGAAACTGATCAATAACCCTGAGTTGCGACGAACTGTGGGACGGAACGCAAGGCAGTTTGCCAGGACGCATTTCTCAGCAGAGAACATTACGCGGGAATACGAAGAGCTTTACGAGGAAGTGCTGCGCAGAAAGTCCGGGAATTCGGCTGCATTGCAGGTTCCTGTTACTCCAAAGACCAGAGTGTCGATTGTTGGGCCATCTCTGAACTACGTGGGCGGCCAATCGGTGCAGTTGGATTTGCTCCTGCGGCACTGGGCGGTACACCCCGACATAGAAGTCACCTTCATTCCGGTCGATCCCGAGTTCCCGCCCGGCCTGCGATGGGTCAAGCGTGTCCCGGGCCTGCGGACGATAGTGCGAACCCCGTTTTATGTTGCTGGCCTGTGGCGCGGGTTGGGGGATGCCGATTTGGCGCACATCTTTTCAGCGTCATACTCTTCGTTTCTGATCGCGCCCACCCCAGCGTTTTTGGCGGCCCGCTTGAGAGCAAAGAAGACTCTTGTTCACTACCACAGCGGGGAAGCCCGCGATCATTTACGGAAATCGCGCATTGCTCGCTTCGTGTTGCGCCGTGTTGACCAGATCGTTACGCCGTCCGCGTACCTGGTGAAGGTGTTCCGTGAATTCGGGTTGACTGCGGAACCGATACCCAACATCGTGGATCTTTCGCAATTCCAGTTTCGTGAACGCAATCCATTGCGTCCGCACCTGGTTTGTACTCGAGGGTTTCATCCATATTACTGCATGGATGTTGTTGTGCGGGCATTCGCAGCAGTGCAGAAACAATTCCCGGAGGCCACGCTCGACCTGGTCGGCGGTGGACCATTGGAACCAGAGATTCGCGAGCTTGTCGCACAATT
>QHZW01000340.1 GCA_003224815.1 Acidobacteriota bacterium | reverse complement strand
GGCATGGCAATAACTCCCGCAGCTGGCCGGTGTAGCCATTGCACACCGGAAAAGATGGGAATGATCGTCACGCACTTCTGCCGGGATGTGGTGTTTTGTCTTTTGTGCGGTCGGGATTCCGGACACGTGAAGGAAGCGAATATTCGCCGAACGTTTGATTTCAATAGGATATTAAGCTTGCTTGCTTTTCCGCCTAACCGGAAGGCTGCTCTTCAAATCACAGTCGCTATTTCGGATATGGGTTCGGAATTCCGAACATGCGGCGCGGTCAACGCGTGGAAGCTCAATTGTTCTTGTGGGGATCGCGCTGAGGCACGTCTTCGGATACCGCCAGAATGCACGCCTGTCCGTCAAATTGGATCTTGTCGGCGGAATAGTCGGTGACTTTGATCTCTCCTGATTTCGCGCGAAGCCGGGTGACGATATTTCGGATGGGCCCACCCCTCTCGAGTTGCTGGAGCATATAAACGCGATCCGCGGGATCTTCCCAAATCCTGAGCTCATGGACCGTATGTCCAACCAGTTCCCCGCGGGAATAGCCATAACGACGCTCGAAAGCGGTGTTCACGTCCACGAATTTGCCTTCATTGTGGGTTGTAATGGAAAACGAAACAGGGCTGGAGCGAAACACCTTCTGAAATCGATCTTCTGAAATGCGTTGCTCTCCTTTCGCGCGCGTTAATTCCGTCTCAGCGGCATTGAGATCCGTTAGCCGTTTCTCCAGTTCCGAGGCAAAAATCTCTGCTCGCGCATAGAGTCGCGCATTCTCAATCGCGGCAGCTGCGGGAATCGCCAGGAGTTCGGCGCGCCGGAGGTGATCCTCTGTAAGCCGGTTTGGTTCCGCGTGGCCGACGGACAGAAACCCTAGGTATTCTCCGGAGGCAACCAGAGGAACCGAAAGCCAGGACCGGAGAGTGTTGTGCCCTCTAAAGGTCTGCCAGTCTGCTTCTGTTATTGTGTCCTGAATCAAGATTCTTTTCTTGCTCTCGGACACGCGCCGCACAACTGGACACTGGTCATCCATGAGAGTCAATGGGGCTTTCCACGATTCCTTCGGGGGTGCGGGGCACAGTCTCTCGCCAAGAGCGAGCCAGTGGGGCCCGCCTTTCTGGGACCAACACCCTTGCGCAGGTGTAAGGAACGACTTCCGCGAGAGATCGCAGGAGGGCGTCCATTACGTTATCCATGTGAAGATCCTGGGTGAGCGCGAGTGTTGCCTTGCGCAGCGCTTCTTCTTCCGCCCATGCGGATTTCGCCATGTCCAGGTTGATTGCGACCTGCTCTTCTGCTTGTTTTTGAGCGGTGATTTCCAGCACGGTCCCTACCAAGCGGGTGATCCTGCCCTCGCCGTCGCGGACTGGAAAGCCACGCACCCAAACCCAGCGAACATCTCCTTCCGCTTTTAGGATCCGAAACCTTTCATCAAAACGTCCGTTCTGCACCGCTTCCTCAAGCTTTGTGAGCACGTGGCCGCGATCATCGGGATGAATCAATTCTTCGTAAGAGGAAGGGTTCTCTATCAGAGACTTGCACGATCGTCCGGTAATCGTCTCATAAGCCTCGTTTACGTAGAGAGCTTTCTTGTCCTTGGCATCGATCATCCAGAATCATTCGTGCAGATCGACCCGCGACAGAAAAGCATCCCCTCTATTGGTTGGCATGGCGATCATGACCGACCGGTCTTTTTCTTCGAGCTTCGGGATTCATATGTGTGCAGCTGGTGTGAGTTGCACGACAACGATTTAATTCTGGTCCCCTCGCACGGATCAGGTCGCCAGGCACGTCACGTGCGCTATCCAATCGATGCAACCGTAGTTGGCAGGGTCACTGCCCTGAGCATGAGGATTGCCGAAGCTGCGTAAGTGTCAACGAGTCTGTACGGAATTTTATCCACCCGAGCTGCTCACGTTTCTTGGCATCTCTTATGTCACGGGATAGAGTTTTGGGAACCAGCGCTCTACCACGTCGAGTGGAAAGCCGAGACGCAGGGGATCCTTTGGACCCCCAGAAACCAGGAGTCCCTTTCCTAAGAGTTTGGAGATGACTGTTCTTCCCATTCTCTCCTGAAAGCCTGTCAGCTGCCGAGCTTGAGCGCGATCCACATCCCCGGCCAGCACTGCTTCGCGAAGCACTGGATAGCTGCCGCGCAGCAAGCGTCCGGCGCGTACTTCGTCTTCGACAAAGATCTCAATACGGCGAAGTAATTCGGCAGGTTGCAAGAGCGACTCCATAAAATCGATTTGATCAATGGAAGCACGTAGAAAAAATTCGCAGAAGTCTACGAGCGCAGCCTGCGACAGACTTCCTCTTCCGTCCAGATCGTTACGCCTTGTAACGTACTGCCCATACCAAGTCTGTGCAACGAGGCGTACGACATGAGCCGTGCGACCCGACCATTGCCGTCATAAAAAGGGTGTATCCAGAGCAAGCGGTGGTGTGCCGCGCCGACCGCAATGATTTGACGCAGCTTTGAGTGGTGCGCGGGATTGTAGGCGTCCTCGAACCGCCGAAGAAAATCGGGGAGAACAATCGCCGAGGGTGGAAGGTGGCGGCCGACAGCGACATGGCCGCCGCGCAGCTCTCCTGGAAACATGCGGATTTTTTCGTGCGTGTCGGGGTTCTCGATCCAAAGTAATTCTTCTGGCAAGCGCCGACAGAACTCTCGATGCAGCCAGAGGATGTATTCGGTCGATACCGGATCGCTCTGGTCGTCTCTTTTCTCATCGATCAGTGTCTGCACTTCGATGTGTGCGACCGCCTCTATCTGCAACGCGCGGCGCTGCGGCTCGCGAGCATAGTTTTTCGCCAACGCTCGATCAATATCGCGCGGATGCGTGTCATGTCCTTCGATCAGGTTGGAGTAATAACAGTTCATCGAGCGCACAAGCATTCCAATCGACTGCTGCACTACGGGATTGACCCGTCCGGCCAAAGCGCTGGCCTTTGAAGTCAGGTCAATGGCTAGGTCCTCGAGTTTTCTTTCGCCCTCCGGAGGCAGCATTGGCTCCATGAGCGCAATGCCTTCAATCGCCGCATTATTTGCCGGATTGCGTGCAGTCATCTATGCCTTCATTTCCCGTAACTTACATGGAAACAATGTATCATAAGTGCCGGATTTAATGCCGGATCCCCCCCGCCGCGTTGTTTCTGGTTAGCGTGGAAAGCTGCAGGAGCAAGGAGCGAATTCTCCTCAGTAGCCTGGGTGAAGGAGAGAGCCGCCCTTATTTTGGCGGCTGGGCGGCTCTCTTGGTTGGGAAGCGCCCCTCGAAACTTTTGTCCATTCTATGCCCTCCCGTCAATCCTGCGAAGAGTGACTGGGCGGAGGACGATCCTGCACACGTGCAGCACCGCCAGCGGGACGTCTACGAATTTCTTCGTGGAGTTCGCGCAATTCTTTGCAGTAGGGGCAGTTTGGGTCAGAGCAGAATGGCGAACCCACGCTGATCGCCTGCGATTCCGGTTTCGATTCATCCGACATGCGCCACCAGAGAATCACTCAGAACACCTAAGTAGCCGATTCTACTAAGACATTTCAAGAATTTTTTCTAAGGCATTTCAAGAATTTTTCCCTAGGGGGCATACGGAATGCATGGTATCGAACAAAGAGACTCAGATGTGGCATCTTGTATGCGCTATGACGGCTCCTTCTCGTAGAGACCCGCGAGGCACTGCAGCAGGCTGTTCACGATCTTGAAAATCTGAAATTGACACGGCCAGACGAAGACCGCGAAGTCGCATGTCTCATCGAGGAGCTACGTTCGTGTATTCCAAGTCAAGACGGCGAATCGGGGACTTTGCTGGGAGCGTGAGGTACAGATGGCATGTAGTCGAGCGGTGGAACGAATGAGAGAAGAGTTAGACACCCTTACGGAAAAACAGTTGGATTTCCTAAGGACAGCCACGTACCTCGGAATGCGTCCAGAGGACGCGAAGGAATACGATGAGAGGCGCAGCCGTATCGCGCAATTGATGCAGGCAATGGCAGCTTTGGAGACTGCTGCGTGAGGAGCCGCGTGGTCTCTGGTGACTATTTGCCACGCAACATGGTGTCAGCGGTTTGCCCCGCTTCTAGGATTAGCGCAATCCCAAACCCAGCAGCTGCGCGCGCGAACGCCTGAATGTTGGCGCGTGCGGGTGACTGATCCTACCTCGATTTCCTTTATTCGGCTGGGTTGGCCGCGCTCCGGTCCGCGCCCCAGGACAAACGCACTTGGCCGTATGCACCGCGAGTGATTGGTTAGACGGTGTCCCGTTTGGCATCCAGCCGCTCCAGAATTTCCCAGACTCTTTCCAGTTGTAGTATTCAGCGCCTTCAGCGACGAAATGAGAAGTCCTAAGGGGGAACAACTGACCGGATGAGCAGGAATTCCTAGCGCTAGGGTGGAAGTCTCGCGTGAGACAGAAAACGTTTTACATCCACATCAGCCGTTTTTGACGATCACGCGACCTGTTGAAAGAATGCCGCAGTCCAGAGTATGGCCTGGCTCCACAACAGTGCGCCCCCGATTTGTCGAGAACGGATCCTCAATGTATCCCGCCGTGAGCACAGTACCCAGTGTGCGCTTACGAACCACAGCCAGGCCCGCCTGCCGCTCTTACTCGCCAGTCACATCGCAATTGGTGATGAGATTATGTTCTCGATACCGGATGGAACTACGATTGGGACGGAAGTCTACCTCAATAAAGAATCCACCATTTCCGGCGCGCGCCATCATGTATATCTGATGAACATCGGCTTTGCTAAGGAACCTCAAAATGACGAGCGCAGCCAGCCTTTCGTATCCGTTCAGGTGCAGCACGGCAATCTGGGCATCTCGTCGATCTTTCTGCCCTGTGTAAGACGGTTCGCGAATATTTCTACGGCTTAAATGCACAGAGCGGATCTGCCCAAAGCACTCTATACCAAGTCTTGCGTATTGGAACGAGTGCGTCTCTTGCGGAAATTCGGGTCGCATTCAAATTGCGCGCTCTGGAACTAGAGATCATGAGCGCATCGCACGCCGAACGGGTAAAAGTGGAACGTGCTTTCAATATTCTCGGGCATCCGCAATTGCGTGCTCACTATGACTCCCTGCTCGCCGATTCGGAGGTCCCTGCCATTTTTCCCTACGGCGGATTTGGATCGCGGTTCGTCAGTGGCGAACCCTCCTGCGATCGGCAGATATTCTTTGCCCGGCGAATTCTGATGTTCGTGCCAGAGCAACGCCGACGGCGTTTTCATCTGCCCCTACGCAATCGCGATTTCTTGGCTGACAAGGCACTGTGCCGCGATGCACGCCGCAAACTGGAGTTCTGGCTCGACCCTGCCTGTTTGCAAGTCCGGTGGGATCAAAGCTGGAACCGGTGGAAGAATCTGCTGAGCAGCAAGCTGGAGGTAGACGGCGCTTTTGTTCGGAGTTCCAACCGCAAAAAGCCCGGCAGTGGCCGGAAAGATGTCGATTGGGAGACTGGGTTACCCAGTCGAATTTCGGTCAAGCTCCCCGCCGATTTTCAGCGAGATATCGAGCGAGCCCGAGATATGTACAGCCGATTTGGGCAATACTCCCGTGCTTTGGACCAGATCCGGCTGTGCCTGGAGCACAAAGCGATTGAGCGAAGAGTCTTGGAAAAAATGTGTTCAGAACTTAGCATCCCCGGCGACTTCGACATCATACAGATCAGTTGGCGTCCGGATTACGATCCGTTCTTCTACAGTGAACTATCCCGCGATGCACTGCGCGTCTACCTATTTCGCAATGAATACATCTTCGATCTCGAAAGCGCCGTTGTGGTCGAGACGCCGCAAGTTGGCCATGCGACGTACGTTTTCGCAAAGCCTAGAAATATGATTGCGTCGGATATCGGACTTCACGGCTTTTGTAATGAAAATATAGCCGAGCGCCTGGGATTTGTAGGCCGTGTCGTTCACGGCACCAATCCCCGATTATGGCTTAGGAATATTCGGCAAAGTGTTTGCGGAAAAGCGGCGTTAGCCGCGCAGCCCACGCCAGCAAAAACGTAATTAGTACGATTTTCAGCCATTGCAGCGGATATTTCCGGTCTAACCCGCAAAGTGCCGCGACATCAATCACGGAAAATAACGTGTGCTGCAAGTTCCGTACAGGGCGGCACTCGGCCGGAGGAACTCTGGGCGTAGAATAGCGTAGCCCACTTGTTCCCCCACAGAAAACTGAGGAATGAATGGGAAATTCTCACCAGCGGGGTTGGGTCGTTGCCCGCGGTAAGCATGGCTATTACCGCAAAGAGGTATTCGATCCAACCACAAATCAACAGAAAATAGACATTGTTCCAGTCGTTCTTGGCCCGAAATCTCAGATTACAAAATTCAAGGCGCGAGAATTGCTGGAACAGGAAATCGCTAAGAACACAGGCAAGTCACTAGGTGGCAGAGTGATGAATGATAGCTCGGTCGCCTTTGGATGGTTCGTGCGCAACCGCTTCTTTCCCTTGAAAGAGGCGAAGTGGAGACCAGAGACCGCCAAGGTGAAGAAGCTGATTATCCAAAAGGATCTTCTCGAACCATTCGATGGCATCCCTCTGGAAAACTTTGACCGGTTTACGCTACAAGTCCACCTCAACAAATTGGGCACTACACGTTGCAAGGACACAGTGCTGCAAATCAAGGCCTACATGAAGGACATCTTTGCCGAGGCCGTCGAACAGGATTTCCTCACCAAAGACCCCGCGCGCAAGATCAGTCCGCCGGCGCACCTGAGAGAGACGGATAAAACCACCCTCACTTGGGAGCAACTGCGGGATGCGCTCGCGCGCCTCGAGCTCCGCCATCGTATTTTGCTGGAGCTCGACATGACCAACGCCTTGCGTCCGAGTGAACTGTTCGCCTTGCGGTGGAAGTGCTTCAAGTACGAAGAGTCAAGAATGAAAGTGGTCGAAACCGTCTATAAAGGCGCGATTCGGCCGTGGGGCAAGAACAAGCGAAGCCTGGGTTGGGTGCACCTGCCGAAAGAGTGACGCAAGATTTGTGGCTCTGGAAGCAGGAGTGTCCCGACTCTTCACCTCAGGCGTTCATTTTTCCGGATGCGAAGGGCGGGTTTATGGACACGGGCAATTACCGAAAACGTGTGTTGCATAAACTCGCACGTGAGCTTGAACTGCCGAAGCTCACGTTCCAGGTAATTCGCAGAACGATTGCAACGCTCGCTCAAAAGAAAGGAACTGTGAAAGACGTTCAGGGACTTTTGCGGCATTCACGCGCGGCCACCACGACCGACGTGTACATGCAAGAAATTCCTGAGAGCGTGCGCGCAACCGTTAATGCGATTCATCAGGAACTGCGAGTGAAGTCGGAAAATTTGCTACCAACCGATTGGTCGGTAAATTTGTAAGTGATTGAAAAGATGGTGGACCTGGTCGGGATCGAACCGACGACCTCTTCCATGCCATGGAAGCGCGCTCCCAGCTGCGCCACAGGCCCACATTGAAGGAAGGTGTTGCAATAATTCTCGCCCAGCAATACGCGTTAGTCAAACATCCGCAAGTTGGTGCCATGACTGCTTGTTCAAACCGGCGCTCAAGCGCGAGCAGAGTGGAAGCAGAGTTGCCAAACCTGTGAAAATGAGTATTCTGAAAACGAAGAGACAAACATGAACTTGACCTCACCAGCGGCATTCTGTGGAGTTGTACTCCTGACTGCCTCGATTTCTTTTGCACAGAATGCACCCGGAAACTCCGGGGCGCCAGTTTCCTATTCTTCCATTTCCGAACTCAATCAGATTCTTGGCAGCCTTAACCAGGCGTCGCAGAGCACGCAAAACGATCTCTCGCGCTTGCGCATCGAGAAGTGGAAGACAGACGGTAATACCAAGCGACAAACGCAGAGCGACACTGAATCCATCATTAAAAATCTGCAGAACGCATTGCCGGCAATTCTTACTCAGCTTCAGAATTCGCCTGAGAATCTGGCGGTTACATTCAAGACATATCGCAATCTCGATGCACTCTATGACGTGCTTAGCTCGGTGGTGGAATCGGCCGGAGCGTTTGGCGGGAAAGAGGAATTTCAGGCCCTGAACAATGATCTGAATGCGATAGACAATTCACGGCATGCAGTCGCGGACCGCATGGATAAGCTTGCGAACACGAAAGAAAATGAAATCGGGCAACTGCGGAGTGCGCTGCAGGAGGCCCGTGCGGCAATTCCTCCGAAAAAGACCGTTGTCGATGACACTGAGCCTGCGCCGAAGAAGACGCCCGCGCGGAAGAAGCCAGCTCCCAAGGCAAAAACTACCCAGCCTGCGCCTGCTAACGCTCCTCCTACTCAATAGCTCTGTCAGACGTCTGCGTCTAAGATGTTGCGTTTAAGTGAATTGTAGGGACGGGAACTTTCCTGCTCAGGTGGGGTCTAACTATAGTGAGTGGGGCGGTACCGTTGGACCTATAATGCAGGTGACGCCAGATTTTGATGGCGGGAGCAGCCAACGTGGGCGATTTCGCGAGCGCGATCGGAATTCGAACTGAAGAGTCAAGCGTCATCGCCGAACTAAAGGCTGGTTCTGAAGACGCTTATGCCTGGCTGGTGGGAGAATTTCATCAACCGGTTTACAGCCTTGTTTATAGAATTCTGACCGATCCTGCGGACGCCGCCGACACCACTCAAGAAGTTTTCCTGAAAGTATTTCGCGGGATGAAGCAGTTCCACGGAGAATCCAGTTTAAAGACGTGGATCTACCGGATTGCCATTCACGAAGCGTCGAATCGCCGGCGCTGGTGGTTTCGCCACAAATCGAAAGAGACCAACATGGAATCGCAGGAGAACGGTTCGGAGTATTCCATGTTTTCAGCGTATGAGGCGGCGATGGTGGACAAGCATAAGTCGCCGTTTGAAAATGCGGCGGATGACGAATTGCGGGCGCACATAGAGCGGGAGTTGCGAAACGTACCCGAGCCATATCGGACGACAGTTGTGCTGCGTGACATTGAAGATCTTTCATACGAGGAGATCGCCGAGGTCACGCAGGTTTCGCTGGGGACTGTTAAGTCGCGAATCACCCGCGGGCGCGATGCGCTGCGAAAAGTTCTGAGTGATTTCGCAAGAGTAGCTGGGCCGGAGTTAGGTTTGGATGTTGACGATGAAAAGGGAAGTGGCGAGCGGCTCGTTCGTAGCCATCGCATTGAGGTAACTCCATGACCTGCGTGCAATCGAAGTCGTTGTTATCTGCTTATCTGGATGGCGCCATCACCGGCAAGCAGATGTACGCGCTGGACTTGCACCTTCAGGGTTGTGGTGCATGCGCCGCCGAATATCAATCGCTTCGCGATACGCAGTCGTTGATGAACAAAATCGGGCGTGCGAAGGCTCCTGAAGACTTGTCATTGAAAATCCGTCTGGCAATTTCGCGGGAAGCAGCACGGGTGCGCGAACCTTTCTGGGGCAACCTGATTTTACGGTTGGAAAATTTGGTGCGTGCCTTTATGGTTCCGGCAACTGCTGGAATCTTTGCCACCATAATTGTTTTCGGCCTGCTGATGGGCTTCATTACTCCAGTGCGGGCCAATTCGAATGACGTCCCGCTGCTCATTTCCACCGATCCAGAGCTGCAGTCCATAGGCTTTGGGGTGATGATGGGCGAAATTAATGAGGAATCACTGGTGATCGAAGCCTACGTGGACCGGAACGGCCGCGTGCAGGATTACCGGATCCTTTCTGATCCCGACAAGCTCAGAGACTTGCCTCATCAAGTGAAGAATATGTTGATCTTTACTACCTTCCGCCCAGCTACCTGGATGGGCAGTCCGCGTCCGGGCACCGCGATATTGTCTTTCTCCAAGATCAGCGTGAAGGGTTGAGCTACTCTCATTATTTTCTACTCTCGCCTGAGTAGCTGCTGCTTTATGAATCCAGGATAAATTTCTGCATCTACTTTGCTGAACCCGGGTTCCTGTCAAGCAACTCCGCTTCACCCCTGTCCATCCAACTCGTCGCAGGTGTTCCGAAGATATTGCCGACCCGCACGACTGGAAATAAAGACGCCTCCGCTGTTCTCCTTGGCATAAAAATCAGCCGAAGGAAGCTCCGGCAACTGCTTAGAAGCCAGTTTCTAAAGGCATCGGCCAATTTTCGGACGCACGAAAGAAATGAAATCAACGTTCCACCTGCAAGGTGTGGGCGATGATTCAACTCACCAGTCCCTGTAAGTGAGAGGGCGAAGCTACGGACAACCAGTGACTCTGGCTTTAAAGATCAATCGTCCTGCCATCCCTGAGCCATTGATGGATGGTTGGTACGCGGCTTACACTCACGCGCGTCATGAGAAGAAGGTCGCCCAGCAACTTCAAGAACGCGGGATTGAACATTTTCTGCCGTTATATCGGTCCGTACGGCGCTGGAAGGACCGCCGCAAAGAACTCGATCTCGTCCTCTTTCCCGGATATGTCTTCGTGCGCGTCCCAGTTTCACAGAGGTTGCGTGTCCTGCAATTGCCCGGAGTTGCACGGTTTGTCACATTCAACGGCCAACCTGCGACGCTGATCGGGAATGACGTCGAGGCGTTGCGGAATGGGCTCGCCCAAGGCATCCACGTCCAACATCACCCATATCTCACGGTAGGACGCCGCGTCGAGGTGGTGAATGGCCCGCTGACAGGGGCCCAAGGGATATTGGTCCGCCACAAGACCAATTCACGCATTGTGATTTCGATTGATGCAATCATGCGTTCTGTCTCAGTCGAGATCGATGAAGCTGACGTAATTCCGAAGTTCTAGAGCGTTCAAGAGTAGCTAAGGTGAACATCAAAATGCGAAGCGCAGTCCTGATCTTGCTCTGTTCTGGTCTGATGGCACTGAGTTCGTTCGCTCAGGACCAGTCTGCCAACTCAATTGATCCCGATAGTTCCACGCGTACCCATTCGCTTGAGCAGGCAGATTCTCGCGCCGAGAAGGAAGCTGAGCGCCTGGTCTCACTTCCTGCGGAACGAATCATTTTGCTGCTTTCGCAGGAGCCGGGCTTATTTCTGGAAGTAAAAAAGATGCTGGTGCGCAATGCATACGCACAGGGCAGAGTACTGGCTTCGGATGAGCTTAGCGATGAATTCATCTTCCGCAAAGTCCGTGATGACGAGGAAATCAGGGCACAGATTACGCAGCAGATTGTAGAGCGCGGCTACGTTCGCGCGAAGCCAACGAATGAGGAATTGGCGAGACAGATACAAGAGCAGCAAAAGTTACAGGCCAAAACCGACGAAGGTCAATCGCCGTATGACCGCAGTTTCGGGCGGAACACGGAGACCGGTGAACAGGACGAAAACGGATTGCGGAATCCATATAACCAGCGACAGAACCCGCCTGGCTATTCGCCCAATTTCCCGTCACAGCAGAACCAGCAGCCGCCAACGCAGCAGAACCCGCTCAACAATGATCAGAGGAGAGCGCTGTTGCAGGCGAGCGCGAATGGGACTGACAGTGGTACAGAACCCCAGGGACTGCCTTTCGATGCGGTCACAGGCGGAGGCCAACAGCAGCTCAGTCCGGAGCAGGTTCAGCAGCTTGTAAGCGCGTACGGAAACGGGCAACTCGCTGGATCCGGCGGTCAGCCGGATTTAAGCAAGGTGGCTGCTGCGCTCGGCAAAGGCGGCTCAGGCGGGGCGTCATCCACTCAAGCTCCGCAGATACCACAAACGCAAGAGGAGGCCTATGCGCAGGCGCTGCAGTCGACACAGCAGGCGAAGTTGGACACAAATTATGGATTCACGCCGCGTCAGCAACGTTTTTCGCCGTCGCGAAGAGATCTGGATCACCCTGAGCTGCTGCACCGCGCGAATCCTTACGCTGATATCCCGTCACTCTATGATCTTTACGCGCAGTACTCGCGTCGTCCCGCCACGCTGAATCGTTTCGGTCTCGACATTTTTGAGAATGGAACGGGTAATTTCGATCAACTTCCTATGGATCTGCCGGCGGGCCCTGATTATGTGCTCGGGCCCGGCGATGGACTGAACATAGATTTGTGGGGAAGTGTTTCTCAGCGATTTCATCGCACGGTCGATCGCGAGGGAAAGCTAAGCCTGCCGGAAATCGGCAGTATCCAGGTGGCGGGTCATAGTCTGGGTGAAGTGCAGCAGATGGTCCAGAGCTCTCTACGCAGCCAGTTCCGCACACTGGAGGCTGACGTGTCGCTGGATCGGCTGCGGGTGATTCGCGTTTACGTCGTCGGTGATGTTGAACGCCCCGGCGCCTATGACATCAGTTCGCTCTCAACGCCTCTTAATGCACTCTTTCAGTCCGGTGGGCCGACCTCGCGTGGCTCCATGCGGATTGTGAAGCATTATCGCGGGAATCAGCTGATTGAGGATGTCGATCTTTACGATCTGCTGCTGCACGGCGTGCATTCAGGGATGCAGCGGCTGGAATCCGGCGACACTATTCTCGTTCCGCCGATTGGCCAGCAGGTCACGCTGGAAGGTATGGTTCGGCGCCCCGGAATTTATGAGATGGCGGGAGAAAAAAGTCTGACAGAAGTTCTGGAGTTGGCGGGTGGCGTTTTATCCTCCGGCACGTTGCGGCATATCGATGTCGATCGCGTTCAGGCGCACGAAAACCGGACCATGCTGCGCGTAGACATGCCCGAAACCAACGATCAGGCGAGCGTTGTTCGAACCATGGACGAGTTCACCGTTCAGGATGGCGACAGGATCAAAATCACTCCCATTCTTCCGTTTTCTGAAAAAACCGTATATCTCGATGGGCACGTTTTTCGCCCGGGTAAATACGCATACAGCGACGGGATGAAGGTCACAGACCTCATACACACCTATCGAGATCTTCTTCCCGAGCCTTACGAACAACACGCGGAGATCATTCGCTTGAGCGGACCGGACTTGAAGCCGGAAATCATCGCTTTCGACTTGAAAGATGCAATGAATGGGAAAGATCAAAATCTGGCTCTCAAGCCATTTGACACGGTGCGTGTCTTCGGACGGTTTGATTTCGAAGATCCGCCGACCATCACGGTGACCGGCGAAGTACGCGACCCCGGAGACCACATCACCAACGGCGCAACATATCTTCGCGACGCCATTTTCCTGGCAGGAAACACGAGCCCTGACGCTCAGCTCAATGATGTGCAGGTCTTTCGCAAGACCGGCAATGGCAGACTTGAAGTGTTGAATGCCGATCTACGGAAGGCCCTTGCCGGTGATCCGAAGGAAAACATACTTTTGCAGCCGCAGGATCGGATTTTCGTCCACAAGGATGTGCAACGAATCGAACCGGCGACTGTGGAAGTTCAGGGCGACGTGCCTCGTCCGGGAAAATATCCGCTGGGTGCGAACATGACCGCGGTCCAACTGGTGACGTTGGCAGGCGGTTTAAAGCGCTCGGCGTACACCGAGATGGCTGAGTTGACGCGGTATTCGATCGCACAAGGAAACAATGTTGAGGGTGAACACATTCCCATCAAGATCGGCGAGGCGCTCAGCGGCGAGCCGGATACCGATATGCGACTGCATGCCGGGGACGTGCTTACTATCAAGCAAATCGCGGGATGGAAGGATATCGGCGCAACGGTGGCCGTGGATGGAGAAGTCGTACACCCTGGGACCTACGGCATACAGGAAGGCGAAAGACTGAGTGATGTGCTCGCCCGCGCTGGTGGTTTTCGCTCGGATGCTTATCTTTATGGCGCAATTTTTGAGCGTGTAGAGATCCGCGAATTGGCGGAGAAGAATCGCGCTCAACTCATCACACAAGCCAAAGATGAAGGCGGAGGTCTGGGCGGCGGGATTACAGATGTGGTCGCGAGGGAAGCGTCAGTCGCGCAATGGCGAGATACCGTACAGAAGTTGCAAACCACGCCTCCCGTGGGACGCATGGTGATTCACATCAGCAGCAGAAAAGATTGGATACACACTCCGAGCGATGTACTGCTTCGAGCCGGGGACTCGATTTACATTCCCAAGAGGCCGAATTTCGTGATGGTGCAAGGGGCTGTGTACAACCAGACAGCGATATCTTTCCGGGCAGGGAGGAGCGCGAGTTGGTATCTGCACCAGGCTGGCGGCGCAACTTCCGCGGGCGATAAGAAAAACATCTTTATCATTCGTGCGGATGGGACTGTTGCTGGTGGACCAAGAGGACTGTTCAGTGGGGGCGCGCTTGAATCAACGATGCTGCCGGGGGACATGATCATGGTTCCGACAAAGGCCTTGGGCGGGGGCATGAAATGGCGCTCGACGCTCGAAGTCGCGCAATTGGTCTCTGCAGTCGGAATTGCGGTGCAGGTGGCTCGCGGCTTCTAGTGCCGTGTTGGTTGCGAATGTGGCGGTTCCGACTAGCGTGTGGGCTGTTGACTTGTCTGGCCGGAAGTTCGCTTGCGGCACAACAGACACGCGATGCGTCACAGCCGAGATTGTGGCCCGATCATAGTCTTGCTCAGCAAGTGAACGCCTATGAACTTCCCCCTGGCGCTGATCCGCAAAACCGGTTGTTCACGCCTTTTGTTGAGCATCTTGCTCAGGACCAAAAGCATTTCTGGACTTTGCCGAAGCGGGCGCGGAAAAAGGATCTGAAATGGATCATTCCAGCGGCGGGTGTGACCGCGGGAATCGTGGCCGCAGACAGTTGGGTATTGAACCAGGTTCCCAACAAATCAGACCAGATTCACCGTAGCCTCACAATTTCTGATTACTCCTCCTACTCATTGATTGCGGCGGGAGGTGGAGCGTACATACTGGGCAAATTGTCTAACAACGATCACCTGCGCGAAACGGGAATGTTGGCGGCTGAGGCGGCGATCGGAGCAAGTGGAAGCAGCTATGTTTTCAAGCTCGCGACAGAGCGCCAGCGGCCTTACGTAGGAACTGGCGCAGGAAATCTTTTTGATGGTTATCCCTCGAACAGGAACCTGTCATTTCCTTCCGAGCATTCAGCAATGGCATGGGCAATTGCAGGAGTGGTGGCGCATGAGTATCCTGGGCCGCTAACAAAACTCGCGGCTTACGCACTGGCCAGTACCGTAACTGTGACGCGGGTGACGTCAAAGCAGCATTTTCCGTCGGATGTCTTGATCGGCGGGGCCTTGGGCTGGTATTTCGCCCACGAGGTTTATCGAGCGCGGCACGATCCAGAACTCGGAGGCGGCGCGTGGGGCGACTTTAACGAACCCAGCGAGGAGCCAAAAACTCGAAATCCAAAAAACATGAGCTCACCCTATGTTCCGCCTGAAAGCTGGGTCTATCCCATGTTCGATCGCTTGTCGGCGCTGGGATTTGTAAAAACCGGATACGCTGGTGTGCGTCCGTGGACTCGTATGGAATGTGCACGACTGCTCGAAGAAGCCGGCGAAGGATTGCGCTCAGGAGATGTCAGTGGCGGCGAGGGAGAAAGAATTTATAGCGAACTGTCACGGGAATTCTATGACGAACTCGGAAGGCTGGAGGGTGAACCGAATATTGGCGTGAGTCTCGATTCACTCTACACGCGCGCTACAGAGATTTCGGGTACGCCGTTAACCGACGGATATCACTTCGCACAAACGCTATTCAACGATTACGGGCGGCCATACGGTTCAGGCTTCAACAGCATTGCAGGTTTTACGGCGCACGCTGTGGTCGGACCATTCTCGTTTGCCTTGCAAGGCGAATATCAGTCGGCTCCTTCGGTGCCCGGATATGCCATTGCTACCCAGCAGGCAATTGCAAACGCGGACTCTATTTTGCCGGTACTTGGGGGAAGGCCCTCCGTCAGCCGTTTCGATCTTCTCGACACCACCGTGGCTTTGCAGTTCAATAATTTTCAAATCTCCGCCGGGAAACAGAGTCTGTGGTGGAGCACGGCGCAGGGCGATCCGCTGCTGATCGGCAATAATGCTGAGCCAATCGTCGGGATCACCCTGGACAATGTGTCGCCGTATCATATTCCGCTGATTTCGAAAATTCTGGGAGATGCCAGATGGCAATACTTTCTGGGGCGTCTCGACGGCCACCAGTTTGAATTTGATGTTGATCACCTGATCGGCCCGACAGACATTCAGCCGCAACCTTTCATTCAGGGGTTGAAGCTCAGCTTTAAGCCGACGCAGAACTTGGAATTCGGGGCCGGATTCACAGCGATGTTCGGCGGACCGGGATTGCCATTTACGTGGCATAACTTCCTGAGAACGTTCTACTCGCACACCTCGCAGTTTTCGACAAATCCCGGGAAGCGAACTAGCCAGTTCGACTTTAGCTACCGCATTCCCGGCCTGCGTAATTGGCTGATGCTATATCGTGATTCGCTTGCGGTAGATGAATACACGCCGCTCAACTCGAGCAGGCCTTCGATGAACATCGGGCTCTACATGCCGAAATTACCGAAGCTGCACCAGATGGATTTCCGTGCAGAAATTATTGGCACGCCACACACCCGTGAATTCGCGCCGGGTTTTGTCTATTTTGATTTTCGCCGCTTTCGCGACGGCTACACTAACGACCAAAATCTTTTAGCGAGTTGGATGGGCCGCGCCGGACGCGGAGGGCAGGGATGGCTGACGTACTGGTTTTCGCCCCGCTCAACCTTACAGGCTGGCTACCGCTATCAGAAGGTGGATCGAGACTTTCTCGAGGGCGGACATTTGGATGATTTCAGCTTGCGTCCTCAAATCATGCTGACCCGAGACCTGAATATTTCAGGCATGTTGCAATATGAGCACTGGTTTTTCCCTTTACTTTCCGCCAATGGTCACTCGAACGTAACCGCGCAAGTGCAGCTCACATTTTTCCCGCATCTCACAGCGCGCAAGTAACAGGACGAAGAGCGACTCTGGTACCTAATCAGGAGGCATGATTAGGGCAACCCTCAAACGGATTTACCCGTCCTTCTATCGTGCTCCCCATCTCCAATTGCCGATCTTACTTTGATTTGCTCTCAGCCACGCTTGCTTCGTTGCCATTCGAGCAGGTGGAGGAAGTAACAAACCTGCTGGTGCGCGCGTACGAGCATCAGCGGACCGTGTTTGTGTTCGGTAACGGCGGTAGCGCGGCGCTCGCATCGCATTTTGGCCAACGATTCACATTATGACGATATCTTCGCCGAACAACTGGTTAATTTTGCTGTCCCCGGCTACGTTGCTTTTGCCACCAGCGGAAGCGGCAACTCGCCCAATGTATTGAAGGCTCTCGATACTGCCAAGCGATCTGGTTGCATTACCACGGGATTGACGGGGTTTTCCGGCGGCGGCATGCGCATGCTTTGCGATTCCTGCATTGTCGTTCCTGCGGACAATATGCAGATCATTGAAGACCTGCATGTCTGCGTTGCCCATTCACTGTTCACGTGTGTGCGTGCCAGCATCGCACAGCCGTCCACTTCAGGTCCAAAACTTGTGTCCCGAACGGCGTGATATGAATACCCGAAGATTAGAGGTTTGGATTTTGCTGGCCGATCTGGCCTGGGTGGGATTGGCCTTTTTTGGTGCTGATTTGTTGCGTTTCGGGTTGACATGGGACCTCAACGAACGGGCGTCCATCCACGCGCTGCTTCCATTTGTAATCGCAACGTGCGTTATTTGGATTGCGCTCTCGGCGGTCATGCAGATGGATGGTTTCCGCGGCGGATGGAAACTCTCGACAGTTTGTTCCCATCTGCTGCTCGGAACATCGTGCACTTTTGCTGTGCTGCTCACGATTGGCTACTTGATGCGGAGCTACGTCTCCAGACTTGCGCTCGGATATTTCGTGCTCTTGCTGATTTCCGGATTTCTTGGAGTACGTTGCCTAGCGCGGCTACTACTCCGGTGGAGGCACAAAGGAGGCGACGTTTGGCGGGTAATTATTTTGGGGAGCGGACGGGTTGCGCAGGAAGTGGCGTCCAAAATCGAGGCGCACCCCGAAATGCTTTGCAGAGTTGTAGGTATGCTGTTTCCGAATCAAGAGGCTGAGGAGCTCGTAGTTCCTGGCCTGGAGGAAGAAAAGTCATCGCAACTATCGACACTGGATATCTTTGAACTGCTTCGCAATGATGGGGTGAATGAGGTGATTGTCGCACTCGGGCAATCGCCGACAGCCGAGATTCGCACGCTTTTGGGACGCATTCGTGAAATGGGGGTGCGAACCACGTTGGTTCCGCAATCATACGAGCTGTATGCTTCCAGGCCACGGCTGGTGACAATCGATGAATTGCCGCTTTTCCAGTTGCGTGACCCTGGCCTTCGGCGCCGTTACGTAGTGCTTAAACGGGCTATGGACGTTGCCATCGCGGCGGTCGTGCTGTTGCCGTCATGGATGGCGCTGGCACCTTTGTGCGCGGTCCTTTGGCTGAAAAGACGAAAGGCAGTTCGCAGTGAACTACGGGCCGGACAATACGGGCAGCAATTCCGGATGCTTCGCTTGAATGTCGATCGACCAGTGCGCTCCAATTCATGGTTTGAATCATTTCTCGACCGGATGAGCATCACGGAGGCGCCGCAACTGTGGAATGTTCTCCGCGGCCAAATGAGTCTGGTGGGGCCTAGACCTGATCCGCTCGTGCGTAGCAGTCAGTACTCGGACTGGCAGCAGCGCCGGCTGAAAGTGAAGCCGGGCATGACAGGTCTTGCGCAGGTGCATGGCCTCCGGGAATATAGCTCGTCAGAACAGAAAACGCGCTTTGATCTTCAATATGCACTTAATCCATATTTGCTGTGGGACATATCGCTGCTGCTGCAAACATTCTGGACACTGTTCCTGAGACTGTTCTCGACGCGCAAGCGCGGAGCTTTTGATGTGAACTGGAAAGCGCAAACGTCAGGAGACATGTTGCCGAATGCTCATCGTACGCAGTCCAGTGCGGATTAGCTTTGGCGGGGGTGGCACCGACCTGCCGGCGTATTACCAACAATATGGTGGTGTGGTGTTGAGCGCTGCCATTAACAAATATTTCTATACGATCCTGGGCACGCGCACAGACCAGTCCATTCAAATCATCTCCTCTGATCTGCGTATCTGCGAGGGCTGGCGTGATTTTGCTGCACTGGAAATTAAAAACAGCGGACTCGAAATTCCAGTGGCGGTGCTGAAGGATCTAAATCGCGAGATCTATGTAGACCTGTTTCTCGCGTCGGAGATTCCTCCGGGTACGGGGCTTGGATCTTCAGCCAGTGTTTGCGTTAATGTTTTGAAGACGCTGACCAGTTATCTGCATCAGCCTCTTTCGAAACAGGCACTCGCTGAACGCGCTTTTCACGTTGCACGTAATGTGCTCGGACGCCACGTGGGCAAGCAGGACGAGTACGCGGCCGCCTTCGGTGGGCTTAATTTTTTCGAGTTTCCTCCGGGTGGTGACGTGCGAATTCAAGCCATCAACGCAGATCCGTCCGTAATGAACGAACTGCAGAACAGCCTGATGTTGTTTTTTACGGGGTCTGCTCATCACTCCTGGAACATTCTCGCTGAGCAGGAGCAGTCCACCGAACGAGGCAGCGGCAAGCCTGTCGAGGCGCTGCATGAGATTAAGGAATTGGCTTTTCGCATGCGCGATGCAATGCAACGCGGCGATTTGATCGGATTCGCTTCGATGATGAACGAATCCTGGCTTGCAAAAAAGCGAGTATCTTCGCGTATCTCTAATTCACGGATTGATGCGCTCTATGAGATTGCTATTCGGTCGGGCGCTTTGGGTGGAAAGATTACTGGCGCTGGCGGTGGGGGATTCTTGCTATTGTTCTGCGAGCCACAGCGTCAGGAGCGTGTACGTCAGATGCTTGCAGCGGAAGGGCTCAAGGAGATGCAATTCAATTTCGATTTCCAGGGCGCACAGGTGCTGGTCAACGATCCTTTCATTGACAACGACGAGCACAGCGCGTCGCGCTGGACTTTCGTCCCGATGGCATCAAAAGCATGAAGGCATTTCTGCTGGCGGCTGGACACGGAACCCGTCTTCGGCCCTACACCGACACAATTCCGAAGTGCCTGTTGCCTGTGCAGGGCGTACCCATGCTTGATGTTTGGCTGTCGTTGTGCCGAAGACATTCCATCTCCGAAGTGTTGGTGAATATTCACGCACATGCAGATGCGGTGCTCGATTTTGTGCGGAGATGGAAAGACGGGGTGCGGGTTATCGTAGCGGAAGAACCGGAACTCTTTGGAAGCGCCGGCACCTTGCGCGTGAACCATGCCTGGATCAAAAACGAAGACAAATTCTGGATCTTTTACGCCGATGTGCTCACGTGTGCGGACTTGGATGGAATTTTGCGCGCACATAGTCCAGACTCAGCCGCGACTCTGGGAGTCTATTCGGTGCCCGATCCGGAGCGATGTGGAATTGCGTCATGATCGGAACTCCTGCAATGCTGGATGCGATTCCAAATAAAGATGGCGCCGATATCGCGTTTGATGTACTGCCGCTGCTTGTGGGAAGAATGCGGGCACATCCGATCCGAGAGTTCCTGCTCGACATCGGCACTCTCGAAAATTATGAACTGGCACAGAAGACCTGGCCGGGTATTCACAGCCTCAATGACGATCGGTTTTCAAATGAATCAAGAACTTAAGGCGTTTGTTTTCGACATGGATGGCGTTCTAATCGACAGCCATTCAACCCACCGCAAGGCATGGAGAGAGTTCCTGCGGTCTGAGGGCGTCAGCGCGTCAGACGAGGATTTGGCGTTCATCCTTGAAGGGTGCACACGGTCGGAGATATTGAAGCACTTCCTGGGCAATCTCCACGATCGAGAGTTGCAACAGCACGGCCGCCGCAAAGATGAGATATTCCGCTCGCTGGAACATGAGATTGGCCCCATACCTGGCGTTCTGGCATTTGTGGAAAGGCTGAGCCAATCGGGAGCTTTGCTTGCGGTCGCAACCTCGGCGAGTGAAATCCGGACGTTTTCGACCATCGAACGTCTCGGCTTGGGCGGCTGCTTTGGGGCGGTGATCACCGCAAGTGATGTTCATCTGGGAAAGCCTGACCCAGCCGTTTACAAATTGGCATGCGAGAGTCTGGATATTGAACCGGCCAGTGCGATAGCTTTTGATGACGCGCCGGCGGGCGTGCTGGCCGCAAGGGGCGCGGGGATGCGGTGCATCGGAATCGCGAGTAATGGTGTTTGTGAGCGACTATTAGGAGCAGGTGCTGAGGCGGTATTATCCAGCTTTTCGTGCCCAGAATTCGAGAGCACCGAATTATTGATGTTGACCAGCATCAGTCGCCCAATCCGCAAGTTATCTTTACAATACGACGGCGCAATACCTCTAGAATGGAATCCTGGCGACCGATCAGTCTGAGATAACGAAGGTCTCACTTGGAACATCCAACTTTGAAGGGAGTACCCGCTAAGGCTCCCTGGTTGGATGTTCTGTTTTTACAATGCTTTTTGCGGAACTATAATCCTCAGTACGGGTTGGTACATCGAGCAAAACAGAATATGCGCAAGAGGAGATTTGCTTTGAGAAAGCTACTGATCTCGTTCGTTTTTGTGGCTTTGTTTACCTTCGCTGCCAGACTTCACGCTCAGGAGTTCGACGGGGCGCTTGGTTTTGGCACGGTTAAAGCCCCCGCGGGAAGCAATGGCTTTCCTTCGGAAAGTGGCGGCTTGTACATCAGCTTCAACGGTAACGCCCGCCTGTGGATGCATCACCATCTCGGTTTCGGAGGCGAGGTCGCGCCGCGTTTGCGGCAGGCACCGTACAGTACGTCCTTCGGTACCCTTGGATATCGTCCAATCTTCTACGATTTCAATGCCGTTTATGGCGGTACGTGGATGAAGAAGAAGATCGGCGGGGACATCATGGCGGGAATCGGAGGCCAAGACAATCGTTTCTACACAGGCTCATACAACTGCAACTTCACTGGCTGTACCAACTATGAAAGTGCCAACCACTTTGCGTGGCACTTTGGCGCCGACGTCCGCCTCTACGTGTACGGACACGCCTTTATTCGGCCCGAAGCCCATTACTACGTCGTTCACAACAGTGGAGAGTTTAGCGGTTTTCAGGTGTTTAATAACACTAACGCGTCCCGCTATGCGATTTCAATCGGCTACACGTTCGCGCCGGGTTTTTAATCCCAGGCCGGAGGGGAAATCAAAAGAGAGCCAAATTTGGCCCTCTTTTTTCTGCGCGCTGACTGGCAAAATAGCCGACGGAGAATGTTCGTGAACGAAGGTCCAATTACGACGAAGCTTCTCGCCGTGCAAAGTGCAGGTCATACCCAGTCCGGCGCGCCAGTATCGCAAAAGCCCGGCTCGCTGGACGCTTCCTGTTTTTGCCCAAACTGCTCCATTGAGCTTGTGGACCATCGCTGCAAGCTGAAATGTCCGCAGTGCGGCTTTTATTTGAGCTGTTCGGACTTTTACTGAGCGCCTGCAAGCATTGCCCGCATTCGCTCCAGCCTATTTTTCGAGCTTTGCGGTCATTGTGATCTTTGCGTTCAGCACCTTCGAGACTGGACATCCGGCTTTGGCAGCATCCAGTTTCTCTATCTTCAGGTTTGCGGTGGTAGTAATGCTTTCAGGCGTAAGGTTAGCGCCTCCTAGCTGAGCGGACAGCGCCATTGAGAAGCATGCCGCGTGCGCTGCAGCGATCAATTCCTCAGGGTTGGTTCCAGGCGCGTCCTCAAAGCGAGTCTTAAGCGAGTAAGGCACATGCGAGAAAACTCCGCTGGGCGCAGAAAATTCTCCTTTTCCGTCTTTAAGACCGCCCTTCCACACTGCGCTTGCTTTGCGTTCCATGTCGTTCTCCTTTTAACAGTGCTGTTTATGAACGAAATTTTATTGTAGATGACCGGCATGGGGCTTGCTTCGAAGTCAATCTTCGCTGAGCGCACGCAGGTGCTTGCGAATTTCACGATTGATGCGCGCCGCTTCTTGCGACGAGGTATCGATTAGTTGCGCCCAGCGGGCGCTCGATTCATCCAGTTTGGCCTGGCCCAGGAGATAAGCAGCCTGCAGAATGGCTTCGAGTGAATTGCTCAAATCGTGCGCTAGTGTGCGTAGCTCTGCGACTGCATCTTGTTTATCGTGTTTCGTTCTTCGACCAGCAGGAGCAGTGGGTCTCTTAGGCGTCGTCATAGATGAACCGCGATTGCAGGGAATAGTCGCCGAGGTTTGACAGCGACCACTCGCCTTGTAGAATAGATGTCGCAGTCTCTTCCATCAAGGCGGTCGTGGCCGCCACGCAGAAGTAAGTCACTTGCCGAAGTGGCGGAATTGGCAGACGCGCATGGTTCAGGTCCATGTACCCGCAAGGGTGTGGGGGTTCGAGTCCCTTCTTCGGCACCATCACTTTTATTTCCTACCACTTAGCTTTGTGCCCACCCACTACGCATACCCACAAATGCCCGTTGACCGACTGCACCGCCAACTCACATACAGGTCGATAGTGCCAATCATTCTTTTCATTCTTCTTCTGATCGTGCCATTTGCCGCGCGGGTCATCGAGACGGCATACTCGAGCGGGGCGTGCAACGGTTTATCGGTGAGATTTCCCACGAAACCGGAATGCGGTTAAATCAAACCACCGCGGAAAAAGATGGTGCCATCCTTCTGGTACGCGCCGATCACGGCAGCGAGTCTGTGGGGAAAGTTGGTGAGGATGAGTCTTACGAGCTTACGGTGGGCACGTCAAACGCGAGACTCACAGCGCCGAACCCCCTCGGGATTCTGCACGGCCTTCAAACATTTTTGCAGCTGATAGAAACCGGCACAGATGGATTCTCAGCCCCTGTGATGACGATCAAAGATAAACCCCGGTTTGCATGGCGGGGTCTGCTGGTCGATCCCGGCCGGCACTTCATCCCGCTGGATATCCTCGAGCGAAACATAGATGGAATGGCCGCGGTGAAGATGAATGTGCTGCATCTTCATCTCTCGGATAATGAAGGATTCCGCGTGGAAAGCAAACGCTTTCCGCGATTGCATGAAATGGGATCTGACGGTCTGTATTACACGCAAGCCGAAATGCGTGAATTGGTGGTGTATGCGCGTGACCGCGGCATCCGGATAATGCCTGAATTTGATATTCCGGCGCACAGCCGTTCGTGGTTTGTGGGCTATCCCGAATTAGCGAGCACACCGGGCACTTACAGGATCGAGCCCGGTGGGGTTGACACTGTAATGGATCCCACCGAGGAGCGGACATACAAATTCCTGGACAAGTTCATTGCGGAGATGGCGAAGTTGTTTCCAGATGCGTATTTCCATATTGGCGGAGATGAGGTGAATGGCAAGTCGTGGGATGAGAACGCAAAGATCCAAGCGTTCATGCATTCACGCGAAATAAAAAACAATCAAGACTTGCAAGCCTACTTCAATCAGCATCTGGAAAAAATCTTGAGCAAACACCACAAGATTATGGTGGGGTGGGACGAGGTACTGCGTCCTGATTTGCCGAAAAACATCGTCGTGCAATCGTGGCGAGGGCAGCAGTCATTGGCAACGGCAGCACAGCAGGGTTATACCGGCATTCTTTCTTTTGGGTACTATCTCGATCTGATGTGGCCGGCTGCACGACACTATGCGGTGGATCCCATGTCGGGTGCGGCATCCACGCTGAGCCCCGAGGAGAAGAATCGCATTCTCGGTGGCGAGGCCTGCATGTGGGGGGAATGGATTAGCCCCGAGAACCTCGATTCGCGAGTGTGGCCCCGCACGGCTGCAATTGCTGAACGCTTGTGGTCTCCACAAGAAACTGAGGATGCCAACTCCATGTATACCCGGCTTGATGGCTTAAGCTGGCGTCTCGAGTGGCTCGGTCTGACACACCGTTCGCATGAAATTTCAATGTTGCACCGAATGGCGGGAGAAGACGACGTTACGGCACTGCACACGCTTGCAGACGTGGTCGAGCCTGTGAAGGACTACACACGAATTGAGGGTGTGAAGGGCGATTGGGACTTCCGAGCGCCGATGAATCGACTCGTCGATGCCGCCAACCCTGAGAGCACAACAGCCAGGCACTTTCAGCAACTTGTTGACCAGTACATTCAAAGCAAATTCCAAGATCGAGGAGCCGAAGCACAAATCCGCACGTTTCTTGCAAGCTGGCGGGGTAACGATGCGAAGTTACGCCCAATTCTGGAAAGATCCTTTCTGCTGCGCGAGGTCACGCCACTCTCTGAAGAGCTTTCCGGTCTTGGAGCCAGTGGCCTGACTGCTCTCGATTATTTGGAGAAATCTGAGGCTGCGCCGCAGCAATGGCGAACCCAGCAACTAGCGCAACTCGATTTGGCAAACGCGCCGAAAGCCGATTTGCTGCTCACCGTCGTAGCGCCAGTAAGGCGATTGGTCGAGGCGACTGCGACTTCGACACAGTGATGAAATCGGTCTGCTGAGGGCCCGATCACGCCGCGCAGAACGATCTCAACCCTTGTTTGCAGATTTATTTCTTCGCTGGAGTGAGCACAATATTCCGAAAGGCCACGTGTCCGTCCTCACTGCCTTGAAGATAAATAGGGCCGGGCCGTTCTTCATGACTATCCAGTGCGCCGCCGGTGATTCCGGGAATTTCCTGGTCATCAATTATGGTTTGTCCATTGTGTATGACCGTGACCCTTCGTCCTATCAGGGTGATATCAAAGCTCTGCCACTCGCCCGGTTTTAGCGGCAATTCCGGTGTTGGTGCTATAAAGCCGTAGACTCCACCGGTGTGATGACTTGGAGGCTCCTGAGTTGAATTATCCTCCACCTGAACTTCGTACCGGCCGCGCAAATAAATTCCGCTGTTCGCGCCCGGTCCGCAGTTGAACTCTATGTGCAATTTGAAATCGCCAAATTGCGAAGTATCGATGAGTTCGGGGCCGTGGCCAGGACTCATCAGTGTTCCGCTTTCAACTTTCCAGGCCGCTGCTGGATTGTCTTTGTCTGGTTTCCAGTCTGTCAGATCCTTTCCATTGAACAACTGAATCGGCTTACTCCATTTCGGAGTGCCGGTTCTTTTCAGCGATGGAGCTCGGCGGCCAATCCATGTCCATGAAGCGCCATCTGGTCCAGTGACAGTGCCGACGAGCTGATTGCCGACCAATTTCGCTTCAAACACCAAGTCATTCTTGCTGGCTTCTTCTTCTTTTGGAGAAACAAACGTAAGGTGACTATTGGAAATTTCGACTCGTGGAAGTGGACGGGCATTTCCCCAGCGGCCCACCATCTGCGCTTTCAACCGATCTCCATCAAGCGATATCTCCAACCATGAGGGATATTCACGATCAGGCGCTTTCAGCGTCAGATCCCACCGGCCGAGAAATGCCTTCGTCGAAGCGGATGCACTCGAAGAAGTACTCTTCGCTGCCTGTTTATCTTGCGCACAGATGCCACTTACCAAGAGCAACATCACAATCGCAAAGAGAAATTCTTGACGTTTCATGCTCTAACGCCTCACTTACGACTTAATGGTTTGCGAGCTTTCGTCCCAGTGCACCGGACTGTTGCGATAATAGGACTCATTCGCCATGTGACACGCCAGCGCTGCATGGTGACCAAACACTACATCCTGCAGCAGCGGCTTGCGTGAGCGCACCGCCTCAAAAAACTTCCACATATGAGGACGTAGATCGTCGTAGTCGTCTCCCTTATAGCTGACACTTTCAGGAGCAGGCTCTTGCCCCGGCTTCGGGTCATGCTCCTCGTGCCACTCTGTGAAGTACGCATTTTTCAAGCGGGCCGGTAGCGCATTGGCGTAATAGCTGGGGGCAAGATCGACACCAGCCTGCGGAATATGGGTGACGCCAAATTCATTGAGTTCAATGATGCCCTTGGATCCCATGAATCGCGTGATCTCGGATGTTTCGGTGCCAAGAGTCAAGCGCATGTACATTGGCACATTTTTATATTCAAAGAGTACCGGGTGTACATCGGGTGTGTTGCGGCCATCTTTCCAGCGGTAGATTCCACCAAACGCGGAGGCTTTCTTCGGAGCCTCATTGATCCCGAGCACGAACTGCATTCCGCTGATCAAGTGCACCATCAGATCGCCTGCGAGTCCGGTTCCGTACTCTTTCCAGCATCGCCAGCGCGCAAATAGATAAGGATCGAATGGCTTCTTCGGCGCCGTTCCCAGCCATGTATCCCAGTCAACATTTTCCGGCGACAAATCGGGCGGCGGCGGATATTCCCACGCTCCAGTGGGATCGTTGCGACCCAGGGTCATCTCCACCAGGCTCAGTTCTCCGATTGCGCCACTGTCATAAAGTTCTTTCGCTTTGGCACATAACACTGAACTGGTACGCTGAGCGCCAATTTGCGTAATGCGGTCAGTTTTCTTTGCCGCTTCGACCATGGCGACGCCATCCGCAGCACTGTGAGACATTGGCTTTTCACAGTAAACGTCTTTCCCGGCAGTTACTGCGTCGACGAAAATCTGTTTGTGCCAGTGATCTGGAACCGCCATGACGATGGCATCAATATCTTTGTTGTTGAGCAACTCTTTATAGCGGCGAGTTGTAGGGA
>QHZW01000328.1 GCA_003224815.1 Acidobacteriota bacterium | reverse complement strand
GTGTCAACGGTAACGTGGAGGCGCTCACCGCCTCGTATACCGACCCGCATTTGCGCCCCAACTCGGTAGATGCGTACGATTTCACTATCCAGCATCAGTTTTCCAACAAGTTTTCGTTGGAAGTGGGTGGCATCAGCCGCTGGATCCATAATGAGCTGCAAAACATCAACCTGAATACTGTGCCGTACATGATGAAGCTGGGCGGGCAGCAATTCTCCGCGGCCTACGCGAATGTCGAGAGAGCGATGGGTTGCGCCACCTCGCTTAACGCTTGCAACAGCGCCACCGCGCCCGCGACCGTTGCCAACCTTCAGCCGCAGCCGTTTTTCGAGGCGGCACTGGCCGGAACTGGTTACAACTGCACCCCGAGCTGCACCGCAAACGTTGTAACCAATGAATTCGGCAACTTCCAAAGCCAGAGCGTTTTTAGTCTCTGGAACGACTTGGATACCGGCGGCACGGCGCCAGGTTTCAATTTCCCAGCTAGCAACATGACCACTGCAGGCCAAATCGGCCCCGGACTAGGCTTTGTCGTTCCGAGCACCAGCCTCGGCTACGGCAATTACAACGCCGCGTTCTTTACGGTCAAAATGAATGGTTGGCATGGTCTAACCCTGCAAAATAACTTCACATGGAGCAAAGCGCTGGGAACCGGCGCCGTCATTCAGGCCACCAGCGAGTCAGGCGCAGTTGACTCTTTTAACCTAAGGCAGCAGTACGGGCCGCAACTTTTCGATCGCAGGCTCGTTGATGCATTGTTTATGGTTTACCAGCCGCCCTTCTACCGCGGTCAGAATGGCCTGGTCGGACACATTCTGGGTGGCTGGATCTTCTCTCCCATCTTTACCACCGGTAGTGGCGCGCCTCTGTTTTGCGGTACCAGCTCCAGCTTCCCTGAGTCGGGATACAGCGGTTCGCAGGAGTTTGGTGCTGGTGACTCTAACACCGAATTTAACCCCGCAAACTGTGTTCCAACCTCGTACGCTGGCACGGGCGCTTCGGTCCACACGGTCAACGGCCAGCCCACGATCTATGGGAACCCGACAGCCGTCTTCAACAATATGCGCCCCCTGATTCTCGGAATCGACAAGCGCAGCGGTGGCTTCGGATTTCTCCATGGGTTGCCATACTGGAACATGAACCTGGGGATTAAGAAAATGATTAAGGTAACGGAACGCGTGAATGCAGAAGCCTCCGTTAACTTTGTGAACGTCCTTAACCACAATCAGATGTTAGATCCAGTGCTCGATGGATCGAATGGATCTTCGCCGGCTGGTTTTGGTGCGCTTACGACCGAAGGCACCCTGCCACGCAGGATGGAATTCGGTATTCGGTTGAACTTCTGAGCGGAACCCAATTCCTTGTCTTTGAGCCGGAAGCAGATGCTTCCGGCTTTGTTTTATTGCGATTATCACAATATTTTTGAGAAAAACCCTTGACATCGACAACGCGTAACGGTATGGTTACGGATTATGCGTCACCGATTGGTTACATATTCGGCGCGGAATTCGGGGAGGAAAACTCCGGGCGCGAGTGCCGCGACGAAGCTCCGCCCCGGCGGTAGACCATCAGGTGGCGCTACTCCAGACTTGGCATTTAACGCTCTCTCCGATCCGACGCGTCGCGCAGTGCTCGATCTCCTGCGCGGCGGAATGCGCCCGGCGGGGGAGATCGCAGGGTCGTTTACAGTGTCCCGACCTGCAATCTCAAAACACCTGGGAATCCTGCGCCGTGCACATCTGGTTGAGGAGAGAAGGGAAGGGCGGCACCGCTTATATCAGCTCAATCCCGAGCCGTTGAAGGCGGTTGATTCCTGGTTGGAGCAGTATCGGACATTCTGGACGGCGAGTTTGAACAATTTGAAAGCGTTTGTCGAGGCGGAGTACGAAAAGGAACTGAACGAAGCAGTAAAGAAACAGCATCCGAAAAAGGAGAAGTAAACATGAAGCGCAATTACGTCGTGATTCCGGCGAAACTTGAAGCCATACACAGGCCAAAAGCGAGAACATTATTGGCATGATCCATTCAAGCAACGCAAAGTTAGTAGTCGAGCGAGAGAGATGAATGCAGACGATTTATCGCGATGCAACATTCGAAGAAATAATCTCGATTCTTAAGGAGGAAACTGTGGCCAACCCGTTCTGTCATGTTGAACTCAATACTACTGATGTTAAGAAGGCAAAAGATTTTTACAGCAAGCTGTTCGAGTGGAAGCTCGAAGACATGCCGTCCCCCGGTGGCGATTACACAATGATCCGCGTCGGCGAAGGCACGGGCGGAGGCATGATGAAAAATCCGGTACCTGGAGCGCCGTCGTTCTGGCTGGCCTACGTTCTGGTAGATGACATTCAGGCGTCAACCAAAAAGGCGAAGTCTCTGGGCGCAAACGTGATGAAGGATGTCACAGAAATTCCAGACTACGGCTCGTTCAGTGTGCTTGCCGATCCGACCGGCGCGCACTTTGCGTTGTGGAAACCGAAAGCGTAGAAGTTCATCGCTCAAGGGAACAGCAGGTCCCTCCACGCACGCGATGCGCGGGCTGCCGCTCATCGCGCTTGGTCGGGATGACATAGAGAGCAGTTCAATTTTGTGTGAGGATGGTATATGGCGACACTCAGCATTATTCCTGTATCGCAGATCAGCTCCGACAACAACGTAGTCACGTGTGAAATTTTTATTGCGGCGCCACGCGAGCGGATATTCGAGGCCCTTACTGACCCGAAGCAGGCGGTCCGCTGGTGGGGACAAAATGACCGTTATCATCTCAGTGAATTCATCATGGACACGCGCGTGGGAGGGAAGTGGTCAACCGCTGGTGGTTCCATGAAAATGGGCGATATTAATGTACATGGCGAATTCCTCGAGATTGATCCGCCGCGCCGCCTTTCATACACATGGATTTCAAGTTGGCTGCCAAAGAACACTAAGGTTGTATGGGAACTTGAGAACCAGAGTGGTGGGACACTGGTGAAGCTGACTCATACTGGATTCGCCGGCGACGCCGAACAGACCACTGGCCACAGCACAGGCTGGAACCTGGTTCTTGGCTGGCTGCAAGGCTTTGTTGAGAGGGACGAAACCGTCAGCACGAGAAAGTAAATGGCGACTGCGCAACTCACTCCCGATAACGATGCGATCCTGGCGGAGGTCTTCATTGCGGCTCCGCCAGCTCGCGTCTTTGAAGCAATTGCCGATCCCAAGCAACTCGTTCAATGGTGGGGACAGAAAGGCGTGTTTCGCGTCACAGAAACCAAATACGATCTGCGAGTCGGCGGCAAGTGGTCGTACGAGGGCGTTGGGCCGAACGATACGCCTTTTCACATGGAAGGCGAATACGTTGAAGTTGATCCGCCGCGGTTGCTGGTGCAAACGCGCACTGCTGATTTCGTCGGCGATTTCCAGACCATCGTGCGCTGGGAACTTGAGCCCCGTGAAGTTCGCGAACTGCACGGCAGCGGCACACATCGAATTGGAACGGGTACGTTGGTCAAGGTCCGCCACTCTGGTTTCGCCGGTCACCTGGATCAGGCAAAGAGCCACAATACCGGTTGGAGCGCCTCACTTGGTTGGCTGAAAGCATTCATCGAGACAGGCGAGACTTTCGAAATAAGAAATTGAAATGACGACCGCACAAATCACTCCCGACAATGACGTAGTGCTGGCAGAGATTTTCATCGCAGCTCCACCAGCCCGTGTCTTCGAGGCCATCACAGATCCAAAGCAAACGGCGCAATGGTGGGGACAAAAAGGCATGTACCGCATCATCAACGCCAAAGCCGACGTTCGCCCTGGCGGTAAATGGTTGAGCGAAGGGGTCGGGGACGATGGCACGAAGTTTACCGTCGAGGGCGAATATCTAGAAATCGATGCGCCACGCCTCCTCGTGCAAACCTGGATTCCCAGCTATGCCGGAATGCAGAAAACGATTGTGCGTTGGGAACTGGAGCCGCGTGATGTTCACGGCCTGCAACATCAGGGACCGGCGCGCGTTGGAACCGGGACGCTGGTCAAAATTCATCATTCTGGGTTTGCGGGGAATGTGCAGGCCGCCAAGGGGCACAGCGAAGGTTGGAAGCGCGTCCTGGGATGGGTGCAGATGTTTGTGGAGCAGGGCAAGACGGTGGAGACGCGGGATCGTGAGGATCGTAGGGGCTGCGGGTCAGAGGGTCAGAGGGTCACGGCTCCGGGATTAAATAAAGTGGTTGAATGTGGAAGCCTGGCAGGCGGATCTGTCAAGTTCTCTGTGTAAACGACCTTGATTTTGTTGTTGTTCTTGGTTTTGGTCTTGGTGTTGTGGTTGCTCTTGGGGATGGGTTGCAAGGGAAGGGGTGCCCCCTTCCCTTGCATATCCACGTAGAAAAAGCTGAGATTGCATTATGCTAATCTCCCTGGCCTGGTCATGCGCTCGGGCCACAGGACGGTGAAGTAATTTAATGCTTGGCTCCAGTTGTTCACCGGCATCGTCCACTTCTTGGCGGCTTGCCGAATCGCCAAAAACAGCAACTTCAGCGCCGATTCTTCGTTGGGAAACGCACCCCGGGTTTTAATAATCTTGCGCAACGAACGATGCAATGCCTCCACGCTGTTGGTGGTGTAAATCGCCTTGCGAATATCAGCCGGATAATGGAAAAACGGCGTGATCCGCTCCCAGTTCCGTTGCCACACTTGCCCCACGCTGGGATAGGTCGTCCACTTCAGCATCATCGCCTCCAGATGCTGCCGGGCTTCTTCCGCCGTGGCCGCTCGATAGACCTGCCGCAGATCGGCCGCCACCAACTTGCGGTGCTTCCAGGGCACATAGTTCAGCGACGCCCGCACCAGATGCACGATGCATAGCTGCACCTCGGTCTGCGGATACAGCGCTTCGATGGCCTCGGGAAATCCTTTCAGCCCATCCACGCAGGCGATGAAGATATCCTTCACCCCACGGTTCTTCAGCTCGGTCAGCACTTGCAGCCAGAATTTGGCTCCCTCCTGCTGCGCCACCCACAGTCCCAGGACTTCCTT